>JBMNVE010000001.1:0-137457 GCA_050946655.1 Anaerovoracaceae bacterium
GATGCGCAGGTCCTGGCTTTCCATGGCGGCTGATATGGCGGCAACCATTCCCGAAGCACCCCCGCCGATGATACAAATATCGTACATTTTCATTCCTTTCTTTATCATGGGCAGTATATCATAACGGATATTGAAATAAAAGCATGTAGGTGGTACTATACTATTTATGAAATTCATTAAAAGACTGATTATTTTTCTATTTCTAATCACCCTGCTATTGGGCGGGATCCTACTCTACAGCTTCCAGCTGGCCCCCCGCCTGGTTGCTCTTGAAGAAGTGACGATCCAGGATAGAGAAGTGATTAAGCCCATGACTATCGTTCTCATTGCAGATACCCACTTCAGCCAGCACTATTCCCCCCGGGATTTCCAAAAGGCAGTGGACAAAATCAACAGCCAGGATCCGGATCTTGTGATTTTTTTGGGTGATCTTTTTGACGATTTCGAAAGTTATACCGGCGATACGGCTGCAATCCCTCAGGCTTTGGCTGGAATAAATGCCAAAAAAGGGAAATATGCCGTATACGGAAACCACGATTACGGAGGAAGCATGGAGTTCAAATACAAGGATATCATGAAGGCGGGAGGTTTTACGGTTCTTGTAAATGAAAGCGTCCACTTCCCGGATAGCAATGTTACTCTCACAGGTGTGGACGACTATTTACTTGGTTACGGTGATGCCAAGGTGGTGGAGAAAAATCCGGTGGAGGCGTACAACGTTGTGGCCTGTCACGAGCCGGATATTGTCGATGAGATCATGTCGGAACCGGTGGATCTCATGGTATCCGGACATACTCACGGTGGGCAGATCAGGATCCCCTTCCATAAGCACAGCTATCTTCCTCCCTTGGGCAAAAAATACAGTTCAGGGCTATTCAACTTTGATAATCCTGCAAAAACTACACTTTATGTCAATCGAGGCCTGGGGACCACCAAGATTCCCGCCAGACTCTTTTCTACTCCGGAAGTGACGGTAATACGGATAACTCCGCCTTCCCATTGATCATCTTTTTAAATTGATCCGGCATATTGGCACTGCTTTTCGTCTCTCTGGATTCACCCATGACTACATGAGCTATCCGGTTTTTGTCCACCAGCTCAGCCAAGGTAGACAAGATATTGTTGGAACGGACCACGGTCAGGTTTGCGCCGTACTCCAATGCTTTTTGATAGAGGTATTCCAAGGCCTCACTCTCTTGAGAGTGACCCAAAAATTTATAATCATAGTGAGCAATGTGGATGATGAACAGCTCACCTTCCACCTCATCCAGTACTTTCTTTCCATATTTGATCAAGCGATCACAGCTCTTCTGCTGTGTTACGCAAACCATAACATTACCCATGCGTTTCTCCCTTCGCTATGCTCTCGTCAATCTTCATCATGATCGCACACTCTACTCTTTTTTTGTGAAGTTCGCAACCCATATCATATAATCCCGTAACATCCCCTGTGGCGTGATATCCGTTTGCCGCACAACCACCGCTGCAATATAATTTCGCAAAGCAATCCGAGCATTCCCTTCGGCCGTAAACCGTACATCGGTCAAATTCCGCCAATACATCTTTTCGGAATATCCCGCGATCCAAATCACCCAGGCGGAAGGCTTCTTCTCCCACAAATTGATGACAAGGATAGATTTCTCCCTCGGGAGTGACGGCGATGTATTCCTTTCCCACACCGCAGCCTGAAACTCTCTTGGATATACACGGTCCTCCCTGGAGGTCGATCATAAAGTGGTAAAAGGTAAATCCCTTTCCCTTTCGCCTTCGCCGAATCATTTCCTCCGCCAGGTATTCATATTGCCTGAATATCCGGGGAAGATGCTTTTCCTTCAGCGTGAATGGCGCATCTTCGTTTCCGACTACCGGTTCCATGGACAATTGGTCGAATCCCAGATCGGCCATGTGGAGGATATCCTCTGCGAAATCCGTGTTGCCCGCTGTAAAGGTCCCCCGCATATAGTAGTCCTTACCGCCCCTGTTTTCCGCAAGACGCTTAAACTGCCGAATCACCAGATCATAGGTCCCGCCTCCTGACTTGGTCCGCCGCATGGCATCGTTTACTTTTTTCCGCCCATCCAGGGAAATCACTACATTGCTCATCTCCCGGGAGGTGAAGTCTATGACCTCATCATCCAGCAAAAGTCCGTTGGTGGTAAGGGTGAAGCGGAAATTTTTGTCCTTAAAGGTCCTTCCGTAGGCAACCAGGTCTTTGACCATCTGCCAGTTGAGCAGAGGCTCTCCCCCAAAGAAGTCTACCTCTAAATTCCGCCTACCGTGAGAGTTTTCCACAAGGAAATCTATAGCCCTCTTCCCTGTTTCCAGGCTCATCAGGCTACGCTTCCCATGATATTCCCCCTTGCCGGCAAAGCAGTATCCGCAGTCCATGTTGCAATCGTGAGCCACATGGAGGCACATGGCTTTCAGCACGGAGTGCCGTTCTTTGAATTCAGCCGCCATATCTCTGAAAGGGTCAGGGCTAAACAACTTTCCCTGTTTTTCCAGTTCTCGTATCTCTGGCAGGACTTCCGCAATAGCTGACGGATCCAGACCCTCATAATCGCCCTTTTCGTAACGCGAAATAACATCATAGGTAACATCATCCACCCAATGGATGGATCCGCTGTTGCTATCTATGACGATATTATATCCATTGCTTTTATACTGGTGTACCACCGGTGCTTATTTCGTTTTCTCGCACTGCTGATTGGCCACGCTGCAGGACGTCTTGCTGGCAGACTGACATGAAGTCTGGCATTCCCCGCACCCGCATGTCTTTGCAGTATCCGATAAGTTTCTAGTTTCTAACGTGTTGATTTTTTTCATTCCTATTCCTCCTAAAACAACATCAGTCTATCAAAATCTCCTACTTGTGTCAATTGTCCTGCCAACCTTGGCAATGACACCGGCCCGCCCTTTTTAAGGGTCAATGGCCTAATCGTCCTAAAATAAAGCTGTTTCTACCAATGATTTTTTGCCGAACCTCATCACCCTAAGAAAAAAAGGAACATCTTCATCTATATCCTGATCAAAAATCCATTTTTGAACCAATACCCCACCGAAGCGAGGGAATATAGTGGTACAATATCAGAAAAAAACCGACCAAAAATCCGAAAAGAGAATTCGCATATCACTGGCCACTTGATCGCGCTCTTCCGTAGGCTCTTGCACAGGTGCAAGTTCCCGTGTAGAATCTAAACATGGATAGAACGATTTTACATTGTGATATGAATGGATTTTTTGCATCGGTGGAACTGTTGGATCATCCGGAATTAAAGGATGTTCCCATGGCGGTCTGCGGCGATCCGGATAGCCGGCGAGGCATTATTTTGGCTAAAAACCAGCTGGCTAAAGAGAAAGGTGTCCAAACGGCAGAAACCCTGTGGCAGGCAAAAAGGAAATGTCCGAGCCTTCGGTGCGTTCGCCCCCATATGGAAAAATATAAGCATTACAGCCGACTGATCAACCGGATATATGCCCGGTATACGGATATGATAGAAGTTTTCAGCATAGACGAGTCTTGGCTGGATGTGACCAAGAGCTTGAAACTCTTCGGTGATGGGAAGACCATCGCCGACAGCATTCGTAAAACCGTTAGAGAGGAACTATCCCTGACTCTCTCCGCCGGCGTTTCCTTCAATAAATTTTTTGCAAAAATGGGCAGCGAATATCGGAAGCCGGACCAGACTACGGTGATCACCCGAGAGAATTATCAAGCCATCCTGTGGCCTCTTCCCGTAGAAGAAATGTTCTTTGTGGGCGCTGTCACCGCAGGGAAACTTCGCAACATCGGCATTCATTCCATCGGAGATCTTGCCGGTGCCCGGCGGAAGGTGTTGGAGGATCTTTTGGGCAAGCAAGGGGGTATGCTCTGGGATTATGCCAACGGTTTGGATGACGCTCCCGTTTCCAAAGCAGGAGAACGTGAAAAAATCAAATCCGTAGGCAATGGTGTCACCTTCCACAGAAATCTCTCTGGAGAAGATGACATCTCCGTAGCTGTAGTGGGCCTTACGGATAAGGTCACCGCCCGCCTGCGTAAGCTGCAAATGAAAGCCACCGGCGTCAAGGTGGATATCAAGGATCCCGGCTTTCATGTGATCGCTCGCCAAAAACAACTTCCCTATGCCAGCAGCAGTCCGGTGGAAATCAGCAAGGCGGCCATGGAAGTGATCAAGGCAAACTGGAATTTAAACAAGCCTATCCGCCTCATGACCATAACTGCCATCAACCTTCAGGATGAAGATGCACCGGAGCAGATGGATTTGTTTTCCGATCTGGGAGCGGACAGGGAAAAAGAAGAAAAACTGGATAAGACCATAGATGATATACGAAAGAAATTCGGTGATCGTTCTGTGGCCTTTGGCCGGGTTTTGGGCAGTGACATTGGGGTCGATCTGGGATATCATACAGAAGAAAAATAATTTACAGAATAATTCTATTTCTTTAAGGTTGATTTAAGCACCTAAAGCTACTATGTGAATTGTAAGAGATAACACACATCTCCAAACAAATATCTCATCCTCTCTAACAAAGGCAGCGCATGCTGCCTTTGTTACATTTTTGATGGTTACTTTGAAAGAGCATCGATGAGTTCCAGCATCTCCAGATCCGCTTCTCTGGATATGGTTATGGCTTCTTCGATGGGCATATCGATGATCTCATTTCTTACCGTCCCCACTGCCCTTCCACCGATATCCTTGTAGATCAAGTCAATGGCATAGCTGCCCATGAGGCTGGCCAGCATCCTATCCTTTGCCGTAGGTGATCCGCCCCTTTGCAGATAAGCCAGGACCACCATCCTGGACTCAAGACCGGTCTTTTCTTCAATGAGCTTGGTCAGTTGTTCTGTAGAAATGTCCACCCCTTCAGCCTTGAGGATGATGCTATGGCTCTTTCCTCTTGCCTTTCCTTCCTTGATCTTGACGCAGAGCTGTTCTACATTGGTTTCGATTTCCGGGATCAAGATGTATTCCGCGCCTCCGGTCACACCGGCATAGCTTGCAATATCACCACAACGCCTTCCCATCACCTCAATGATCGTGGTCCTGTCATGGGCTGAAGCCGTATCGCGAATCTTGCTGATGGCGTCCAACACCGTATTCACCGCTGTATCGAATCCGATGGTGAAATCCGTAAAGCCCATATCGTTATCTATGGTGCAGGGAATGCCGATTACAGGAACGTCCTTTCGGCACAAGTCCACCGCACCGCGAAAGGTTCCGTCCCCGCCAATGGTCACGATGGCGTCCAAAGTATATTTCCTTATATTTTTCACAGCTTCATCCTGGCCGAAGAAAGAGAGAAACCGCTCACTCCTCGCCGTTTTAAGCATCGTTCCTCCCCGGTGGAGGATGTCTCCCACGGAAGATTTGGTCAGAGGGATAAAGTCCTCATCGATAAGTCCCTCATAACCTCTTTCGATCCCTACCACTTCCATGCCTCTGTTTACCGCACTTCTCACTACTGACCGGATGGCAGCGTTCATTCCCGGCGCATCACCGCCGCTGGTCAATACACCGACTCTTTTCATCCTGTTTCCCTCCTACATTTTTACGTTCTCAGGTCCCAATAGATTCCCCAGGCCTGCCTTTAAACTATCGTTTTTATCCGCCAACAGATCCTCACCGGTTTTTACCGCTTTATTTCCGTGGAGGTATATGATCACAGGTGATTTCCCCCTGTTCTTCATGAGCAATTCCTTTATCTTCGCCAAGGTCTCTCCTTCCGACATCCCGTCGGGGATCTTTACTTTGATCAGTTCCTGAGCAGGCAAGACGGTTTTTACATCACTGATGGTATCGGCAAGAAGTTTAGGCGCCTCATCTTCCTTAAAATTCAGCGTCCCCTTCACTGCAACGATGGCATCCTCCGAAAGGAGTTGTCCGTATCTGGCAAAGACATTGGGAAAGACGATCACTTCCACCTCCCCGTAGAAGTCTTCCAACTGGACAAATGCCATTTGCTTGTTGCTTTTGGTGATCAGGTTTCGCTTTCCGGAGATGATCCCCGCCATGACCACCTTGTCCCCATCCCTCACTTCCTGCTGATCTTCATCGGCCAGCAGTGCGGAAGTGACTGTGACCAACTTTTCCATTCTATCTTTATAGGCGTTGAGGGGATGATCGGTCAGATATACCCCCAGCATCTCCTTTTCCATGGCCAAAAGTGATTCCTTAGGAAATTCCTTGACGTCCGGAAGACAAACGGCACAGAGAGGATTGTCCATTTCCTCGGCGTGGCTTTGAAACAGGGACATCTGTCCTGCGATATTTCTCTTTAAACTGCCTTGCGCCGATTCCATAAGCTTTTCATATACGGAGAGATGCTGGGCCCTGCTACCGGTAAGGCTGTCCAAGGCGCCGGCCTTGATCAGGCTCTCTAAGGCTTTTTTGTTCATCTGGCGAATGTCCAGGTTATTGATGAACCCATGGATGTCTGTGGGGACTCCCTTGGTTCTCCTGGCCTCTAAAATAGCCTCTATGGCATTTTCTCCTACATTTTTGACCCCTAGAAGGCCGAATCTGATTTTTCCGTCCACAGCGGTGAATTTCTTCTCGGATGTGTTAATATCCGGGGGCAATACCCGGATCCCCATTTCCGCACAGTTTCTGATGTAGGCGGAAATCTGATGGGCATCGCCCATGACACTGGACATGAGGGCGGCCATAAACTCCACCGGATAGTGGGCTTTTAAATAGCCGGTTTGGTAGCCCACCACCGCATAGGCGGCGGCATGGGATTTATTAAAGGCATACTCGGCAAAGCTGACCATCTGATTGAATATGCTTTCGGCCACGTCTTCGGGAATCCCCTTCTCGCCACAGCCCCGAAGGAATATCTCTTTTTCTGCCAGCATCACATCCATCTTCTTCTTGCTCATGGCTCTGCGCAAAAGGTCCGATCGTCCATAAGTATAGCCTGCAAGGTCACGGACGATCTGCATCACCTGCTCCTGGTACACCATACACCCATAGGTCACCGACAAAATAGGCTTCAGGCTGTCGTGAAGATAAGTGCTGTGATCCGGATTTTTTTTGTTGGCAATGTAGGTAGGGATGGACGCCATGGGGCCGGGCCGGTAAAGGGATATCCCGGCTACGATATCCTCAAAGCAGTCGGGCTTCAGGTTCTTCATAAACTGGGTCATCCCGGCAGATTCCAGCTGAAAGATCCCCTGGGTATTCCCCTTGGCGATCATTTCGTAAACCGCAGGATCATCGTAATCCATCCCATCCAAATCTATGGTTGTATTGTGATTTCTTTGGATCAGCTCCAGGGCATCCCGGATCACCGTTAAGTTGCGAAGGCCCAAAAAGTCCATCTTGAGCAAGCCCAACTCCTCTATGGTAGTCATGGGAAACTGGGTGGATATCCCCTTATCTGCCAAATAAAGAGGCACATATTCAACAATATCATTTTTGGAGATCACCACACCTGCCGCATGGGTGGAAGCGTGGCGAGGGGTACCTTCTATGGCCTTAGCCATGTCCAGGACCTTTCTGGCCTCCGGATCGTTTTCGTACATGGATGCCAGGTCCGGGCTGGACTTGAGGGCCTTTTCTATGGTCATATTCAATTCAAAGGGAATGGCCTTTGCAATGGCATCCGTATCTGCATAACTGACATTGAGGGATCTTCCCACGTCTCGAACGGCAGCCTTTGCCTTGAGGGTCCCGAATGTGATGATCTGGACCACCTTTTCTTCCCCGTACTTCTCTATGACATAGTCGATGACTTCCCCTCTTCGCTCATAACAAAAATCGATATCGATATCCGGCATGCTGACACGCTCCGGATTGAGGAATCGCTCAAATATCAGGTTGTATTTGATGGGATCGATGTCGGTGATCCGCAGCACATAGGAGACGATGCTTCCTGCCGCCGATCCTCTTCCCGGGCCCACCATGATGCCGTTTGTCCTGGCATAGTTGATGAAGTCCCAGACGATGAGAAAGTACTCCACATATCCCATACTTTCAATGACTGACAACTCGTATTCCAATCGATCTTCCACCGCAGGGGGGGCATCTCCATACCTTTGAATCATTCCCTTCCGGCAAAGTTCCCGGAGATAGTCTCTATTGTTCTTTCCGTCGGGGGCCGCAAACTCCGGCAGATGCAATTGGCCGAAGGTGAAATCCACCTGACATGCCATGGCAATTTTGTGGGAATTGTCACAGGCTTCTGGTATCCCGGCAAATAACTTTCGCATCTCAGATTCGCTCTTCAGGTAAAATTGATCATTGGGAAAGCGCATCCGCTTTTCATCATCCACTGTGGTGGCGGTCTGGATGCAAAGGAGTACATCGTGAGCTTCCGCATCTTCCTGATGGACGTAGTGAACGTCATTGGTGGCCACAAAGGGTATCCCCGTCTCCCGGTGCAACTGTTTCATCAAGGGCAGGATCTCCGCCTCTTCTTCCAGTCCCTGGTCCTGCAACTCCAGATAGAAATTGCCTTCACCAAAGATATCCAAAAATGCCAAGGCCTCTTTTTTTGCACCTTCGTAATCCTTTAGGAGGAGCTTCTGCTGCACATCTCCCGCAAGACAAGCAGAAAGGGCAATGATCCCTTCGCTGTGCCGGCGCAGGATGTCCTTGTCCACCCTGGGCTTATAGTAAAATCCCTTGGTATACCCCAAGGAAACAATCTTCATTAAGTTTTGATATCCCTGTTGATTTTTGGCCAGGAGAACCAGATGCCCCTGATTCTTGTCCAGGGCCGGATCTTTGTCCAGATGGCTTCTGGCCGCCGTATAGATCTCGCATCCGATGACCGGATGGATCCCCTGTGCTTTGCACTCTTTATAGAAATCGATGACACCGAACATGGCACCGTGATCGGTGATGGCCAGAGAGTCCATCCCCAGCTCCTTTGCACGAGCCACAATTTTTTTGATCCCTGCAGCGCCGTCCAAAAGGCTATATTCAGTATGTACATGTAAATGTGTGAAGGCCATTTGCTATTTTTTCTCACTTTTTCCCAGATCACTTTTGGATCTCTCCACCAGGATCTTGGTTTTTTCTACAATATGATCATAGGAATCCCTTTGGTGAGGGACGACGCATCGGGAACAGTCCTTGATCCCGCTCTTGTTGTCGTAGCTGAAGTTCCCGCCACACCGGGTTCCCAGTGCATAGAGAGGGCAGAAACAAAAGAGACAGTTGAAATCATCCTCCGCCACCCCTTGATGACAGGGGAACCATTCGCATTTCCTATGTTGGGTAAAGGCGTAGTTCTTTGTTTTGGGCATGACAAACTTTTTTTCGCTCATGTCACTCTCCCTTTCTGTTCTTTCGACCACGCCTGATGAAGGCCAGGCCCCAGTAAAAGAAGGCCAGAATGATCATGAAGATGATCGTGTCCTTGTTGCTCTGGGTGAGACCGGTCATCTTTCCGATGAACATGCCTCCGATAATGAATATCCAAAAATATATGATATTCCCCATTAAACTGTTGCCCATAGTTCCTCCTACTTCTTCAGGTGCACATCCATTTGCGGGAAGGGAATACTGATCCCCGCCTCATCAAAGGCGATCTTTACGTTTTCTTCCAGGAAATACTTTACCGTCCAGTAGTCCTGTGTCCCGCACCAGACTCTAAAGTCCAGGTTGACCGAGTGATCTTCGTTGCCTGCAACACCGATGAAGGGTTCAGGCTCCGTCATGATCAACGGATTAGCCGCGGCCACATTAAACATCAGCTCCTTTGCCCGGTGGATGTCATCATCGTATCCGATGCCAAAGATCAGGTCCACCCTTCTGGTATCTCTCATGGTGTAATTGGTCACCACAGAAGTGGTGATCATCCCGTTGGGGATGACGATGACCTTATTATCAAAGGTTTCCATGGTAGTGGTGAGAAGATCGATATCCCTGATGGTTCCCGCAGTCCCGTCGATGTCCACATAATCTCCCTGGCGAAAGGGCTTGGTGAACATGATCATCACCCCTCCTGCGATGTTGCCAAGGCTGTCCTTGAGGGCAAGGGCAATCGCCGCTCCTGCTACCCCCATAACGGCCACGAAGGGCGCAGTTCCAATCCCCATGCGCTCCAGGACAATAATGATCAGGATCAAAACGAGAAGAATCTTCATCCCGTTGATGATGAACCTGTATAACATGGGATCCAGGGAAGAACGCTTCAATGCCTTTTGTGCGATGACCACCAAAATAAGGATCACCAAGATACCCACCAGTATGATGGCGGCTACACTTGCGTAGGACATGATTTTTTCCATTGCGGCTTCAGACATTTCTATTCCTTCTTCTATCCAATTCCTTTAAATACTTTTTTCTAAGCCGTATATCATCCGGAACGACTTCCACCAGCTCATCGCTGTTGATGTATTCCAGCGCCTCTTCCAAAGTGAGCACCTTAGCCGGCGGCACTCTGGTGGCATCGTCGCTCCCCGCAGCACGCATGTTGGTCTTTTGCTTTGTTTTGCACGGGTTGACAACCATGTCTTCATTCCTGCTGTTTTCCCCGATGATCATACCTTCGTAGACCTTGGTGCCCGGCTCTATAAACAGTTTAACACGTTCAGAAGTGGCGGACAATGCATAGGGGGTAGAAACCCCGCTTTCCATTGCCACGGCTACACCGTTAGACCGCTGTGGTATCTCTCCCTTGTACTCCCGAAAGGAGTCAAAACGACGGACCATGGTCCCCTCTCCTCGAGTATCGTTGATAAACTCCGAACGGTATCCCAAAAGCCCTCTAGTGGGAACCAGATATTCCAACTTTACATAGCCGTTTTCATTGGCCATTTGATTCATGATCCCCTTTCTCACATTGAGCTTGGAGATCACGGAGCCGGAGTACTCTTCAGGAACCGTAATGATCACTTCTTCGTATGGTTCAAGTGGCTTTCCTAGGTGGTCCTTCCTCAAAATGACTTCAGGCTTGCTTACCGCCAGTTCATAGCCTTCTCTTCTCATATTTTCGATGAGGATGGACAGGTGCAGTTCCCCTCTTCCCGAAACCTTAAAGCTGTCCGTAGAATCCGTATCTTCCACCATGAGGCCTACATTGACCTCCAGCTCCTTAGCCAGCCTTTCTTTGATATGCCTGGTGGTGACAAACTTCCCCACCTGACCGGCAAAGGGGGAATCGTTGACCATGAAATACATAGACAGGGTTGGCTCCTCGATGTGGATCATCTCCATGGGCCGGGGGTCATTGGGGTCAGTGACGGTTTCACCGATAGAGATATCCGGGATCCCGGATATCACCACAATATCACCGCAATAAGCCGTATCCACCGGGGTTCTCTTCAGTCCTCTATAGACAAAGATCCGGCCGATCTTCTGTTGCCTTAGCCGCTCCTCCCCCTGGGCCACGGCTACTGTCTGTCCCTCCTTGATCACCCCTTTGGTGATCCTGCCGATCCCCAGTCTCCCGATGTAGTCATCATAGGCAAGGGTGGATATCTGAAGCTGGAGAGGTTCTTTATCCTTATCGGGATAAGGCTTACAATGGTTGATGATCGTATCAAAGAGAGGTGTGATATTCAGCCCCTTCTCTCCTCTTGCATTTTTCCTGACCTTGGATCCCTCCTGTTCAATTTCAATGCCCAGGGCATCCAGCGGATCATAGACTACGATGCCCTGACGGGCAATGCCATAGAGGATGGGGAAGTCCAATTGCTCATCGCTGGCATCAAGATCCATGAATAACTCATAGACTTCGTCCACCACTTCTTCTATCCTGGCATCCTTTTTATCGATCTTATTGATGAGAAGAATGGGATTGATCCCCTGCTCCAGTGCCTTGTTCAGTACGAATCTGGTCTGGGGCATCGGCCCTTCACTGCTGTCCACCAGCAGGATGACGGTATCCACCGTCTTGATGATGCGCTCCACTTCTGAGCTGAAATCCGCGTGACCGGGGGTGTCTACAATGTTGATCTTTACATCCCCGTGCATCACAGAGCAATTCTTTGAATATATAGTGATGCCCCGCTCTCGTTCGATGTCATCACTGTCCATAACACAATCCACAACTTCTTCGTTTTCCCGAAACACGCCGCTTTGATTCAGGAAGGCATCTACCAAGGTAGATTTCCCCGCATCCACGTGGGCGATAACCGCTATATTGATGATTTTTTCTTTTTTTGCCATTCTCTTTCCTTTTTTCCGGTGTTTACAGGCCGAAGTGTCTGAAAACATAACTGAAATATTATATCATAAAATGTTGAATCCCTCAAACTTATGGGGTAAACTAGGCACATGAAGGATATACTCAACCAAATCTTCCGGGAAGATGACCCGGTGAAGATCATATGCAGCAATCCCCGGCGCAAAACCCTTCCCTATCGGAAGGTTCTTTTCCGTTCCATTCTTCTCAAGGGGGAAAAGCATTATCAGGCGGAGTACCACTATGAAAAAAAGGTCACCCACCGAAACCTTCTTCCTGAGGATGCCGTTTCCTTGATCCTCACCCTCCTTGCCGAAAACTTTAAGCAGTTGGACATCTTCACTCCACGAGAAGACATCCAAATACTGGCTGCGAAAGTAGATAACCCCCGGATCAAACGTACACCTGCCTGCCGAGGCGGGGAGGATTTGTCCCACAACAGAGAGAAACAATATATCATCCCTCAGGGCAAGCCATGCGACTTTCTCATTCGGCTGGGAGTAATGAATGGGGATGGGAAGGTGTACCGGAAACATTACAGCAAATTTCGCCAAATCAACCGCTTCCTTGAAATTCTCTCCGACGTCTTCCCCCACCTGCCCCAAGGAAGGATCCGCATCATCGATTTCGGCTGTGGCAAAGCTTACCTTACCTTTGCCATCTACCACTATCTAGTTATCATGCAAAAAAGAGAAGTGGAAATTATCGGCCTGGATCTGAAAGAAGACGTGATCGATTTTTGCAACCGGGTGGCCCGAGATCTGGACTACCGCGGACTTGTTTTTCGGCAAGGGGATATCGCCGATTATCAAGGAGAATCCGCCCACATGGTGGTGACCCTCCACGCCTGTGACACGGCTACAGACTATGCTCTGATCAATGCCGTCAAGTGGAATGCGAAGGTCATTCTTTCCATTCCTTGTTGCCAGCATGAATTGTTCAAGCAAATCAGGAACAAAACCTTGTCTCCAATCTTGAAACACGGCATCCTAAAAGACCGGTTTACTGAAATCCTTACCGACGGTCTTCGTGCCTTGAAGCTGGAATCCATCGGCTACGACGTTTCCATGCTGGAATTTATTTCACTGGAACACACACAAAAAAACGTCATGATCAAAGCCATCGCCGGTCGTTCCAAAGACAGCCCAAAAAGTAAAAAAGCAGCAGAGGAATACGCCGCTCTTCTTTCCGCATATCATGTTGAGCCCACCATCGACCGTTTGGTTTAACAAGGTCTAATCATTTCATCTTTATCCAGCCCCAATCGATCCAGTATTGGGCGTCTGCGTAGGGTTTTTGACCCTCCGGCAGTTTCTTAAGCACGTCCCGTTGCATCTTCCTGCACATGGAAAAATATAGCTTGGTCCGCATGGTTTTCTTCCTGGGAGAAATACTGCGAAACTTTCGGGCAAACCTTCTCATCTTCCTTTCAAATTTTTGCTTTCTCTCCGGAGAGATCTCATCCCACAGAACCCCTTCTATCATCCCGAAGCCGATCCTTTTCACTACCGGCACACCTAACCAGTGAAGGCTGGTCTTTACATCCTTTTGTGCGGCCCCGTTGGGAGCACCGATGCTCTGGGTGATGATAACGGCGGTCTTGTGAAACATAGCAGGCATCGGCCGATGAACAAGCCAGTTCACCCCCAGATGATCCAGCAAGCTTTTCACATGGCCCGGCGAGCGCATCACATAAACCGGGTACGCAAAGACGATAAGGTCAGCTTCCAGCATCGCTTTCCTGATGGGTTCTACCTTTTCGAAATGAGGACATAGGCTCTCGTGCTCCGTAAAGCATCTCTTGCACCCGGTACAATAACCGGGAGCATCCTTTGGCAAGTAGAATTCCGTACATTGAGCGGGCTTTACTTCATCGAGGAACAGTTCTTTCAGATGGTAGGTACAACCCTTTACCTGGGTCCCGTTGATCACAACGCACTTCATCGCTCACCTTTTCTCCTTGCCTGTCACCAACTTCCTCCTCCTCCGCCGCCGAAGCCGCCGCCGGAACTAAAGCCGCCCCCGCCGCCTCCGAAACTTCCAAAACTGCTTCCGCCATCTCCACTGCTGCTGGGAATATGAATGCTACCTGCAGCATTGGTATTAAAGCTATTCATCGCAGCTACAAACATCCAGGTGTTGAAGACCTGACCGCTTTCCCAGCCGGCTCCCTGATACCAGTCCGGCTTGCTCACAGGCAGGTTTTCGAATTTCTTTGCCCATTTTTTAGACAGTCCCATCACATAAGCATAGGGAAGAACATCATAGAAATAATCGGGGTTCTCATCGATCAACATCTCCAGCTTATCCAGTTCCGCCTGCTTGATGAACTCCTTGAAGCCCAAAAGTTTGCCCAGCATTTCCGCACCTCTCTTGGTCCTGGCGCGCATGAACCGAACGGAGAAATATCCGCAGGCAAACATGATCACAAAGATGGCCGCACCAATGAGGGTCTCGGCGTACTTCCAAAGGAAGAAAAAGGCAAGGGCCGCAGCCACCAAGAGTAAGATCAGACTGATGAAAATACCTCCGATGCGCAGTTTCCCCTTGATCACGTACTTTCTGTCTTCAGTGGACATGCCCATTACCAGAGATGCCCCCATGAGCACGGCAATTATAACTGCAACGATCAAGGATGGAATGACACTGGCATATATTCGTCCTACCAGCAAGCCTCCCCCGATGATAGCAATGATCATCAGGAGAAATGACCCGACTCTGGAGATGTTCGCCTTCTTTGCAAAGACCCTCTGTCCTCTTCGCTCATTGAATTCCGATTTAACTCCCGTCACCGTTGCCAAATAGGGATCATAGAACTCCTCACCCAACTGGGACAAGGCTACACTCTCCCTACCTGCAAAGATTCCGTTAAACAGGGTGTTTTCATATGTCTTTGCATGGGACGGGAGCACGGAAAGCTTTTTATGAAGGATGAAATCGTTTTTTTCACGTTCCTCAATGCTCAAGTAACCTTGGTTTGCGAAATGGAAAAAGAGAGAAACCACATCTTTCTTGTCCACCGTACCGTCCATGACATAGCCCACTTCCGCAGAAGTCATCCCCTCGGGAGGATGGAACTCCACCGTCTGTACATGCTGGGGATCCCTACCGAACCGATACCACAGGGCCATGACCAGCAGTGCTCCAAGGCCTGCAATAGCATATAGCAGGATGTAGCTCCACTTATGGGTCAGCTCTCCTTCAAAATAGCCTTCCGGCAGTTTGATCCCGACTGTGATACCTGATCCTTGGGGAAGAGTCTCTTTCGTGACGATGGACACGGTATTCCCTTCCACCTTCCATCTGATCTTGTCCGTATCTTCCCTGCCGCCTCTTTTTCCGGCCACCACTTCTGCATCCGCCCTATCGAATTTCTTGGGCATGACGATGGTGATTTCCGCATTTTCTATGGGCGTTTCCCAACTGTGAGGCAGGACGTTGTAGAAGAAACTATCGTAGTCCTTGATCTTATCATCATACATTCTGGCAAGATAGGAGATGTTATAGCTCTGTTTATCCCTCACATAAGCATCTTCCTTACCGATCTTGATCACACGGTTGCCACCCTTTTGATATGTTTCAAATGGATGTTTAGACACGGAGATATCCTGGATCTTGATGCTGTTTCTCACCTTTTTCAAAGGCTCACCATTCTTATCCTTGTAATCAATGGTCTGGATCAAAGGAATATACCTGTAGATACCGTGGATGGGGGAATGGATGTCAATGGATATATTTTCGGTGATGTACGCCGAGTTATCGGACTTTACATTGACCTGTACGTCGTACTTTGTCGTATCAAAATCAGCGGCAGCGGCAACTACCGTCAGGATAACTGTGGTCAAAAGAAAGACCATGAAATATGTCGCAATCCTTTTCTTCATCAGAACTCCACCTTTACATTTTCCCTCTCTTCTTGGCTGCCTACTTCATAGAGAGGCTTTTTGTCAAAGTGGAACATCCCGGCGATGATATTACTGGGAAAGACCTCTCGCTTAGTATTGTACATTTTGACCACCGCATTGTAGTATTTTCTGGAGTTTGCAATATCTTCCTCCACTCTTTTCAATTGACCGGAAAGATCCAGAAAGTTCTCGTTGGCCTTTAAATCCGGATAAGCTTCCGACACAGCAAAGAGGCTTCTCAGCGTACCGGAAAGGAAGTTTTCATTATCCAGCCTCTCTTCCTGAGAAGACGAATTTTGGATCATGCTCCTGGCCCGGACCACCTTGTCCAAGGTCTCTGATTCATGGGCAGCATATCCCTTGACCGTCTGCACCAGGTTTGGGATCAAATCAAACCGCTTCTTAAGGTATACGTCCATGGTGGCAAAGGCCTCTTCCACGTTGTTCTTCAGTTTGACGAAACCGTTGTACATCCCAACCAAGGCAAGGACAACTATAACGATGATGGCGATCACAACAATCGCGGTTATTGCAAATACAGTCATTTCCCTTCCTCCAATTTCTCTATTTCAGTCCAGCTCCCAATTGATTGGCTCCTTCAAAAACTCGTTGGTCCTGCTAAAATACTTGCCACCGAAAAAGCCGTTGTGCGCCGATAAAGGACTGGGATGGACTGCTTCCAGTATGAGGTGGCCGGGATTGGTGATCAAAGCCTTTTTCGACCTTGCATTAGCACCCCAAAGGATAAAGACGATAGGCTCTTCCCTCTGGTTGAGCAATGTGATAACCCTATCGGTAAAGGTCTCCCAGCCCTTTCCTCTGTGGGAATTTGCTCTGTGGGCCTGGACCGTCAGGACCGTATTGAGCAAAAGCACGCCTTCCTTGGCCCATCCTTCCAAAAACCCGTGGTCGGGAATAGGAATCCCCAAATCATCCTGCAGCTCTTTAAAAATGTTCACAAGGGACGGCGGCTTACGTGTCCCCTTTTTCACAGAAAAGCAAAGGCCATGAGCCTGCCCCGGCTCATGATATGGATCCTGCCCCAAAATGACCGCTTTAACCTTTTCATAGGAAGTCAACTTCAAAGCATTGAATATGTCATACATATCCGGGTAAATGGTCTTGGTCGAATATTCATTTATGAGGAACCTTCGCAGTTCCCGGTAGTAGGGCTTTTCAAATTCCCCCTCCAAAACTCGGTCCCATTGGTTGTTCAATTTTACCATGAAGCCATTATATTACACTTACCTGTATTTTACAATCTTATGGACTTTTGGATCATATGAAGTTTTTCTGAAAATAACGTTGGACAATTTGGCTTTTATCCCGTATAATAACAGAGAACTCAAGAAATCTACAGGTCCAGGCATCTATTTGGAATCGTCCATCTGGAAAGACCCACGAGAATTTTTTAGGTCAACGGTTATTTTTTTCATGATGGAGGAACAAAAACATGGAAGACAAGACTTTATTGTGCAGCGATTGCGGATCGGAATTCACCTTTACTGTCGGAGAACAGGAATTCTACAAAGAAAAGGGGTTTGACAACGAGCCGAAGCGATGTAAAGAATGTAGAGACAAGAAAAAAGCAGAAAGAAGAGCTTTCCAGGGCAGATAGTTGCCACTGATCTTTACAGAAAAAGACGAGACATCTCGTCTTTTTTGATGTGGTTTTACTGAATGTCAAGAATTTAGGTGTGTGGACTATTTAGTCAATGAGAGATTGCCCATCTCCCTCCAGTACCAACCGGTGCATTCTTTTTCTCTCAGCGAATTCCACATAGGTACATTTCCCGCTTCAAAGTGCCGATGTAACGTATGATGTCGCCAAGACAGTAGTTGTGTCGATGTATGGCCTCCCCTGTCCTTGACAGATATTCTCTTGTCCTTGGTTCTGCATCCTTTCCCAGTTCATCTATAAATCGAAGAATCTTCTTGTGGATCATTTCGCTTCCCGGCTCCGGCACATATGCCAGCTTGATATCCTTGTGCTTCAGATGGTAGAACACGGTGTTCATATCCAAAGTCATTTTATTGATATCGATGAGAAATTCATTGACCTTTGAAAGGGTGATCATGGTTTTTTCCAATATTTCGTAGACATCCCGCAAATTGAACATTTTCAGCTCGCACAAGGCAGCATAGCCACTGCACTCATAGGAAACGATTTTTACTCCTTTGGATGTGGTGAACTGCATGGGGATGGCAAAATCGCATAGTCCCGACGCCAGCACCCGTTCTTCAAATCCAAGTATTGTTTTTTCGGGAAATTTCAAAGTGTAATTGTTTTCTCTCAAGTTCATATTATCCTCCGCACTTGCTACAAGGTAAGTATCCCTTGGCCTTGGCATCTTCTTCCTGGATCTCCTTTACATATTTATCTACGGCCCTGCAGCTGCCTCTATGGTAGACTTCCCCATATCTTTCGTAACAATATACGATACTTCCGGTGGGAAGATCCTTTGCTTGGCACTTGCTGCATGGTCCATGCTTTTTCTTTAAGCTACGACTCAACAGGAATTGTGACGGTGTATTGCTTACAAAGGTGCAACCTTTTTTATGATATTTTTCGCCGGACCTGGGAAAGATCCACACGATTCGAGAGTCGCCGTTCTTTTCCATTTCATCAAAGCCCAAAGGCTTCCATGTATTTGTCTTTCCGATCCACCCCCTGCAGAGTATAGACTCTTCAAGATCGAACCCATCGAATAGGTGCAATGGCAGGCGTATATCCACCCGAGAATCCACATTGAAGGAGATCAGTCCGTCCTTTCCTTTCCCTGTATAAAGATACTTCAGGCCGCTTACGTGTACATGGGATACGTCTTCGTTCTCTGACCGGATACGATTTTCCAGGGAAGAGGAGAATCCCAGTCCCGTCTTCACAACATAGGCATGGGATGCCGCATATCTGGCCTCATCGGTGGCAGCGTGCATGATTTCCTCTGAAGCTGCTACCACTTTGATCAAATAGGCGATGGTCATGATCGCAATGATAAATACAGGGAGAAAGATTGCCGCCTCTACCGTATAATATCCTTTTTTAGTATTTGTCCTTGTAGACATATTCTCTCCCGTCTATCTTTGCCTTATAATCAAAACCTAAATTGTAGTCTCTGATGAGAAAACTGGCATCATGATTACCCTGCATGTTGATCTGGATCAAATCCATCATCCTGGCCATCTGCGTGCTCCTGTCTTGAAAAAACAGAAAGAGTTGAAGATAGCCTTGATAAGTCAACCCGGTGGGACTTTTTGTATCGATATAGTCCACCTCCGTATTATCCACTATGGATTGCAAGTCTACCGCCCAGGTCACCGGGGTCTTGTACACCGGCACCTTCTTACCATGCTCCAGCAAACGAACATCGTTTTCCGATTCTGCAAGAGCCCATGCTTCAGCCAGGATAAGTTGAGTCAGCAACGCTCCCGGCCCAGGTGTGATCAGAGCCGCAGCCGTTGCAAGCTCTGATCTTTTTACCGGATCGGCATAGATAAAAATCAAATTGGGCACGTTTCTCAGCAATATAAGGTCTCGTCTAAATGCCTTTCTGTTGGCTTCATCCCCCAGCTTTCCTTTGAGGATGTATTCTGCTTCATTGACAAAGAACGTATTTTTCCCCGTGTTCTGGTTCTGAGCATTTTTGAAATGCATCATGATATATTGATTGGTGAAAAACCGATCACTTCCCTCCTTGAAAATTTGATCTGCCTGCCCCAGTCCTTCTATTGCCCCGGTTAACAAGCTTCCGTTATCTCCAAGGGCAGCAGAAGGCAGGCTGTCAATTACTCGTTTGTTTCTCAGCACCCGATTTCCCGAAACCGGCGGGACATCCTCTCCCCCTCCTGAAGGGTCTACGATTTTATCGATGATTCCTCTGGCCATTGCGTACTTGGTGTATTGAATGATTTCTTGTTCAAAAGCATTAGTATTGAGGAGAGACTCTTCACTCACATCCACGCGCAGGCTATTCAGAAAGAGGTGATCATTTTTGTCCAGCGTATAATTGATATAGAGTTTCATGCTGTCTTCAATATCCCTCTCCATGCCATAAAAAGCAAAAATCCCGTACTCTTCTTTCAGTTCCTTGTTGTATTCGCTCAGCACAGACCTTGCCGATAAGTTCAGCAGTCCGTCACAGTAGCCTACTGCAGCAACCTTAATGGATGCTCTGATATAGAGAAAAGTCACTGAAATCATAGCCGCGAGGATGATCATCAAAAATATAGATGTGCTCCCTCTTTTGTTTAACTTGATGCTTTTCATCTCATTCCTCCGGTAAGAAAAAGTCCGTATAGCGGATAAATTTCTTTTCATCTACACTGTACACTCGGCTCTCCAGTGTTTTGGTGAAGGAGTTCAGCAGCACTCCTTTTTTCCTGAATTGAAGTCCGCTCTCCGCATAATAGCATTCCGATATGGCATGGAAGGCTTTATATGGCTTGACATTTACGGGAGTATTCCTATAGGTCTCCACCGTTCCTGTTTCCCTCCCCATGGTGGCATTGAGGGCCAAATGAAGCCTTGCATTGGAAGCCACCTGTTGAAACATAAACACCAAAATGAAGATCACAGCCATAACGGTGAGGACAACCATGGGAAAGACCAGCGCCGCTTCCACCATAGAGCTTCCCTTTTTATCCTTTTTTAAAGTGAATACAGGAAGCCCCTTCATCAGAACCCTCCGTTGAGTGCTTCAAATGTCTTGTTGATAAAGGCGGTTATCTCTGTCTTGAATATCAGCCCCAGGACGATGGCAATGGCAACCAGGATAGCCACCTGAACCATCTCCATCCCTTTCTTGTTCCCCAGTTTGAACCCTCTCTTTTTCCATTTTGATTTTGTCATTGCATTTTCCTCCAATTCTCTATCCCCTGCCCCGCTGCTCCCGGAAATACGGAAGGGATAATTTCCATATATTTCCTTTTCTGTATTATATGGTATTTTCCATAAATTTACAAGTAATAATTGTTAATATTTTCCATTTTCTGAAGGGGAGATAGTTGCTGCCCCTATTCTCTGTTTCTTCTGAAGGCAGCCAGCACCGAGAATCCCGCTGTTAGCATCAATACTAGGATCCCTCCGGTATAAAAAGGATCTCCCGTTTTCACCGCCTTGTCACGAATGATCGGCTTATTCTTCATGATGACTTTTTTATCTTCTCCTACTGTAAATTTGATTTCCTCTTTGGAAAGAATATATCCCTCAGGCGCTTCAACCTCGGTCAGTACATATTTCTTTCCGATTTCCAGGCCGGTAATCATTTCCGGTTTTTCTGAAGACTTCCATTCTTTCAATATCTTTCCCGTTTCCGGCTGAATGATCTGCAGCTTGGCTCCGGAGACCTCCTTGCCGGATATGCCATCTACCTTTGAAACGAGCACCTTGCTAGGCTCATCCAGCATTTCCACCTTGGCGTCACTTCCTGCAACGAAAATCACGTCAGCTGCGGTGTAGTAACCCAGAGGTGCCAGGTCCTCTCTCAGGATATATTCCTTATCATAAACCAATCCCCTGATGGTATGAGGCTCTTCGCCGGAGATCCATTCCTCCACCACATCACCGCTATTCCTGTCTATGATCTTCATTGAGGCTCCCGGAAGCTCATCACCGGTACTGACATCTTTTTTACTGACCTCCGTGGTGGTCTTCTTGTTTCCGATCTCTGCCAGTTCTGTGTAAAGCCTTGTTTCAAAATCCGACTGGCGCAACTCAAAGTCATAAGCCTTTTGGTTGGGGATGTATCCGGGAGTTTCCTTGCTCTCCGTCAAGCGGTATTTTCCCATATGTAGATCCGTAAACCTTAGGGTTCCTTCCTCGTCGGTGGACCCGATTCCTAGGATGTCACCCTTGCTATGAATTTTTTTCAGCGTAATGGGACTGTAAATATCATCCAGAGCAGTGAGGGTAAATTGAGTATCCTTGATTGCATCACCCGATTCGGTATCGATTTTTCGGACCACAAGTTCGCCTCTGGGCGCCAACCTATTTACTACGATCCTCTCCGTGGTTTGGTTTTCTTTGATCTCCACTTCATATACCTCCTTGACCACACTGTGGCCGTCAGGGGTCTTTGTCTCTGTGAGAAGATAGGTCCCTATAGGTATCCCTTCCACATTCAGCTCCCCGTTCTTTACCTGAAACTCTTTTTTGTATCCCGTAAAGCTTTGGCTTTCCAACAGGAAGGTGGAGCCGTCGATCAAATCACCGAAGTCCTGAGTTTTGATCACCCTCAACTTGCCTTTTTTGAAATGGTTTTTAAGGGCAATCTGGACGGTCTTTCCTTCTTCAATGGTGACATTCTTTGATCCTGCTATTTTGATTTGTTCCATGGGAACGCTGGATTCTGTAATCTTATATGTCCCCGGCCAAAGAGTCGCGGTGAAATTTCCTTTTTCATCGGTGGTCGACACCACATCCGGATATCCTTCTCTGGAAAAAATGAACCGAAACCCTTCCAAACTGCCTACATCCATTCCGTCAATGTCTTCCAGACTCTTGGTCATTTTTGCATGGCCCGGTTCTATCCAATCAACAAAAAGGCTGGTGGATCCACCCGAATCTGTGATGATCTTGTAATTCCCCATTTGCTGATATGCACTACCGAAATTATAGATCATGGGCTGGTATCGGAATGTCTGTCCTACGGTGCCGGTGGAATATGTGCCGGCTACCCCTCCCAGCTTAGCGAACAAAAAGAACTCTGTTCCTACGGGAAGAGTAACTTTGCCGCTGAGAGTTGCATCTTTTGTCACGTTTTTTACAAAAGCACCCTTAGGAAGGGTGAACGTCACTTTTCCGTTGGCATTTCCCAAGATTTTTATCGTGGGTGTTCTCTGGTTATTGTTCGCCTTATCGTAGTATGCAGCCACTGAGGTTTTGCTAAATGTGACGGACTGATCTGCCGGCACAGGTTGCTTTGCCAAAAAAGCCTTGTAGTTTGAAACGATGGGGATGTAATCATATAGACCGTTCTCCGCCGGTGCATTGTACGTCTCCGAAAGGACCAATGAAGTGGCCACGACGCCCTGCTCCTTGGATGAAAAGCCGCTCCACTGTTTCGGCCCTCCCCAGCCATAATAAAGAATCTTTTGGAACACAGGATCATCATATAGGGTCTCCGTAAAGGCTGTTCCATTGGGCGCTGAATACTTGGTATGCTGGATGCAGAAGGCCTGCTTCCCATCGATAGTAAAGTCTCCTACGATGGATGTCGCACCGGGCAAGTTATATTGCCCGTGTTTGACCAAAGCCCCGAAGGATATGGCTGTATGGGCAAACAGACACAGCGCAAGTGCAACTGCTACAAGTAATATTCTCTTTTTTCTTCCTTTCATTTTTTTCTTCCTTTCTCTCCGTAAACACTTTGGTTATCCGCACTATTTTGTCTCGATTCTCTCCCCCCTTTGTGCCAAAATAATGCAAATGCCGGGTATTCCCCGGCATCAGTTTGACAGGACTTAAAAAAGAGTATATGCATACTCTCTTCCCTATCCTTGTTCGATATTATTTTACATTTATTTCCATTTTTACTTTAACAAATTCTTTCATCCAAGTCAAGTCCGATTTTCCAGAAATTGTAAATGTGCAATTTGCTTTTCAGCGGAATAAATCGTCGCTCAACTTATTCCCTTTATCTTGCTTTTTCTGCAATCTTTCTCCATAAGGTCCAAATAGCTTCATGGAAATGTACTCTATTGCTTTCTGGTGATTGTAATAGTAGGCAGATCGTTTCATTCCGAATTTCTGCCAGGGGTGTTCTTCATCTGTATGGGCCTGTAGCGGATCAATATAAAGATACTCGATGATGGCCTTTCTCTTTTTCCCCATCTGGGAAGATTTTCCGAGACACTCCAAGGCTGCTCTCACCATATATTCAAGCACGCTGCTGTAGGTGCTTTGATTAGATCCTAAATAATTGAGCAGTGGGGATTTGCCCCATGGGTCATTGAGGGACATATCAAGGATTTGACAGAGGCTGGGAAACTCGTAGATGTGATCTCCAAGGGGTGTATAGGATACCAGCCTTTTTTGGACCCACTCTTCATAGTCTGCCACCGTATAGTCTGCATTCTGTTGCAGGCGGAAAAAAGCAAAGTCCCTATATAGTTCCAAGACTCTTATCGTAAGAGCGTATCCGGCCCCTCCCTTCCTATGGGGTGCGTATGCCGGCTTTACTATGTTTTCTTCAACCACCTGCGCCTTCATCTTGGTGATGAAATCATCCAGAAGTCCGCTTTCTTCTCCCGGCAATAAAGATTGATCCCGCCGGGGTACATGATCCAGTTCTTCCAGAAAAACATCCAGCAGTTGATAGAGGATGTCAATACCCATACCTTTTGCTGCAAACTTTTCCCGGTAATCCTGTAGTTTTTTTTCCTTTTTAACCATGATCCAACATCTCACATTATTTTCTATTATTTCCATATATTTCCTTTTATTATAAAGCCTTTCCCACTGATAGGCAAGTGTTTTGGCACCTTAGTATATTGTCAAGATTTTCCTGATCACGCATCCCGTAAATGCAAAATTTTCCTCCCGGTGCCTGTCTGAACAAAAAAACAGCGAGCAGTAGGTCTGCTCGCTAGAAAATATGAATTACAGGTTACTTCCAGGAATGAGCTCGGAGCTTCATCAATTGCTGTTCATCTCCTGCAAGGTCGTTAGGCCCGGCTGCACAAATCGCCACATCCATCACCAGATCCCATCCCATATAGTCGCAGATACATTGCATCTGCCTGCTGATCAGGTCATATTGTTCACCGGTTATCTTGTCTTCTCCAATGGCAACAATGCCGATTTCCTTCTTCATTTTTAGGTTTTTCATCTGTACAGCCTTGGAATACATCCGATCGATGATGGCTTTCAGCTGGCTTGTAACCCCCCACCAATAGACCGGTGTGGCAAAAATGATCCGTTGGGCTTCAAACAACTTTTCCATCACTTCTGCGCCCCCGTCCTTCAGGACACATGTGCCGCCATTTCTCCTACATCCATCACAGTGGATGCAACCTGAAAGATTCAGTGATGCAGCATCCATTTGCTCCACCACACAACCCGGCATGTCCCGCTGTATGCTGGCCGTTACGGTTTTTACTGCCGTCACTGTATTTCCCCCTTTGCGGGGACTCCCATTGATTAGTAATGCTTTCATCCTACAAACTCCTTCCTCTTTTGAGATATATGATAGCTAAAAAAGACTGCTTACTCCCTTGGACGCAAGCAGCCTTTAGAATAACCAATGCTAAAGCATTATTTCGACGGCATAAAGGGCATGATGGCCTGTGCCATGTTGCTGATGGGCATGGTCTGCAAGGCAACCTTTCCCGGTCCTGTAACCAGAGTATTGAAGACGCCTTCCCCACCCAAAAGGATGTTTTTTGCACCTTTGACCATTTGTATATCCATGCTGCAAGTGCTGCTCATATAGGCCAAATTACCTGTATCCACTACCATAGCCTGTCCGGGACCAAGATCATATTCAATGATCGCACCGTCGATTTCCAGGAATGCCATTCCGCTGCCTTCCAGCTTCTGCATGATGAAGCCTTCTCCACCAAACAGTCCCGCGCCCAACTTCTTCTTGAAGAATACGGACAGGTTTACGGTTTCCGCACTGGCCAGGAATGCAGACTTCTGAGCAATGACAGATGTTTGTCCTACATCTACCGGAACGATCGAACCGGGGAAGCTGCTGGCAAAAGCAATCTCTCCTGGACCTCCTATGGCTGTATATTTATTCTGAAATATAGAATCTCCTGCGAACATTCTACCCAGTGATTTACCGACACCACCTGTGCCTTGTGTCTCCATCTTAACGTTAGTGGACATCCAAGCCATGGCACCCTTTTCGGTGATCATGGATTCGCCGTCATCCAATTGGCAAATAACTACAGGTAGCTGTCCCCCCTCGATTCGGTATTGCATATTTTTCTCCTTTCGTCATAACGAATTATAGTTTCCGTCACATTATATTCCTATTTTTTTAAATTGTCAAAATATTCCTGAAGGAATAATGGGAAATATGTCTCTATCGATAATCCTTGATAAACTCTGTCACCAATCGAACCGTGTTTTCCAAATCACCCATATGGACCGTTCCTACCGCCGTATGCATATACCTTTGGGGGATGCAGATCCCGCCGGTCAAATATCCCTTTCCTGCCATAGACGCAGACCATGCGTCCGTGCCGCCGCCCAAAATCACCTCTCTCTGGTAGGGGATCTTGTTTTTCTCCGCCACATCTATGATGGCTCGGGTAACTTTTCGAGGCACGTTGTTCCCTGTGGCACCAAGAACGGGGTCCCAGTCGTAAAATTTTATTCCCGGCCCGGCACCCAGTTTCTGGGAGCACTGATTGGCCCCGATCCCCGGAACATCTCCCGTCAAGGTAACATCCAATGCAATCATCAATTCCGGATCTATTTGGCCCATCATGGGTGCTCCTGAACGCATGCCTACTTCTTCTTGGACAGATGCAGCCATGACTATTGTTACTTCCGGAACCATATCTTTCAGCCTCCGCAGAGATTCCACCATAACTGCACATCCGGCACGGTCATCTACAGCTTTTCCGGAATAAAAGTCTCCATCATTAAGCAGTCCGCCTTCTCGTGAAAAACCCATATAATCCCCGATATTGACCCCTAAAGATAGCACTTCTTTCCGGCTGGTCTTCCCTACATCCACAAAGAGATCCTCGATTTTTTGTACCTTTTCATGGTCCTCATCAGTCATGATGTGGGCGGGCTTTGAGCCCGTCACACCATAAACCTTCTCGCCTTTCTCTGTAAGGATCACCATGTCCTGGTTGACTGCGTTTCGATCATCGTGGTAGCCCACCGGAAGGAAGCGCAACATCCCATCTTCTTCAATGTAGTTGACGATGAATCCGATTTCATCCATGTGGGCCGAGAAGAGGATCTTTCGGCTCTTGTCCTTCCCATGTTTGACGAAATACTGGGCACCTAGTGGATCGGAGAAATGCTCATCCCACAGCCCTTCCATTTCGTCTTTCATGATGCGAGCGACTTCTCCCTCATCTCCAGACACGCCAAAGGCATTATCCAAGCGATATAACGTCTCGTAAAGATTGCTTTCCTTCATATAACACCTCTTACATCATAAAGCCGACGATCAAATAGAGGATCGCCGATCCACCACCTGCAATGAGTGCATAGGGCAAGGTGGCCAGCATCAGTTCTACAGCCTTGATCTGACATCCTTGTGAACAGAGGATGATGCCGTCGCCGTACAGGCAAGTGTTGCTTCCGAATGCTGCGCCGGAAAAGACTGCCGCCGCTGTTAGGATGGGATCCACGCCCATTACCTGTGCAAGAGGAATGACAATGGGGATGATGATTACAGCCATATCCCAGAAACTGCCGGTAGCGTAAGCATATACGCCGCAAACCAGGAAAACCACCATAGGAAGGAAGCCTCCCTTCATAATGGGGGCCGTCACAGATATCACATAGCCTGCCAGGTCAAGATCCGCGTTTACCGCTTGGACGGCAAATGCCAGGACCGATAGTACCATAACAAAGCCCATACTCAGTATCCCGTCAAAGCATGCGGTGAGAAGCTCCATAAACGATAATTTGCGCATGATCAGATAAAGCAGGAAGGATACGATCACACCGGCAAAGGCACCCATGAGTACGTCTTTGTCCGTCCATAGGGTGACCCCGATCATGACGACTAAGGGAACAAGAAAGCTCCAAGGTTGAGGCTTGCTTCCCGGTTTTTCTTCGTATTCTTCATTGGCCACAAGGAGAGAAGTGTCCGTTCCTTCGGGGAAGACATTCCCTGTTTCTTCTGCCCGCTTTGCATCCCTTTTAATGGGCCCCATCTTGGGGATGATCCCAATCACATGAAGGATGACGATAAGAACTGCGATCCAGGCATAAAACGTCAGTGGTATGGCTTTGATGTATGCCCCCATGGCAGAACCGCCTACCATCACTCCCTCTTCCTTCAGCAAGGCGGCAAAATAGACAGCCCAAGAAGAGAGAGGAATGAGGACGCAGACAGGCGCCGCTACGCTGTTCACAACATAGCCCAATTGAGTCCTGGGAATCTTTAGCCGATCGGTGACCCCCTTCATAGTAGTGCTCACCGCAAGGTTGTTCAGGTAATCATCGATGAAGATAATGACACCCAGTACGATAGTCCCCGCCAGAGCCTGACGTTTAGTATGAATATACCTCCCCGCCCATGCACCGAATTCTCTCACTGCACCGGACCGTTCAAAGAGCATGATCAATATCCCGAACATGGCAATGACCAGTACCAGCCACTGCAATGTCTCATTGCTCATTGATGCATAAACGTACTTGAACCAAGATCCGGGTACACCCTTGATGTTCCCTGCCAATAAAGCCGCCCCTACTGTCAGTCCGCAGACCATAGCAAAGAGCGTCCGTTTTGTCGTTACTGCAATGACCAAGATGGTCAGCACCGGCAATATACATATAATTCCGTATTCCATAAGCGATCTCCTTTCACTAATACGGACATTATATCAGAAATCGCAGGCTATGTGGACGGAGAATTACATTCCCAGTAAGGCAGGTGCAATGGTGATCATGACCAATACCAAAAGTAGGATGACCAGGGGCAACGTCATCTTTGTCTCTGCAAGCCTGCCCTTTTCCTCCGATTGTTTTTTTCTGGCAAACCAAAGCATTTCTCCTTCTCTTTGCAGCTTTACAACCAGATCTGATCCCTTGGACACATTGTCCATGAGTATGCCTGCGATCCGCATCAACTCTCTGACCTTGCTTCGCCTTGCAAAACGATAAAGTTCTACATGTAAAGGCGCATTGGTTTCCTTTGATTTATAATAAATTCTCCGCATTTGATCATAAAAATAGGTGGTGTTTTCTCCTCGCAATTTGATATCATCGCCTATGATTTTCTCAATGGCAGCCTGCATGACAATCCCACTGGAAAGAAGCAGTACCAACTTATTGATGAACTCGGGCAATT
The DNA here is from genome assembly GCA_050946655.1 of Anaerovoracaceae bacterium. Classification (GTDB taxonomy): domain Bacteria; phylum Bacillota; class Clostridia; order Peptostreptococcales; family Anaerovoracaceae; genus JAXGRD01. Next base: position 29,039 of record JBMNVE010000001.1, read on the forward strand.
CCCTGATGATCGAAGCTTTGGCTGTTTTTTCTTCCGCCAAGATGCTGTCGTACCTGCTTTTGTAGACTAAAAATCCTGTGAACAGGAACACAAAAATGAGGATGGGAGAAGATGACCGATTGGTCTGCTGCCAGTTGAGCTTAGTCCCGTCCTCAAGCTGTGTAGGGAGGACAATGCTGCCTGATGCCGTATCCTGATTCAAACTGCGTGTCACAGTGGAAATTTTTCTCTCCAGTCTCACACTTTCCGGTTCCTCCTTCAGTATGCCCTTCTCTGCTTTTGCGGCATTTTGAGGGGCGATCAAGATCTGCTTTTCCGCTCCCACTTGCACATCATCAGAAGACGCCCACACCTTGGCATCTAACAGTAGCGGTGCCTCGCCTTTTTTCGGCCGCTCCACAGAAATCAACTGACCATCTTTCACCTTGACCTTGGCCGTAGACTGATTGCCGTCAGTAGCACTGTAGATAAGGGTCAATATAATGAGCACCACGATCAAAGCATATCTTTTTAGGATTTTTCGTCGTAGGGCGGAAACCTTACCTCCATACTCCCCTTCTCCGTAAATATCCTTATATTTTTCTTCCAGAGTTTTTGTGCTTCCAAGAAGGCTTTGTAAGTATATTTTCATTTTACACCTCAATGTTACTGAGCTTTTGCGTCATTTGATAGGCAATAGCAATCCCTGCCAGGGCCAGGGTCATGATGATCCGACCGGCAAGGGTCTCGTACATCACCTGAAGGTAGTCCGAGTAAAATACGTTCAACCCAAGTACGACTCCAATGGGCATCAAGGAAATGATCTTACCTTCAAGCTGCTTCTGGGCTGTCAAGGTACGGATCTCCCGCTGGATGGCCATTTTTTCAACGATAATATCCGTCGCATTGGTGATCACTTTCACCGTGTCTCCTCCCGTCTCCCGACATGTGAGATACACATCCACGAAATTTCGTATATCATCCGCACCGCTGCGAAGAGCGAAATCCGATAAGATCTTTTCTTCCCTTTCTCGATTTTCATTGATCCCCTTGACCATGTAGGTCAGTTCCTGCACCATGGGAGTCTTTTCTTCATAAAGAAGCCGAAGGTTATCCAGCCCTTCTTCAAGGGCCTGACTCATCTGTCTCCCCGTGGCCATAGAAGAAGCCAAAGAATACAGCAGGTCTTTAAACTGCACCAACAGGAATTCTCTTTGACGCTTCCCTTTGTATTGTTCATAAAAGGGAATACAAAATATGACCAATGCTCCCGATGCAAAGGAAAGTATGATGCTGCGATAAAACAGCAAGGTGAGCATGAAGATCAAGACATATCCCCCGGGAAGGAACAGCAATTTCTCCTTTGAGGACAGTTTATATGACTTATAGCGTGGCAGCATCTTCCCACCTCCGCAGCTCCAGTTTTTCTCTGTGAAACAGTTTATTCTCCGTCCTTTTTAATCCATCTGCTCTTTGGTACTTGAAGAGGGTACTGGTTTCTATTCCTCCATTCTTGAGGCCGGTCACCTCTGCCACCTCCATGACCTTTCTGCTTCGATCAGGAAGTCTGCCCAAGTGGATCATAATGTCAATTCCTTCTGCGATCTGCCCCCTAATGGCATCTATGGGAAAATCCGCAGCCTGCAAAAACATGGACTCCAGTCTACGGAGCATTCCTTCAATACTATTTCCGTGGCCGCTGGACAGACTGCCCGAATGACCGGTATTCATTGCCTGTATCATGTCCATGACTTCTTTTCCCCTTACCTCACCGACGATGATCCTGTCCGGTCGCATGCGAAGAGAGGTTTTGATCAGCTTTTCCATTTCCACTTGTCCTCTTCCCTCGGAATTTGCGTTTTTACACTCCATCCGCACGATGTTGGCAATGTTACTGATCTGCATCTCTGCCGAATCTTCTATGACAATCACCCTTTCTTCTTCCGGGATGTAGCCTGAGAGGACGTTGAGAAAAGTAGTTTTCCCTGTGGACGTTCCACCGCTTACGAAACAGTTGTATCCGGATTCTACTAAAACTCTCAAGTAATCGGCACACTCTGTAGTCAGTGTCCCCAGGCGGATCAGATCCTCCATGGTAAATCCGGTCTCAGGGAATTTTCGGATGGTCAAAATGGGCCCGTTGAGAGCGATGTTCTTGTATACCCCGTTAACTCGAGAGCCATCGGGTAGCCTGGCATCCACAATAGGATTCAATTCATTGATTTCCCTTTGCACCTTTGCCGTGATCCTACGAATGACTTCCTCTAAATTTTCTGTTGTTTCGAAAAACGCTTCTGATTTTTCCAGTTTTCCTTTTCTTTCCACAAAGATATGATCTTTCCCGTTTACCATTATCTCTGTGATCAAGGGATCCTCAGCCAAAGGTGCGAGAATATCCAGGTCTTTCCTGATGGCATAGAAGATCCGCTCCCCTATCCGGGCGAGTGTTCGGCAAGTACAAGTTTCTCCGTCGGGATAGGATAGTAAATATTCATGGATGATTTCTCTTACTTCATCATCATCCAGCTGTCTTCCTTTTTCATTGATCAGTTTTCTCACTTCTTCAATTAAGTAATTTACATCCATTTCCGTTTTTCCCTCTTGTTATTATTTCCATTTATTTCCAATTATAAAACAACTTCCATAAATTGGCAACTGTTTTTTCAAATGTTGGGGTGAAGAGGAAGATGATTTCAGCTGACCATAGATGGGATGACGGCAATTTTTTATTGATCCCACTTCTCGTAAATGTAAAATCATCCGGCCATTACTTTCCGGATCAAAAAAACGAGCAGTCGGTCTGCTCGTTGAGAATACTTGGTTGCGTTTTGTGCTCCATCCCAACCTTGGCATAGAGCTTTTTTCTTCAATGTATAATTTTAGCGGAAGGATATGGTGAAGGTGCTCCCTTCCCCCAGCTTGCTGTCCACCTTGATCTCCGCATTGAAGAGGACAGCGATGTGCTTGACGATGGAAAGTCCCAGGCCGGTGCCTCCCACCTTTCTGGATCTGGACTTGTCCACCCGATAGAAACGTTCAAATAGTCTGTCCAGGTTTTCCTTGCTGATCCCAATGCCTTCATCACGAACGGTGATGACGATCTTGCCGTATAAAAGGCGACCTTCGATCCAAACTCTTCCCCCTTCGTTGGAATACTTAATGGCGTTTTCCACGATATTGACCAGCATCTGGCGAAATCTATCCTCATGACCCCATATGAAGAGGTTAGCATCCACATCGGAAAGTATGGTGACTTTATTCTTATGGGCAATGGGTTCCATTACCGTGACGATGCCTTGTATCGTAGTTTTGATGTTGATCTTTTCGTGGCTCCCCACGTTCTTGCTTTCAATATCCGACAGCACCAAGGTGTCTTCAATGAGCCTCTTGAGCCGAGATGTTTCGATGGCAATGATGTCGATGAATTTATTTCTGATTTCAGGGTCATCGGCTGCACCATCCTGCAAGGTTTCTATAAAACCGATGATGGATGTAAGTGGTGTCCTCAACTCATGGGTCACATTGGCAACGAATTCCTTGCGCATGACTTCAAGCTGCCTGTTTTCCTCCTCCATTTGCCGCAGTTTTTTTTGCATATCCTGTATGGGTTTCAGCAACCACATATACAGGGCAATAAAACCCACGGCTGTGATACCGAGGATAATCACCGACATGGCATAAATATCTTTCAGATAGTAGCCTGCCAATACGTTCCCCAAGGCAACAAAGGCAATGACCACCGCCAGTTTTATCTTCATTTCAATTTGTAGCCCTTACCGCGGATGGTTTCAATGAATTTTTCATTCTTATCTCGCAATTTTTTTCGCAGATAACGAATATGTACGTCAACCGTTCTAGTCTCCCCCACATAGTCGATTCCCCAGACCTTATCCAAAAGCTCGTCTCGAGTAAAGGCATGTCCCCGGTTCTTTGCCAGGAAACCCAGTAACTCAAATTCCTTGAAGGTCAAATCCACCTTTTCCTTATCCACATACACTTCATGGCGACCGAAATTGATGGATAGATTATCGATGACGATTTCTTCCTCATCATCATAGTCCTCTTTGCCCAACTCATACCTACGCAACACTGCCTTGATTCTTGCAATAAGTTCTCGCACACCGAAAGGCTTGGCGATGTAATCATCAGCACCCAGTTCCAGACCCAATACCTTATCGATTTCTTCCGATTTGGCCGTGAGCATGATGACCGGCGTTGTGATCCCTTCAGCTCGCAGTTCTTTACAAATTTCATAGCCGTCTTTCCCCGGGAGCATAATGTCAAGGAGGATAAGATCGGGCTTTTCTTTGTGGACCAAGGTGATCCCCAGCGTTCCGTCTTCCGCCTCTAAAGGCTCGTATCCATTGGCCTTCAGGTTATATGTTACCAGTTCTCTGATGTTTGGCTCGTCTTCTATAATCAGTATTTTTTTCATGCCCATATTATATCATGCCTCCGTCAGTTCACCAAATTCTTCCTCCAAGCGCACATCATCCAAAATAGTTTCGGCAATGTTACGGCAACTGTCGCCGATCCTCTCAATGTTGTGGATCACATCTGTATAGATCACCGTAAAGGTTGGTGAACAAGTCTTGTCGTTGAGTCGTTGCATATGCTTCTTTCGCAGCCTGATCTCCAGGAGGTTCATTTCATCCTCCTGCTGCAAGACACGGTTGGCCAACATCAGGTCCCGATTTTCAAAGGCATTCATGGTGGTGGTCAACATCTGGTTGGCATGGTCGAAACATTCATAGATTTCTGCGTATGCTTCGTCTGAAAAGACAAATTTATTGTTTTGTTTTTCTTGGAACAGTTCCACGATATTCTTGCAATTATCGCCGATGTGTTCAATGTCACCGGCAACATGGAGCAATCCGGCCACATTATCCGCCTGTCTATCCGTTGTCCCTTCTGCCGCCAGAATAGATGCCAGATATGCGGCGATCTTATCCTCCAGCATGTTGACCGAGTCTTCGATCTCCATGACTTCCTTGGCCGCATTATTATCCCCTCCGATGAAAGCCTTCTTACTCTTAATGAGCATATCATGGGTAAAGCCCGCCAATCTCAGCAGTTCCTTAGATGCTAGGTGAATGGCAAAAATCGGTCTGTCTACAATCTTCGTGTCCAGGAATACAGGCTCTCCGGGCAACCTTTCCAGGTCCTTTCCGGGTAGGATCTTAGTCACCATCTTTGCCAGCAGCCATACGAAGGGTATCCATATCAAGGTGTTAGTCAGGTTGAAGAATAGATGTGAGTTAGCGATCTGCCTTGCGATGACATCCACCTCATTTCCTTTAGGGGATAGGAAGATGATGAAGCGGGCAATGTATGGGATAAACCAAATGAAGATTAGGGTCCCGGATAAGTTGAAGATTACGTGGGCGATAGCCGTCCTCTTGGCGTTGAGGGATGCACCGATGGATGCAAACACGGCAGTGATGGTGGTACCGATATTATCTCCGAAGAGGATGGGAAGAGCCCCCTCCAAGCCGATGATGCTGTGCATTCCGTCAGGCGTGGCCGTAGCCGCCAGGTTTTGCAACACGGCGATAGTCGCTGAACTGCTTTGCACCACAACAGTCATAAATGTCCCGATGACCACACCAAGTATGGGGACATCCTGTACTTGAAGCATCAGATCGGTAAATACCGAAGAAGAAGCAAGGGGCTTCATCACACCACTCATGGTATTTATCCCCACAAAAAGAATGCCGAAGGCAAAGATCACCTGTCCTACCTGACTGATTTTTTCCCGATTCTTGATGAAGAAAAAAAGGATGAAACCGCTGAACACAAATATCCATGCATAGTCCCCGATCTTAAAGGCGATGAGCTGAGCCGTCACTGTGGTACCGATATTGGCCCCTAAGATGACGCTGATGGCCTGAGGAAGTTTCATCAGGCCGGCGCTGACAAAGCCGATAATCATGACTGTAGTTGCCGATGAACTCTGCAATACTGCAGTAGTCACCGCACCTGCCATTATCCCCAGCACCGGGTTTCTCGTCAGCAAGGCGAGGATGTTCTTCATCTTTTCCCCGGCAACTTTCTGCAGTCCATCACTCATCAAATTCATCCCATAAATAAACACTGCAAGACCGCCAAGCAGTGTAAATATGATCTGGAAGGTATCTCCGCTCATCACACTTCTCCTTTTGTTTACAAATATCCGGATATATCTGATACTATTATCCGGACCAGTAATCAAAAGCAAGAGAATGTTAAGGTAATGTTAAATCTATGTTAATTATCCCATTAACACTTCTAACACATTCTTTACATCGGTTCCGAAGTCAGTGTCCAACGATATATTCCGCTTTTGGCCATGATCAGTAAAACTTGGGGGATCATAAGCGATGGTGAGAACCTCTGATGGCTCCGGTGATTCTTCTTCTATATCTTCCTCATGTAAATTTCCCGTGATTTCTTCATGGCGATTGATGACAGCCAGCATTTTATCTTCGACGGTATGCTCCGATTCTTTTGTTAAAAAACTGATATATTTTTCGTCCTGCTCTTCTTCCCCTGTGATAAACAAGAGCTTGTCGGCAATCTTCATGGCACAGATGGCGGACTCACTGATGCAATTACCGCAATCAAAAATAATGGCATCATATCTCCCCATGGCAAAAATGGTTGAAAAGAAAAGCCGGAAATCTTCCTCGGAAAGATCTTTAAGGGGATTTTTTCCGGAGCTTGGGGTGAATGCTTCGCCGCCAAAATCGTCGGACCTGAGAAACCCTTCTATGATGGCATACTTGCTTTCTTGCCCGGTGAGGATATAATACAGATACTCCCTGATTCCCTTCTTTCCCGTTGATGAAAAGTAGCCACCGGCGGAATCAAAGGCTTCCATGGAAAGATAAAGGGTGTTCCATCCCCTGAACCGACGAAGTTCCTGGCATATGGCAAGGGCAACGGAGGTACACCCGCTACCTCCCCGGGAAGAGTGGACAGCCAATAAGAAAGCACCGGATTTAGGAGAATAGATCATCTTTCTGCCTGTCAGGCGGCTGTATGCGGACAGGATGCTCCCTGCAATATTCCTGGCACTATCGTATTTGTAATAGATATATTTTTCATCATCCACCTGGGCAAACTTTTCCGTGAGAAATACGGAGTTCTTTCCCCTCCTTCGCAAATCATCGAAAAGATGGATATCCGCCTCATCCCCGACATCTCCTTGCCCCAGAGATATAATAAAACCGGAATAATTTCGCTTTAAGGCTTCTCCCAGAGCATAACCGTAATCTTCATCACCCATCACGATCCGAACTTTTATGCTTTCCATTTCCTCTCCCAAATAATTGTTAATATTTTCCATTTCCACCCTACCATATTTTCCATTTATTGTCAATTTCTTTTTCCCTGTTATTTATGGTATGATGAATTCAGTTAAGGAGCTGCTATGGATTTTCAAGTTATATTGAGCATTTTGATTCCCCTTCTGGGGACCACACTTGGCGCCGCCATGGTCTTTGTGATCCGGGGAGAGATAAAGCCTTGGATCGAAAAAATACTGCTGGGTTTTGCGGCGGGAGTGATGATCGCCGCATCCGTTTGGTCTCTGATTATCCCGGCCATTGAAATGGCGGAAAAAAACGGAGACATTCCCTGGCTCCCCGCTGCCGTAGGCTTTGCGCTGGGGATCGGCTTTTTGCTATTGCTGGATACGGTCGTCCCTCATCTCCATCCGGGAAGTAAAAAGCCTGAGGGACCCAAGTCGCCTTTCGGGAAATCCACCATGCTGATCTTTGCTGTGACCCTCCACAACATCCCCGAGGGCATGGCTGTTGGTGTAGCCTTTGCGGGGTATTTAACGGGAGATAGCAACATCACTTATGCCGGCGCTTTAGCCCTGGCCATCGGTATCGCCATTCAAAACGTTCCGGAAGGAGCGGTGATATCCACACCCCTTTTGGCACAGGGACTTAAAAGAGGTCGGTCCTTTTTCTACGGTTTTCTCTCCGGGGTAGTGGAGCCTCTTTTCGCCTTTGTGACTATCGCACTTACGGCTCTCATCGTCCCCGTGCTTCCCTATATCCTGTCTTTTTCTGCCGGTGCCATGATATATGTGGTGGTAGAGGAACTGATTCCCGACACACAAAAAGGGAAACACAGCAACATCGGCACTCTGGGCGTTGCCGCCGGTTTCCTTGTGATGATGATCTTGGATGTTGCCCTAGGTTAGAACAGACTGATCCATACCGTAAAGATAGGTAGTGTAACGATAGAAAATAGCGTCGTCAACAATACTCCTTTTGTGGCGAATTCCACATCCCCCTTATAGAGCATGGAAAATATCGTGCTGCATGCAGCAACAGGCATGGCCATCTCAAGGACGATGACCTTTGCCATGAGCGAGGTTTCCCCTACCCAATAAAAGATCACCAAAGCCGTAAGGGCGGGAACGACCAATAACTTGAGAAAAGAAAGGATGTAGATGCTCCCCTCTCCCACCAGCTCCTTCCATTTCATTCTTCCCAATTGAAGGCCGATGACGATCATACTGAGCGGCGTTGTTGCGTTGCCGATGATCTCGATGGATTTTCCCAAAAATCCCGGCAAGCGGATATCCAAAATAAACAAAAGGAACCCGATGAGAACACCGATCAGGCCGGGGCTTAGGAACTGCTTGATATCGGCTCTGACTTCCCTTCCGGCGGAAATCTGGAGAAGCATGATCCCCAATGTGAACAGAAAAATATCTTGGACCATTTCCAGAATGGACGCGTAAAATAGGGCTTCTTTCCCCAAGATCGCCTTGGTTACCGGGATGCCCATAAATCCTGTATTGGCAAACAGCAGCATGAAAACAAAGAGGTATTCCCTTGCCTTGTTGAGGGCAAGCCACTTGGTGACCACCTTGCCCAATAGGAAGGCTACCAAGAACACCGCGATGATTGCAAGAAATATAAAGCCCGAGTCCCAGAGAATTTCTTCAGAAAAGGGGATCTGCATCCCGTTGATCACCAAGCAGGGCCATGTCACATTGGCTACTACAGAGTTGATGCCCTGAGTCTGGTGAACAGTGATGACTTCCTTTCTGCTCATGATGAGGCCGGGGATGATCATGATGAAAATCATGATCAATGATGTCAAACTTTCGATGGTTCCCATAATTCTCCTAAAAAAGAGTGCCGCGCTCCTGCGGCACTCTCTAAAATGATCAATCAGTTAGTTACCGGATTTTACTACTGCCTGTGCTGCTGCCAGCCTCGCGATGGGAACGCGGAATGGGGAGCAGGAGACGTAGTCCAGGCCGATCTTATAACAGTATTCCACCGTTTTGGGATCTCCGCCGTGTTCGCCGCATATCCCCAATTTTATATTGGGTCTGGTGGCTTTCCCCTTATCAACGGCCATCTCTACCAGTTGACCCACGCCCACTTGGTCAAGGGTCTGGAAGGGATCTTCTTCAAAGATCAGCTTATCCATGTACTCGGTAATGATATCCCCGGTATCGTCTCTACTGAAACCGAAGGTCATCTGGGTCAGGTCATTGGTACCGAAGGAGAAAAACTCAGCCTCTTTTGCGATCTCATCTGCGGTAAGAGCGGCTCTTGGTATCTCGATCATGGTGCCCACCGTGTAATCTACGGTGACCCCTTCTCTCTCAAATACCTTATCAATGGTGGAGACCACTGTTTTCTTCACGTTGGCCAATTCTGACTCCAGGCCCACCAACGGAATCATGATCTCCGGTATGATCTCCATACCCTTTTCTTTTTTCAGTTCGATGGCCGCCATAATAATGGCTTCCGCCTGCATCTCTGCGATCTCAGGATAGGTCACTGCCAGTCTGCAGCCTCTGTGTCCCAGCATGGGGTTGAACTCGCTCAGGTCAGCCACCTTCTTCTTCAGTTTACCCGGATCCAAGCCATATTCATCTGCAAGAGACTTGATCTCGGAATCGGTGTGGGGAACGAACTCATGGAGAGGCGGATCTAGCAATCGAATGGTCACCGGTCGATCTTCCATCACCTCGTAAATGCCCTTGAAGTCGCCCTTTTGATAGGGGAGCAACGCGGACAAAGCTTCTCTTCTCTCTTCCACTGTATCCGCAAGAATCATGCGGCGAATAGCCGATATCCTGCCATCTCCGAAGAACATATGCTCTGTACGACACAGACCGATCCCTTCCGCACCAAACTCCACAGCTTGTTTTGCATCCGCCGGATTATCGGCATTGGTCCTTACCTTCAATGTCCTGATCTCATCAGCCCACTTCATGATGGTGCCGAAATCTCCCGATAGTTCCGGAGCCATGGTCTTGATCTCACCGTCATAGACCTCACCCTTGCCACCGTCCAGAGAGATGTAATCTCCTTCCTTGAGGATCCGATCTCCGATGGTCATAGTTTTTTCGGCTTCATCGATCTTGATCTCCTGGCATCCGGATACACAGCACTTACCCATTCCTCTGGCCACTACAGCAGCATGGGATGTCATCCCGCCCCTTGCCGTAAGGATACCTTCGGCGGCTACCATTCCGGCCAGGTCCTCAGGAGAGGTTTCCAGCCTTACCAAAATCACGGTTTCCCCTTGTGCCGAAGCCTCTTTGGCTTCTCCGGCGGTGAAGTAGATTTTTCCCGTAGCGGCGCCGGGGGACGCAGGAAGTCCTTTTGCCAAGACTACTGCTTTTTTGATGGCATCATCGTCAAACTTGGGGTGAAGAAGTTGGTCGATCTGGGCAGGTTCCAATCTGGTGATTGCAGTTGCCTTATCGATAAGTCCTTCTTTCTCCATATCCACAGCGATCTTTACTGCCGCAGGAGCTGTCCTCTTTCCGTTTCTGGTCTGAAGCATGAAAAGTTTGTTTCTCTCTACCGTAAACTCCATGTCCTGCATGTCTTGGTAGTGGTTTTCCAGAAGATCGGATATCCTTGTAAACTCCTTATACACTTCAGGAAAGGCTTCAGCCATTTTTTCGATAGGCTGGGGAGTCCTGATCCCCGCTACCACATCTTCTCCCTGAGCATTGACCAAGAATTCTCCGAAGATTTTGTGTTCTCCGTCAGATGGGCTTCTGGTAAAGGCTACGCCGGTACCTGAAGTATCTCCCATGTTTCCGAATACCATGGACTGAACGTTTACTGCCGTCCCCAAGTTGCTGGGAATACTGTTCAACTGTCTATAAAGTATAGCTCTTTCATTGTTCCAAGACCTGAATACCGCCATAATAGCTTCCATCAGCTGGTCCTTGGGATCCATGGGGAAATCTCTTCCCATTTCTTCTTTCACCAATGCTTTGTAGGAAACAATGATATCCTTCAAGTCTTCCGTTTTTAGATCCACATCAGAATCGCAGCCCGCCTCTTCTTTCTTGGCGTCAAAGATGGCATCAAACTTGGCCTTGGGTATTTCCATTACCACATCGCCAAACATCTGAATGAACCTACGGTAGCTGTCATAGGCAAATCTTTCATTTTCCGTCAAATTTGCCAGTCCAACCACAGTTTCATCGTTGAGTCCCAGGTTCAAAATGGTGTCCATCATCCCAGGCATGGAGAACACAGCACCTGATCTTACGGAAACCAAAAGAGGATTCTCTACACTTCCGAATTTTTTTTCTGTCACGCTTTCCAAGTCCGCCAACTTGCTGAAGATGTCTTCAACGATATCATCACCGATTTTTTGCCCTTCTTCATAGTAGCGGTTGCACGCCCCTGTGGTTACAGTAAACCCGAAGGGGACCGGGAGGCCGATCTTGGTCATTTCCGCCAGGTTTGCACCCTTTCCACCGAGAAGATTCTTCATCTCCTTGGAGCCTTCATTAAATGAATAAACAAATTTTTCCATAGTATTCACCCTCCTTAAAACACCAGTTTCCCCTTGATATAGTTTTTCACTTCCGAAATGGGAAGCCTTATCTGCTCCATGGTATCCCTGTCTCTAATGGTTACCGAATTATCCGTTTCAGTATCGAAATCCACGCATATGCAGAAGGGTGTGCCTATCTCATCTTCTCGCCGGTATCTCTTGCCGATAGATCCGGCAACATCATAATCCACCATGAATTCCTTGGATAATTCCTCGGCAATGGGCTCTGCCAAGTGGGCCAATTTCTTTGCCAAAGGCAGAACTGCCACCTTGTACGGTGCCAGAGCGGGATGGAACCTCATCACCACTCGCTTATCTTCCTTGCCCTTGTCATCCTTGAGGATCTCCTCGTCATATGCCTCCACCAGGAAGGCCAAGGCGATACGGTCTACCCCCAAAGAGGGCTCTATGCAGTAAGGGATATATCTTTCTCCGGACTCCGGATCCAGATATTCCATCTTTTGGCCGGAATGATCCATATGCTGCTTCAAGTCGAAGTCGGTACGATCAGCGATACCCCACAACTCTCCCCATCCGAAGGGGAACAAGTACTCGATATCCGTCGTGGCGCTACTGTAATGGGAAAGTTCTTCCTCGCCGTGATCTCTCAGTCGCATGTTCTCTTCCTTCATCCCCAAGGCCTTGAGGAAGTCCACGCATTTATCCTTCCAGTAGGTGAACCATTCCAGGTCGGTTCCCGGCTTACAGAAAAACTCAAGTTCCATCTGTTCAAACTCTCGGATCCGGAAGATGAAGTTCCCGGGGGTGATCTCATTTCGGAAGGACTTTCCGATCTGGGCGATCCCGAAAGGGATCTTCTTCCTGGATGTTCTCTGTACATTATTGAAATTCACAAATATGCCCTGGGCTGTCTCCGGCCTGAGGAAAATTTCCGATTGAGAGTCTTCCGTGACGCCTTGGAAGGTCTTGAACATCAGGTTGAACTGTCTGATCCCGGTATAATTGCTCTTGCCGCACTCGGGACAGGGAACTTCTTTCCCGGAAATATACTCTTCCAATTTCTCCCTTGGCCATCCGTCCACCGTCTCCACCGGTGCTCCCGATGCTCCTAAATGCTCCTCGATCAACTTATCCGCACGGAACCGGGCCTTACACTCTTTGCAGTCGATCAAGGGATCTGAAAATCCGCCTACATGTCCGGAAGCCTCCCAGACTTTGGGATTCATCAGAATCGCTGCATCGATCCCCACATTATACTTTGATTCCTGTACAAATTTCTGCCACCACGCCTTCTTGAGATTATTCTTAAATTCCACTCCCAGCGGGCCATAATCCCAAGAATTGGCCAGCCCTCCGTAGATGTCCGAACCGGGATATACAAAGCCCCTATTCTTCGCCAGCGCTACTAGTTTCTCCATTGTTACTCGACTCATGTTTTGATTATTCCTCTTCCTTTTTGACTTCTTCAGCGAAATCCTCTGCGAAATCCTCTACATCCTCCGCAACGTCTTCCACTTCCTCTTCTGCTTTCTTGATCTTGCTTTTAATGGCTTCGGACGTTCTTTCGAAGGTGTCCTCTGCCTTATCCTTCACTTTTTCATAGGCATCGCTGTTCTTTACCTTTTCATAAGCTTCTCCGCCCTTCTGCTTTGCCACATCAACAAACTCGCTGCCTTTTTCTACGGCTTTTTCCATGGCCTCCGCGGCCCTATCGCTTACATCGATGATGGTCCCGTCGGTCTTGATCACTTCAACATCGCACTTGAACCCGAAGGAGGCAATTACTCCGGCCAGTATGCCCCATGGTGCGATGACGGTGGCGATGATCCCGGCATTGACGGGTAGATTCAAAATCGTTTCACCGTCTCTATCTCGAACGACGATCTTGGACACATTGCCCTTTTTCACCAGTTCCTTCACCGCATCGATGATGGCCATCCCTTGCTCGCCCAGGGTCTTCTTTTGGCTGTTATCGATGCTCTCTTCGATGTTGATGATGGCGTCTACCACGCTCCCATCCGTTTCTTCTAGGGCTTCCTTTGCCTCTTTATAGGTAACACCTGTTCTGTCTTTGACCAGTTCGATTTTTTCCAATGTGATTTCCATTTTGTAACCTCCATTACTCCCGCATGATACAATCTTCACTTTTTAACGTCTCGATATCCAAATAATATGTTCTGTACCCTTTCAATATTTCTCGGATCTTCTTTGCTTTTTCCTCGTCCAATGCCAATTTTTCCAAATTTTTCAAGGGGTGAGAAAGAAAGTAAATTATTACACTTACTATACCAAAATCAATGGGATAAATCAATGTGTCCATGGGATTAAATTCATCTTGACCACAGCAGTTTCCGCACAATATACCGCCTGCTTTTACGCTGAACGCCTTGGGTGTATCCTTGGAGCCGCAAGAGGCGCACTCCCTCAGTTGGGGAAGATAACCCAGGGCCTGAAGTACTTTTGTTTCATAGGCTAAGATCAGTATTTCCAACTTCTTCTTTCTCTTTTCTATTTCCACGAGGAAATCGGCTGTCAATTGAAAAAGTCCTGTCATGACCTGCCCCTCCACCGTAACTTTTTCAAGGAGTTCCAGGGCATAGGATGCATACATATACTTATCCACATCTTCGCCTATGGAATAGAAACTCTGTACGGTTTCCGCACCGTTGATGCTGAAAAAATCCCCCTTTTTGTATATCTCATATCGCCCCAAGGTAAAGGGACGCATGGCTAGGGCTGATTTGCTGCGGCCTTTTTCATTGATATTGGTGCCCACACTGATCTTGCCGAATTTTTTGGAAAACAAAAGAACCATCCTTCTTCCTCTGACGGTCTTGGTCTGTCTCAAGATGATTCCTTCGGTTTCCGTATACATAATTTCCCTAACTGTCTTTATATCCGAAATTGCTGAGGGCAAAGTCGCTATCTCGCCAGTTTTCCTTTACCTTTACCCAAAGTTCCAGGAACACCTTGCACCCCAGAAGTGCCTCGATCTCCTCTCTGGCACTCTTGCCTACCCCCTTCAGTTTTCTGCCATCCTTCCCAATGATGATTCCCTTGTGAGATTTCTTTTCACAGTAAATCACAACACTGATCCTAGTGATGCTGGGGACCTCCTCGTATTTTTCGATCTCCACGGCAACCCCGTGAGGGATCTCGTCTTCCAAGTAAAGGAGCAGTTTTTCTCTGACGATCTCGCTGACAACAAATCTCTCCGGGTGATCGGTGATCATGTCGGCGGGGAAATACATGGGACCTTCCCCTATCAGTTCCCTTGCCCGCTCCACCACAATATCCACATTGATGTTTTTCAGGGCCGATACCCCGATGATTTCCCGGAACAATCCAAGTTCATCGTATTCTTCCACGATCTTACGGTATTTCTCCGGGTCCATGGTATCCATCTTGTTGATCAGCAGGATCACAGGAGTGTCCAGATCTCTCAATAGGTCCACGATATACTTGTCTCCCGGGCCGGCAGCCATTTCATCGTCCACAATGAAGAGGATAACATCCACCTCCTGGAACGTCTTGAGGGCGGCCTCGGTCATATAGAATCCCAGCTTATTTTTGGGCCTGTGAATCCCGGGTGTGTCAATAAAGACCAGCTGGGTGTCCTCGTCGGTGAGGATACCACGAATGGTGTTTCGCGTCGTCTGAGGCTTGTTGGTCGCTATGGCGATCTTTTCCCCCAGTATGGCGTTGAGCAAGGTTGACTTGCCTACGTTGGGTCTTCCGATAATTCCAATAAATCCGCTCTTCAAAGTACAAATCCTTTCGGTAATAATTCCGACAGCTCCATCACTTCCAAGTGTTCTTCATCCCTTCCGGTGATCACCTTCAAATCGGGGTTGAACTCGTACATGAACTGGCGGCAGATGCCGCACGGCCAAGCGGTGCCTTCACCCCCGCAGATGGCAATGGCATCGAACTTCTGTTTTCCCTCGCTGACCGCCTTCATGAAGGCTCCTCTTTCTGCGCATATAGTCCCGCCATAGGATGCATTTTCCACGTTGACGCCGGTATACATGGTGCCGTCGACGGATAGCAATGCCGCCCCTACTGCGTACTTGGAATAGGGGGCATAGGCGAATTTCTTCACCGCCTGGGCCTGTAGATACAGTTCTCTATACATCTCTTCACCTACTTTCTCAGTCCCACCTTGGACATAATGGTCTCTTCCACATCTCGCATCCGTTCCTTTTCTTCATCCACCTTGTGGTCATATCCCAGAAGGTGAAAAATGCTGTGGGTAAACAGATACACCAGCTCTCTCTCCGGTGAATGGCCGAAGTCATCGGCCTGAAGGAGGGCTTGCTCCGTACACAGGACCACATCGCCGATGGAGACCTTCCCTTCCTTTGGAATATCCCGGGAACTTCCGTACTGAGGAAAGGAAAGAACATCCGTAACCTCATCTTTTTTTCGATAGATCCTGTTCAGTTCCCTGATTTCCTCCATATCCACAAAGGATACGCTTACTTCCACGTCTTCACTGCGAACGCCTTCCTGCTCAAAAGCCAGGTTTGCTGCCTGTTCCATGTATCGGATCACTTTTTCCGTAGGTGTACGGTCTCCGTCAAAAATCAGTTCCATTCTTCTTCCTCCGGGTCATCTCGATGATGCTTTTCGTAAGCATTAATGATGGATTTGACCAAATGATGTCTCACCACGTCCACATCGGTCAAATAGCAGAACTGGATATCCCTGACACCCTTCAACACATCGATGGCTTCCATCAGCCCGGAACGCTTTCCTCTGGGCAAATCGATTTGCGTAATATCTCCGGTGATGACCATGCGAGAGCCGAAACCCATCCTGGTCAGGAACATCTTCATCTGTTCCCTAGTGGTGTTCTGTGCCTCATCCAGTATGATGAAGGAGTTGTCCAGCGTCCTTCCCCGCATGTACGCTAAGGGAACGATCTCGATCACTTCCTTTTCTTTCAATCGCATGGCACTTTCCCTGCCCAAAACATCATAGAGGGCATCGTACAGTGGCCTGAGGTAGGGGTCCACCTTTTCCTGAAGATCCCCGGGAAGAAAACCCAATCGTTCACCGGCTTCCACCGCGGGACGAGCCAAAATGATTTTTTGGACTTCTCTCCGCTTGTAGGCAGCTACGGCCATAGCAACAGCGATATATGTCTTCCCCGTTCCCGCAGGTCCGATCCCAAAGACGATATCCCTGTTTCTGATGGCTCCTACATATTTCTTCTGCCCTATGGTCTTAGGGCGAAGAGGGCGTCCCATGTGAGTATAGCATATGATGTCCTTATCCATATTCCCTTCTTTGTAGGACATCCCCTTCTCCACCAGGGCGATGACGTAATTGACCTTTTGCGTGTCCAACATCCCCCCTGAGGAAATGATGTCGATCAGCTCATGGATGACCGTCTCGGCTTTCTCCGCCGACTCTCCTACGATAGTCAACTGGTTGTCTCGCTGCATCACATCCACGCCCAGGGCATCCTTGAGGAGCATTAGGTTCTTGTCCATATTCCCAAAGAGTTCCCTTCGGTCCAGCCCTGCCTGCAGTTCCACTTTGATTGTTTTTTTCAAATAGCGATCCTCCCCTATTACACAAATGACCAGATCGCGACCTGGTCATTGCATTTGGTTATGTAAGAAACGTCTCGATGATTCCTTTGACCGTATTTCCATCGGCCAAACCCTTTACCTTGGGCATCACCGCTCCCATGAGTTTCCCCATGTTCTGCCTTCCTCCCCGGATCCCCAGTTCTTCAGCGGCCTTTACGACGATGCTTTTGATTTCATCCTCCGTAAGCTGCTTGGGGAGATACTCCGAGAGAACCTGGATCTCCGCCCGATAAGCATCGGCAAGATCTGTCCTTCCCGCCTTATCGAATTCCCCCAAAGCGTCCTTTCGCATTTTGACCTGTTTTGCCAAAATCGGGATGATCTCCTCATCGGTCAGTTCTTTTCTGGTGTCAATTTCCACTTGCTTGATGGCGGCTCTTGCAAAACTCAATGTATTTTTCCGAACGGTATCACGGGTCCTCATGGCCTCCGTATAATCATTCATCAACCTTTCCTGCAGTGTCATTTTACACCTCGATCTTACTGTAATCAGTACTTTTTATTCGCTTTTTTTCTTGCGGCTTCTGACTTCTTTTTTCTCTTCACGCTGGGCTTTTCATAGTGCTCTCTTTTTCTCAGTTCACTCATAACGCCATCTCTTGCGCAAGAACGCTTGAATCTCTTCAGTGCGCTTTCCAAGCTTTCATTTTCTTTTACGATTACCTGTGCCATTCCTAACTCACCTCCTGACGTTACAATGCTTGCCTCACAGCTCTCCTATTATACTATCAACCGGGTGGCCATGTCAACTTTCTCTTCCCCAAAATGTGAAGATGCAAATGAGGAACGGTCTGCATGCCATCCTCTCCGTTATTGATCACCACTCGATAACCATTCTTCAAATCCAGGATCTCAGCGATTTTTCGGATCTTTCCCATCATCCTACCCATTATCGGCTCATCCTCTTTATCGATTTCATCGGTGGATGAAATATGCCTTTTGGGGATGAGTAGAACATGGACCGGCGCCTGAGGCTGCAAATCGTGGAAGCAGAGGAATTCATCATCCTCATATACGGCTTTGGAAGGGATCTCCTTCTCGACTATTTTACAGAAGATACAATCACTCATATTGGTTCCTCCTTCAAGTTACATCTTCCCATTATTTTATCATATTTATCCTTGCAATGCCAGCAGTGACAAGAAAAAGGAAAGAGCCGACCCGAACCAAATCAGGCCAGCTCAATCCTTAAATCAAACAATCGTGTTTTGCTATATTAGAACCTCTTATATTCGTCTCCGAACATCAGGTACTCGATATCGCCCTTGGAAACATTTTCCGTCTTGTTCTTCAAAACCTTGATGATGTAGAGTACCGCACCCAGGATGATCCAGCCTCCCACTAAGGCCCACTCTATGCCCACCAGAGGTGAGGGGGAATAAATGGGTAAGTAGAGAGATAGGAAGAACAGGGCCACGACCACAGCGATGATGCCCACCGGAATGCCACCTCTCACCTTGTAAGGCCTTTCCAGTTCAGGTTCTCTGATGCGAAGAGAGATAAAGGAGCAGGCAACCATTAGATATGCCACAACTGTCCCGAAGGCTGAAGCATTGACGAACCACACCAATGCCCCCTTCCCTAGCAAGGGCGAGGTGCAGGTGATGATGCCCACCAAGATGACAGCCGCTACCGGCGACTTATACTTAGGATGAACTTTTGCAAATATTTCCGGTATCATTTTGGCTCTTCCCATGGAGAAGAGAACTCGCGTCCCACCGACGATAAAACCGTTCCAGCTGGTCAAAATACCGCACATGGCAGCAATGATCATCAGTTTGCCAAAGACAGGATGCCCCATGCAATAGGCAAAGGAGTCCGCTACGGGAATGCTTGCCCCGTCCCGGATGGCCGCCGGGGCCGATATGGCGATACTGAAAATCATCAACATGTACCAGATGGCCGCCATGCAGATGGAGATGATCAAAACCTTGGCTATTTTGTTCAGGGGGATATTCATTTCTTCTGCGGCCTGCGGAATAACATCAAAGCCGACAAACATGGCAGGAACCATGAGGATGACAGCGACAAAGCCTTTCCCGTCTGTCATCATGGGGAGCATATTTCCAATATCCCCTTTGACAACGCCCCCAAAGAGGAAGGCAAGACCGCCCAGGGTCATAGCCAGGGTGGCAGCAGTCTGGAATATGGCGGAGGCTTTTGCACCCCTATAGTTAACGAATGCCAGGATCAAGCCGCCCAAAGCTCCGATAATCAAAAATGTTGAGGTAACATCAAAGCCGGCAATATTCCATAAAACGGCACCTTTTGGCAGGGTATCGCCAAACAGGAACTCGATGGCTGTAGCCAGCGCCGGACCTTCCCATGCCGCCACTCCGATATAGGCAAAGGTGATCATCCACCCTGTGACCCAGGATAGGTTGAACCCTAACCCTCTGTATGAGAATACCAGCTCTCCTCCGGCGATGGGCAGAGCCGGCGTCAGTTCAGCATAGGTCAATCCCACAAAGATACATAGAATGGCGCCAAAGCCAAAGGCTAAAATAGCACCCAATACTCCTGCGGCCCCCACCCATTTTCCGGCAAGCATAATCCAGCCCCAACCGATCATGGTCCCGAAGGCCAGAGCCATAATGTCCTTCATGTTGAGAGACTTCTTCAGTTCTTGTCTTTCATGTCTTTGACTCATAAAAATCACTCCTTGTCCATATAAATAGTACAAATCATTCCATCGGAAATAAATTTCCTTCCACATTCGGAAATAAATTTCCCGATTCTTCCTTTGAATCTGTTTAACATGTTGATTATTCTGAATTTTCCCCAACAGATCCCCAGGTCGTACTTACATATATTACAAGAAGCGTGCCAAAAAAGACTTACCTTTCAATATTGTACATCTTCATTTTGTTGAAGAGTTGTCTTCTGGTTATGCCCAAGACTTGGGAAACCTGGTCAAGGTCCCCCTCATATGCCTTGACCAGGTATGATATGTATCTTGTCTCTGCCCTTCCCCTATAATCTCGAAGAGATACCCGGTGGGCGGAATCCGGCAGATCCTCTGCCTGTGCACTTCTGTCTCTGCTCAAATCCCCCGGCAGGTACTCCTTTCGAATCACTCCATCATCGGAAAGGACGACCATCCTCTCAATGATGTTTTTTAACTCTCGAATATTTCCGGGATAGTGGTATTCTCTCAAAAACTCAGAGACTTCATCCTCCACCGAGGTGATGGTCTTCTTCATTTCCCTTTGATAGAGTTCCAAAAAATAATCGATGAACAAGGGGATATCTTCTCTCCTGTTGCGAAGAGGGGGAATTTCCAACACGATGGTGCTGATACGATAAAAGAGATCGCTTCTAAATAGATCCTGTTCCATATCTTCCCAAAGATTGCGATTGGTAGCGGTGATCAGCCTGAAGTCCGTTTCGATGGGCCGGGTACTTCCCAGTCTATATACCCTTTTGTTCTCGATGACCTTGAGAAGCTTGCTCTGCAGCTTGGGGGAAATCCCTCCGATCTCATCCAGAAATAGCGTACCGCCGCCGGAGGCTTCAAAGAGTCCGATGTGTCTTCTGTCCGCACCGGTAAATGCTCCCTTTTCGTGGCCAAAGAGTTCCGATTCCAAAAGGCTTTCCGATAATGCCTGGCAGTTAAGTTCCATGAAGTTGTCGCCTTTCCGCAGGCTGTTTTCGTAGATGTAGGATGCCAAAACTTCCTTACCACAGCCACTTTCCCCATATATCAAAATGCTGGAATCACTCTTTGCCGCCCTCCCTGCAAGATCCAATAGCTTTTGGAACTCTTGATTTTTCGTCTGTAGCATGGCGGTGTTTTTCTCCATTCGAACCTTCAGCCGTTGGTTTTCCGCCTGAATCTTTTTCATTTCTTCCAGCTTGCTCACTTCGTGAAGGAGCTCTTCGGGGTCATTTCCTTTGGTCACATAGCTATAGGCCCCTAGTTTCATGGCTTCCACCGCTCTTTCTATAGTCCCATAAGCCGTCAGCAGGATCACCTGAATATCCCTTCCCATCTCTTTAGCCTTGCCAAGAAGCTCTATCCCATCCATTTCCGGCATAGAAAGATCGGTGATGAGTAAATCGAATTCACTATCCTTAAGCAGGGCAAGAGCCTCCTGCCCGCTGTTGCGGGTCATTACCTTGTACCCCTTGCTCTCTAAGATCATTTTGATCACTTCACAATGGTCCTGTTGATCATCTACCACTAGGATTTTCAGCTTGGCCATTCAGTATCCTCCTCCAGTATAGGTAGCTTCAAGTGAAAAGTTGTTCCCTTCCCTATCTCACTTTCTACCTGTATACTTCCGTTCATTTTCTCTACTTCATTATACACGATATATAGTCCCAGTCCATTACCGTGGGTGGAGCCCTTGGTGGTAAAGAAGGGATTGAAGATATCTCCCAGCACTTCCTTTGAGATCCCCCTGCCCGTGTCCGTAATGTCCATGCAAAGCATCTCCTTTTCACGGCTCACCTTCACCAGTATATTTCCTTTATCCTTTATGGCATCCACTCCGTTGCTGAGAAGGTTGATAAAGATCATGTTAAATGATTCTTTTTTGACCACCACCTTATAGTCCCGGTCGGCTTCAATGGACAATTCTATGTTCTTTTTTTTCAGCAACCCTTCGTTGATCAAAGCTACCGATTCCATATGAGAAACAATGGATGTTTTTTCCGGATTTCCTTCCGACACCCGGGAGAAATTCAGGAGGGCTGCAATGATTTCTCCGGAACTTTCCACCGCCTTTTCGATCATCAGAATGGCCTGGTTCCTCTTTTCCTCATCGTCTATATTTTTCAACACATAACAGTAGTTTCTGATCAAGCTGAGTGGGTTTCTGATTTCATGGGCAACACCTGCCGCCAGCTGTCCCACGGCAATCATCTTGTTCTGCTGGAGCATCTGCCTCTGTGCGAACCTGACCTCCGTCACATCGGCCCCCATGAATAGGAGTTTCTCCACTTCCATTTTTTGATTCTTAATGGGATAGATGCGGATATCAAACACTTTTTTGCCTACGGTAGCCGTGCAAGCTTCCATATCCTTACCTGCCGCCACCTGTACAATAGCCTTTCTTACAGCAGCGGCATCTGCCATCTCCATATCCATGACACTGGAAATATTTTTGCCGGCCACATCTCCTGCCGTAAGCTCCAGGGATTCCCGCATGAACCGATTCATGTTCAGGATCCTTCCCTCACTGTCCAGTTCCGCCATGAAGGAAGATACCCCGTTGAAGGTGGTCTGCATTTCGTTTTTGCTCTCCGTCAACTGAGCCATCCGGAGGGTCAACTCGTCATACAAATTTTTTGTGGACAAATAGTAGATGAAGAAACCGCCAAACACGGCAAAAAAGATAATGATGAGAATCGGTATGCTGTAGGAATGTCGATTTTCTTCTGTGGTAATGACCGAGTTTTCTCCTGTGGTCAATTTCCCGTTTTCTATATAGACCTCTCTGGGTGCCAGAATGATCCCCCCATTGATGATTTGGTAGAACGTTTCATGCTTCTTTGGAACCACAATACACACGTTGTTTTCAAATACCTTGTGACCTACATCTTTGTAGATGCTCTCCATGTCCGAAGCCACAAGCTCGCTGCTAATCCTGTTTCTATCTCCCAGAATCAGGTCCGTTCTTTCCCTTTCTGCTATTTCGATCATGTCTTGATGCGTGTCCGCTTCTTGGATCTCCATGGGTCGTCCCAGGTACGTCAGTTTTCTCTTCTCCGATGATGTAAAGTCTCCTTTCAAGAGGATCGCTGTGTATTCTTTCTTTTCCTTTAGGTCCCTGCGTACATACATCCTGCCCTGGATCTGAAAGAGAGGCTTAGTCAATAATTGACGACTGAGTTCTTCCCGATTGGCGTTATTCACTACGACGATTTCTCCAAGGGCCTCCTCATGGCTGTTTAGATCACCGGTGGATCCCGTGTGGGACAGGAGAGCATTTACGTAAGCCTCCAAAAATCCTGACTCCTTCAAATAAGTCAGCTTGGGATCCACACTCAGGGGGATCCTGGGATTCTCGCCGATCCATTTTGATTCCTTTTCACTTAAGATCTGCTTTTCCTCTGTCACCTCTTTCCCTCGGTACATATCATTGTTCCCCATGTACCTGAGCAAAAAAATCAAAGATAGTAAAATGAGTATGGCCATGAAGATGATCAGTTTTCGTCTACTCATTTTCCTTCCTCCCCTTTATGAATCTTGCCAACTCCTCGCCAAAAATCAGGATTTCCCGCTCCCGTTCGGAAATGGCGCGATTGCTCTTGGCAGAAGATAGAAACAGCACCATGCCGATGGCGACCCAAATAACGATGGCGATGGCTTCAAAGGTATAATCATTGCCTCCTGCAGCAATGACAATATATAGAGCAAAGTACAAGACAACAGCGATCATGACAAGTATTCCGAACCCCATTCCTCCTCTTATTTTAATGGGCCGATGAAGGTCCGGCTCTTTCTTCCGCAGTAGAATAAAGGAGAGGGTCACGCAACAATATGTGAAAAGAGAGCAGATCGCACTGATATTCACCAGCCAGATCAGGGCATTGGCACCGAAGAGGGGTGTGATCATGCAGACACTTCCGATGGCCAAGATGGCCGCCCAAGGTGTTTGGTATCTCTTTCCCGTTCTGCCAAAGACTTGGGGCAGCATCCTTGCTCTTCCCATGGCAAAGATCAGACGGGATGCACCCATGAAAAATCCGTTCCAGCTGGTAAAGATGCCCAGTATCCCTACGATGATCAAGGCTGTGCCAAAACCGTCATTTCCGTAAAGGTAGGCCATCACATCCGCCACAGGCAGTTCTCCGGACATGCGCACTTCCGCAGGGGCACCGGTAGCAACCCCGATGATCACCATCAAGTACCAAATCACCGAGATAATGATACAAACGATGAGCATTTTTCCGATATTTCGCGGTGAAATATTCATCTCCTCTGCCGATTGAGGGATGACATCAAAGCCGATGAGCATAGAAGGAATGATCAGTAGAACGACGAACAAGCCGGAAGGCGTGGTGAAAGAAGGTCCGATATTTTCCGCCCCGCCAAAAGTTATCCCACCCAATAGGAGCATGATGCTCATGGCCATCACCGCAGCAGTCGCCATCACCTGAAAAATGATCACCGGCCTGGTGCCGAACAGGTTAAGCACCATCACTAAGGCGGCACCTAAAATGCCCACCAGCGCCCAGGAAAAGTACACCGGATATCCGGCTATATCCCAAAGATGCCATGCGGAGGGCAAAGGGATGATGTAATTTATTGCCGTAGAAACGGCAATGGCTTCCCAGGCTGCTACCCCCAAATATGCCAGCGTCATGGTCCATCCCACCAGCCAACTGAAAAATCGGCCTCCTGCCCGATAGGCATATACAAACTCTCCACCGGACAGGGGAAAGGCAGCTGTCAATTCTCCATAGGTCAAACCCACCCCCAGGATCAAAAGTGCACCCACAAGAAATGCGGTGATGGTTCCGAGAAAACCTGCAGAGGTAAGCCATGTTGCCGTCAATACTACCCAGCTCCAGCCTACCATAGTCCCGAAACCCAGGGCAATGATGTCCGTCCTACCCAAAACTCTTGTTAAACGGCTTCGCTTTTCAAACATGAACCAAAACTCCGTCCCGGAATAGAGAAGCGATTCTCACATCTACCAATTGATTGATGAACTCTTCTTTCCCCTTCCCTTTGGGAAGAAGATATGCCTTGATGTAGTTATCCGTGTAACCGGTCAGGTAACCGGCTTCTTCTTCCTCAAAGAGTACCGTATTATGGGTTCCCACGTTCTCCGTAAAGAATGCCCCAGCCACCCTCTGTCCAAGGTCCAGAAGCTCCCTATTCCGTTCCCTCTTAATGGGGCCGGGGATTTGATCCTTCATCTTTGCCGCCACGGTTCCCTTTCGCTTGGAATAGGAAAATCCATGGACCCGGCAAAATCCCACCCGGGAAATCATATCCAGGCTATCCCGATAGTCCTCTTCCGTCTCCCCCGGAAATCCCACAATGATATCGGTCGTGATGCCGTAGAGGGGATCGAAGGCCTTTAGGGTTTCCGTAATACTTATATATGTTTCCCTGTTGTAGTTCCTGTTCATGGCTTTCAAGATCCTGTCGCTACCGCTCTGGAGGGAAAGATGCAGGTGATGGCATAGTCGGCGGGATTTGAGGATCTCCCTTACAAAGTCCTCATCCACCACTGTAGGTTCAAGGGAAGAAAGGCGGACGCGAAAATTGCCTTCCATCTCGTCCAGGTCCCTCAGCAAGCCGGGAAGATCCTCGTAGAGCGCCGTATTGATCCCGGTCAAAATGATTTCTTTGTAGCCTTGTTCAATGAGGCCTCGGGCTTCTTCCAGTACCTCATCCCTGTTTCTGCTTCGCACAGGGCCTCTGGCATAGGGGATGATGCAGTAGGAACAGAAGCGATCACAGCCCTCCTGTATCTTTACATAGGCACGGGTCCGCAACGCCGTAGAGGTGAGGATACCGCTGCTCTCGTAACATGACAGATCCTCGTAAGCTTTAATATGGATTTCCGTGTTCCCGTCCCCATATGCTTCCACGTATCGGACCAAGTTTTCTTTTTCATTGGTTCCCGCTACGATATTGACTCCTTCCAGGGCAGCCACCTCATCGGGGCTCACTTGGGCATAGCAACCTACCACGGCAACGATGCTGGCCGGGTTGATCTTTTTCATTCTCCTGATATACTGCCTGGATTTCCTATCGGCAAGGCCGGTCACCGTGCAGGTGTTGATCACATACACATCCGCATACTCATCATCATCTACGATTCGGTGTCCGGCTGCTTCGAACTGCTCTGCCAGGGCTTCACTCTCATATTGATTGACTTTACATCCAAGGGTATGAAAGGCGATTTTCATTCTGTTTTTTCAGTCCCCTCTCTGTCTTGTTTCTCGCCTTCCTCTTCTCCTTCTTCTGAGATATCGGAAACCTCCATCTTCACCTTAGCGATCCTTCGATCCATGACGGACTCTATGGTGAAGGTAATATTTCCCAGTTCCACCACCTGTTTTTCCTCCCCGTCTTCGTCGGGGATCTCTCCCAATATTTCGATGAGAAGGCCTCCCAGGGTTTCACTGTTATCCGAAAAGAGGTGGGTGCCCAGTTCATCATTGATATCGTCCAGATCCATGGTCCCGTCAATGTGGTAGAGGTTCTCTCCTAACTGTTCAATGGTCGGCTCTTCTTCATCGTATTCGTCATCAATATTGCCCATGATTTCTTCTACCATGTCTTCCATGGTTACGATTCCCGAAAAACCTCCGTATTCATCAATGAGGATAGCGATGTGCTGCTTTTTTTTCTGCAGTTCAAAGAAGAGGCTGTCGATATTTTTTGTTTCCGGCACGAAGAAGGGTGCCCTGAGAATATCCCTCAGAACCACACCATCGAAGCCGTTTTCCCTGGCCTTGATGAGGAAGTCTTTGATGTTCAAGATGCCGATGATGTTATCGCTGTCTTCTTCATAGACAGGAATCCTGGAGTACCTCATCTCCATCAGTTGATCCAGGTATTCTTCCGGTTCATCATCGATATCGATGGAGAACACATCGGTTCTTGGGGTCATCACCTCGTAAGCCAGCTTATCATCAAAGGCAAAAATAGAGTCGATCATCTTCTTGCCTTCTTCCTTCAAAACCCCTTCTTCCTGGCCTACCTCAAGCATGGACATGATTTCTTCTTCAGAAAAGAAGGCATCCCGGATTCCGGTTTCTTGTCCGGTGATCTTCAGGAATAAATTGGTCAGGCCGTTACATACCGCCACAAATGGAGTGCATATCCTGGAAAAGAACAGGGCATAGCCGGAAAGGGCAAGTGCAACGCTTTCCGTATGCTGTAGGGCTACTTGCTTGGGATACAGAAAGCCGAAAATGAGAAATAAAGTAGATATAACAACGGTGAGAGCAAGGACGGCCAAGGCTCCTCCGTATGGCAGCCCCATTTCGGTGAAATATTTTCCCAAAAGAACACCAAAGGTCTTGGTGGTGCTGCCGATGGATAAAAAACCGAGAAATATGGTGACGATGAGAGAAACGGAAAAGAACTTTCCCGGAGCATCGAAAATTTTCACGACCCTCCCGGCTCTGCTGTCTCCTCCATCAGCCATAGCTCTCATGTGATTACGGTTCACCGTAGTCATAGCCGTATCCGCAGCACTTAAAAAGCCGCTGATGATCAGACTCACCACGATGAATATGACCTCGATCAAAATCAATAGTCCCCCTTGGGGATTTGCGTCCATTTTATACCTCTTTCTTTTTTCTCAATATATCGCCCGGCTCTACAGGAAGGTCCATCTTTATCTTCACGATTTGTTGCGGGTGAGGTGCTGACTGGATGGGATTCCCTTGATCATCCAGGAGAACCTGAAGTTTCTGGGTAAAAAAGTCCTTGTCCGGCCCAAATATTTCGATCTCCTCTCCCAAAGACATCTTGTTTCTCTGCTCCACCACAGCCATAGCCGTGTCCTCGTGATACTCTCTGACGATGCCCACAAAAGAATACTCCCTTTGATAAGCACTGGACAGATAATCCTGGTCCCGGCAGGTGGGCTTGCGGAAATAAAAGCCGGTGGTGAAGTTCCTGTGGCTTACCTTGGAAACTTCCTCCATCCATTCTTCCTTGAAGTCCTCACCCCTGTAGAATGCATCAATGGCTCTACGGTAAGCTCCTACCACCGTGGCCACATAAAAGACACTCTTCATCCTTCCCTCTATCTTGGCTGAGTTTACACCCGCTTTTGCAAGAGCTCCCATGTGGCGGATCATGCATAAATCGCCGGAGTTCATGATATATGTCCCCCGATCATCTTCTTCCACAGGATAATACTCCCCGGGCCTCTTCTCCTCAACCAATGCATACTTCCACCGGCAGGGATGGGCACACTGCCCCCGGTTGGCATCCCGGTCCACCATGAAGTTGCTCAGCAGACATCTTCCCGAATAAGAAATGCACATGGCTCCATGGACAAAGGCTTCAATTTCCAGGTCCGCCGGTATTTTTTCCCGCATATTGCGGATATCTTCCAGACTCATCTCCCTTGCCAAAACGATCCGCCTTATCCCTTGCTCGTACCAAAACTCAGCGGCCCGGTAGTTGGTCACATTGGCCTGGGTACTGAGATGGATCTCCGCCTCCGGGATGATGTGGCGCAAAATGCTGATGGCTCCCGGATCGGAAAGGATAAAGGCGTCCAGCCCATGATCCTTGATTTCCTCCACAAAATCTTCTAAAAGGGGCAAGTCTTCATTGTGGGGGAAGATATTCAACGTCAGGTAGCATTTTTTCCCCTTCTCATGGGCATAGGCAATCCCTTCTTTCATCTCATCAGGAGAGAAATTATCCGCGCCGGCTCTAAGGCTGAATGCCTCGCCACCAAAATAAACCGCATCGGCACCATAGTCCACAGCAGTTTTTAACTTTTCCAGATCTCCTGCCGGTGCCAGAAGTTCCATTTTATTCCACATAACTTATACTCACTCCGTCTCCCACGGGCAACAGGGATGTGTGGATCCCCGAAAAGCCCATCATATAGTCGATAAAGTCCCGCATCCTTCTGGTGCTGGTCCTGAAATCCCCTTCTTCATCATATCGGTCATCGGCAACCATGGCCTTCATAAATACATTATCGCATAGGATCACCGTTCCCTTGGAGGACAATGACCTTGCCCCGTCCCAAAACTCTCTGTAGTGGCTTTTTCCCGCATCGATGAAAACAAAGTCGTAAGAACTTCCGTCATCGGGCACCACCTGAGGATCGGGACCTTCCAGAAGCTTTACCCCATCTCCGTGTACCACCCGAATGCGGTGAGACATCCCCATGGTTTCCGCTTCCTGACGGGTTTTTACCACCCCGCGGATATCGTTATCCACCGTGACAATCTTTGCCTCCGGTGCTGCGGTGGCCATGACCAAGGCAGAATACCCGATAGCCGTACCGATCTCCAGGATATTCCTCGGCTTGATCAGTTTCAATAGGGACAGAATCAGCATCTCCGTGTCGGGCAAAATAATGGGGATCAGTCTTTTTTCCCCATATGCCCTTATCCTTGCCAGTTCTCCATTGAGGGGACTGTAGTATTTATCCATGTAGGCGGTAATATCTTCATTGACGATGTTCACTTATTTTTCTCCGGGATTTTCTTTGATGTATTTTTCATATGCCTTGTCAAAGGCCTCCTTGTCCTTGAGGAATTCCTCGTAGGTCTCGGAGTAGACATTGGTCCCGTCCAGTTTGGGCGTGGCCACAAAGTACAGGTACTTGGTTTCAGCCGGATGCAATGCGGCTTCAATGGCATCCACCCCCGGTGAACATATCGGTCCGGGAGGCAGACCCTTGTTGGTATAGGGGTTGTAGGGGGAGTCCACCGCAATATCCGAATAGGTGGCCCTGATTTTATCTTCTTTATGAATGTAGGAAATGATGGAGTCCATCTGCAGCGGCATGTCGATCTTCAGGCGATTGTATATGACACTGGAAACCTTGGGTTTCTCACCTTTTTTTGATGCTTCTCGCTCTACGATGGAGGCAACGACGATCACATCGTAGATGGTCTTCCCCTGTTTTTCCGCTTCTTTATAGTACTTATCTCCCACGGCATCGTCAAAGCCTTTGAGCATGATATCCACCACTTCATGGGCGGTGGCGTCCACAGGAACTTCATATGTATTGGGATATAAGAATCCTTCCAGCCGAGTGGGTCCCTTGGGAAGATACTTCATAAACCGGTAGTCGAATTTTCCGTTTTCTACCTCGTAGTAAAAGTCCTTTTTTGAAACGATCCCTTCCCCTTCCAGCTGATCAGCTACCTTATCGATGGTCATTCCTTCGATTACCTGAAAGGTCTTGCCCGCCGTATCGCCGTCTCTGATGGCAGTCATCATCTCCTTCGCCGACATGGATCTGGTGAATGCGTAGGTTCCTGCCTTATATTTTCCGTCATATCCCTCCACCTTGGATCTGAGTTTGAAAAAGCCTTCGCTACGAATCAGATCTTCTTTTTTGAGAAGAGCCGCAATCTGACCGGTGCCACTTCCCTGCTCTATCCTCACCAGTATCTTCTTTTCGTCTCCCTTGTCCACCGGTAAGCCGGATATGGAATAGGCTGCAATCCCACCTATCACCAACAGGACAATAAGGCCGAAAACTATGATCAGCGATCTTTTTTTCTTCATGTGGTTCTCCTTTAGGAAAAAAGTCAGGGACGCATAGCCATACGTCCCCAGGAAACTCTTATTTAGATCTGCTCAGGTATTCTCCGCTTCTGGTATCGATTTGTATCACTTCTCCTGCTTCTATAAAGATGGGGACCTGTACCACCGCTCCTGTCTCCACGGTTGCCGCCTTTGTCACATTGGTAGCCGTATCTCCTTTGACGCCGGGCTCCGTCTCAATGACCTTCAAGTCCACGAAGTTCGGTGCTTCCACGATGAAGGGAGCACTGTTGTAGAACTTGATGGTAGCTTCATCGTTCTCCCGCAAGTATATCATGGCATCTGCCGCCATTTCCTTGCTGATGGGAATCTGTTCGTAAGTCTCCCCGTCCATGAAGTAGTAAAGCTCTCCATCGGAATACAGATACTGCATGGTCTTGGTCTCGATCAATGCCTTGGGGAATTTGTCGTTAGGGTTGAA
The DNA here is from genome assembly GCA_050946655.1 of Anaerovoracaceae bacterium. Lineage (GTDB taxonomy): Bacteria > Bacillota > Clostridia > Peptostreptococcales > Anaerovoracaceae > JAXGRD01. Next base: position 60,054 of record JBMNVE010000001.1, read on the forward strand.
TGCTTCTTCCCTGGTTGCCCCGGTCAAGATATTTCTGTACTTGGTCCTGACAAATGCAGCACCCTTCCCCGGTTTCACGTGTTGAAAGTCCAGCACTACGTGTGGCTCTCCGTTGATCTGAAAGGTGATGCCTTTTCTGAAATCTCCTGCATATATCATTTGTTTTCTCCATTCATTTTATAATATGATCAATTCCTTCGGTGATTTTACGGTGCTAATTATACCAAATTTTGTTACGATTGCCAAGTCCTCGATGCGCACGCCGAACTTCCCCGGGATATAGATCCCCGGTTCGACGGTCACAGCCATATCTTCTGCAAGGATCTCCTCGCTTTTGCTGTTAAGGGTGGGAGCCTCATGGACCAAAGTGCCCACACCGTGACCCGTCCCGTGAACAAAGTACTCTCCATATCCGGCATCTTTAATAATATCCCTGGCCACCTTATCTACCGCTACACAGGGAACACCTGCTCTAACCGCTTCAAGAGCGGATTCCTGGGCATGGAGGACGATTTCATAAACCTTTTTTTGTTCGTCACTCACCTCTCCCATGGCCACGGTCCTGGTCATGTCCCCGCAGTATCCGTCTACCATGGTCCCAAAGTCCATGGTCACAAAGTCTCCCCGCTCTATGACTTTATCGGTAGGCTCTCCATGGGGCAGGTTGGTCCGCTCTCCGCTGACACAAATGGTAGGGAAGGACAAGCCCTTGCCCCCCAATTTTTCCAAAGTCGCCTCTATCTCTTTGGCCACCTGTATCTCTGTCATACCCACTTTCAGATAACCGAGCATATGGGCAAAGCACAAGTCACCAATGGCGGAGGCCTTCATGATCTTCAATAGTTCTTCCGGCTTTTTACCCTTCAATTCCAACCACTTCTCCTAATATCTTATATACGTCCTGCATCATCATAGAAAACCTCATTTCACACTGGAGATATTCAGCGGCAAGGGGATCTTTTGCAATGATGGCATACAGATTTTGGATAGTCTGCATCATCTCTTCTTGTATTTCTTCCCCCATCATCTGTTTTGCCTGGACAGCCATCTGCTTTGCCTGGAAATCCTTCAGCATAGCATCCAGGTCGCTGTTCTCAGAAACCTTCTCCTTAGCAGCCATATACTGCTTATATTCCTCAGATTCTCTGATGGCTCTTTCCAAATTATGTGCTTCATCATAAACGTTCATTGTTTCATCTCCTTTACTTGTTCATCATACTTCCATAAATATGGGCAGGATCACCGGATTTCTCTGGGTCCTGTTATAAATAAATCTGCGAAGGTCATCCCGAACCGCACCCTTCATATGGTTCCAATCCGTATCGCCGCTGGCTTCACATCTCTCCAGAGCGCTTTCGGCAACCGTTGTGGCTTGCTCCATCAGGTCCTCATTTTCACGGGCATACACAAAGCCTCTGGTAATGAGGTCCGGGCCGGAAACCACCTTTCTGCTTACATGATCGATGGAAGCCACCACGATGATCAGTCCTGACTCGGAAAGGAGTCTTCTGTCCCGAAGAACGATGTTTCCCACATCGCCTACCCCAAGGCCGTCTACCATGACCCCTTCTGTCTGAGTGATGCCATGGTGGTACTTTGCCGTGTTCTTTGTAAAGAAAAGCCCATCCCCGTTTTCCAGGAGGAATATGTTGTTCCCCTCTACACCCATATCTCTTGCAATGTCTGCATGGGCCTTCAGATGTCTGTACTCTCCGTGGACCGGGATGAAGTATTTAGGCTGGATCAGGGAGAAAATCAGTTTTAACTCTTCCTCCGCCGCATGGCCGGACACGTGGGTATCTGCTATATCCGAATAAATTACTTCGGCACCCTTTTCAAAGAGCCTGTTGACCACGTTGGCCACCAGCTTTTCGTTGCCCGGAATAGCGGTGGAAGACAGAATGATCTGGTCCCCTCGCTTGATCTGAATCGCTTTGTGCTCTGAACGGGCCATCCTGCTCAGGGCGCTCATAGGCTCCCCCTGACTTCCCGTCGTGATGATCACCAGTTCCTTGTCGGGGATCCTTCTGGTCTTGTTCACATCAAGGAGTACCCCGTTTGGCACCTTCAAATACCCCAATTCCTGAGCCAGAGCAACTACGTTTAGCATGCTCCTTCCGGAAACCGCCACCTTTCTTTTGAACTGCACCGCATGATCCACGATTTTTTGGATCCTGTGCACATTGGAAGAAAATGTTGCAATGATGATCCTGGACTGGGAGTTTCGAAAGATGTTTTCCAGCGCCTGCCCCACCAACTTTTCCGATTTTGTGTATCCTTTTCTGGTGGCATTGGTACTATCGGACATCATCAGAAGGACTCCCTTCTTTCCGATTTCCGCCAACTTGGCCAGATCAATGGGCTCCCCATCCACCGGTGTATAGTCGATCTTGAAGTCTCCTGTGTGAAAGACTCTGCCTACGGGAGTTTCAATGGAGTAACAAACCGCATCGGCGATGGAATGGGTGACCCTTATGGCTTCCACCGTGAACTTCCCCGCTCTGATCCGGCTCCCCGGCTCGATCTTATTGAGCCTACCCTTGAGGCCGTGCTCCTCCAGCTTGTTCTTTAGTAGCCCAAGAGGAAGGGCCGTCCCATATATGGGAATGTTCATATGCTTTGCCAGATAGGGGATCGCGCCGATATGGTCTTCGTGACCGTGGGTGATGAATAATCCCTTGATCTTTGCTGCATTTTCTTTTAAGTACGTAAAGTCAGGAATGACCACATCGATCCCGTACATTTCGTCCGAAGGGAATGCGATCCCACAATCGATGAGAATCATTTCGTTCTCATACTCCAGGACTGTCAGGTTTTTTCCGATCTCCTGCAGCCCTCCCAGGGGAATCACTTTCAATGTGTTTCTTCCATCCCTATCCGCTCTACTTCTTTTTTTACTGTTCATAAACCGTCCTTTTCAAGTAGGAGGCTATTTTACAACAATGTTGACCAGTTTGCCCGGCACGGCGATCACTTTTATCACGTTCCGATCCCCCACCAAGGCTGCAACACTGTCCTGCTCCATAGCCATCCTTTCTAATTCTTCTCTTGCAAGACCGCTGGGCACGTGAAGTCTGTCCTTCACCTTCCCATTGATCTGCACAACTATTTCTATCGTATCCTTTATCAGGACATCTTCATCGTACTTGGGCCAGCTTTCTTCATGGACCGAAGTCTTCTTTCCGATACACTGCCACAGTTCCTCACAAATATGGGGAGTGAAAGGAGAAAGGATCAGGATCAGCTCCTGAATGACCCATCTGAGCAACTGCTCGTTCACTTCTCCCACCTTGTACTTATACATGGCGTTGACCAGCTCCATAGCCCCGCTGATGGCCGTATTGAAGTTGAACCTATCGTTGATGTCTCCCGTAGCCTTTTTAATGGTCGTATGAAGAACGAAAAGCAGCTCCTCATCAGCACCGGTCTTCACCTGATCCGATGCCGATCCTTCCCCGTAAGTTTCCACAAACTCATAGACCAGCCTGTAGACACGGTTGAGGAATCGGTAGCACCCCTCTACTCCCTGATCGGACCAATCCAATTCTCTGTCGGGAGGCGCTGCGAAGAGGATGAAGAGGCGGGCTGTATCGGCACCGTACTTTCCGATGATCGCCGCAGGGCTCACTACATTGCCTAAGGATTTACTCATCTTAGCCCCGTCCTTCAGGACCATGCCTTGAGTCAGTAGATTCTTGAAGGGCTCCTCCGTGCTGACGTGACCCAGATCATACAGGGCCATCTGGAAAAACCGTGCATACATCAGGTGGAGGATGGCATGTTCCACCCCACCGATGTACTGATCCACATTCATCCAGTACTTCACCTTATCGTAGGCGAAAGCTTCCTTGTCATTGGTTGCATCACAATAGCGAAGGAAGTACCAAGAGGAATCCAAGAAGGTATCCATGGTATCCAGTTCCCTCTTTCCTATCTTTCCGCACTTGGGACAGGAAGCATGGGCGAATGTCCGGCTGGTAGCCAGTGGGGATTCTCCCTTTCCGGTAAATTCCACATCTTTAGGCAGGAGAACAGGCAGGTTCTCTTCCTTCTCCGGCACCCAGCCGCAATCCTCACAATGGATCATGGGGATAGGCGTGCCCCAGTATCGCTGCCTGGAAATGAGCCAATCCCTAAGTCTGTAGTTGGTGGTCTTATGGCCAAAGCCCTTTTCTTCCATAAAATCGATGATTTTTTCGATAGCTTCCCGGTTGGGCAGCCCATTAAAGGGGCCTGAGTTGATCATCTTTCCATCGGAAATAAAGGCCTCTTTAAGGTCCGTCACATCGATTTCCGGATCATCGGTGTCCAGAACGGGAATGATCTCGCAATCAAATTTCTTCGCAAAGTCAAAGTCTCTCTGGTCATGGGCGGGAACGGCCATGATGGCTCCCGTCCCGTAGCCCATCAACACATAATCGGAAATAAAGATGGGGATTTTCTTATCGTTAAGGGGGTTCACCGCATATCTGCCGATGAATACACCGGTCTTTTCACCGGCGGTGGAGGTCCGCTCAATATCACTCATGTGCTTGACCTTCTCCACATATTCCAAGGCCGCCGCCTCTTCTTCCCGACCGGCCACCAGTTCCTTTAAATAGGGGTGCTCCGGGGAAAGGACCATATAGGTGGCGCCATACAGGGTATCCGCTCTTGTAGTAAACACGGTAAGACCTTTTTCATATCCTTCTATGGCAAAGGTGATCTCCGCACCGTGGCTCTTTCCGATCCAGTTTCTCTGCATGGTCTTGACTTTTTCCGGCCATCCTTCCAGTTGATCCAGATTCTCAAGGAGTCGATCGGCGTAATCGGTGATCTTGAAGTACCACTGAGAAAGGTTCTTTTTCGTCACCGATGTGTCACATCGTTCACATCCTCCATCCACCACCTGCTCGTTGGCCAAAACCGTCTGACAGCTGGGACACCAGTTCACCGGATTGTCCTTCTTGTATGCCAGACCCTTGTTGTAAAATTGTATGAATATCCACTGCATCCATCTGTAGTACTCAGGATCACAGGTAGCAAGACATCTATCCCAGTCGTAGGAAAGGCCCATCTCTTTGAATTGACGAGTCATTTCATCCATGTTGCTGTATGTCCATTTGGCCGGTTCCGCATTGTTCTTGATGGCGGCATTCTCCGCAGGCAAGCCAAAGGCATCGTAACCCATGGGGTGGAGTACATTAAAGCCGTTCATCTTCTTGAACCTGGCTACCACATCTCCGATGGAATAGTTTCGTACATGACCCATGTGAAGCTTGCCCGACGGATAGGGGAACATCTCCAGAACGTAGTATTTCTCCTTGTCCGGATCTTCCGTCACCTGAAAGGCATTGTCTTCTTCCCACTTCTTCTGCCACTTGGCCTCTATTTCGCTGAAATTATATTTTTCGTTCATTTTATCGCTTCCTCGTTATTCTTCCAGGGGCAATTTATCACAGTCCACCCAGACCTTCTCAATGTTATATCTTTCTCTCATCTCTCTGGTCAGTATGTTGATGATCATATCGCCATAGTCCATGAGGATCCAACCGGACTCCTTCGTTCCCTCTATGTTTTTTACCGGCAAGCCGTCTTTGGCCAAGGCTTCCTCCACATCATCGGCCAGTGATCCGATCTGCCGCTCACTCCCGCCGGAAGCCAGGATGAAATAGTCGGCAAAGGATGATTTTTCCGCGATATCGATGATCAGGATGTCTTCTCCTTTCCGCTTATCCAGCAGCCTTGCCGCCGCTCTTGCCAGTTCTTTACTATTCATAAACTCACTCCTTTTTTTATGAGCCACTGATGTGCCTCCAATGTATCCTTATCCAATTTGATCTTTCTCCCTTTCACATAGCCCATCGTCTGTTCCAAACTGAAAAGAAGCGCCTTGTCCAGATCCTCTTTGGCCAGCTTTCTCAACCGATCCACCCCGGGATAATTTCTTCCCGGCTCAATGCTGTCGGCCAGATAAAGGATTTTTTCCAGTTTGGACATCTCTGCCCTGCCGGTGGTATGATACCTCACTGCATTGAGGACATCTTTATCGCGGATCCCATATTTTTTTGCCATGATCTCCGCTGCGATTTTTCCGTGAGCAAGACTTTCATTATCCATGTATTTCTTTGGAAGGTCAAATTTTTTTATATATTTATTGAGAAGATCCCGATCCATTTCTCTGCAGATATCGTGAAATAGCGCAGCTACCTCCGCCTTTCCCGGATCTTCTCCGTGTTTTTTTGCCAACTTTACCGCCGTCTTTTGGACGCCTTTGATATGTTCCTTTCTTTTTTTAGAAAGATTAGCCGTGATTTTTTCAGCGATATAACTCATGGTCATAAATGTATCTCTCCACGCCTTCAGGCACCAGATCACCGATCCGCTCTCCTTGTCTCATGCGTTTTCTGATATCCGTTGCGGAGATGTCCAGCCGCTTATTGTTGATGACGATGGTCTTGGTTCCATAGGTGTCCTTGTACAGTTTCATGCACTCCTGCAGTTCTTCACTCTTATACCCGGGACGCTCACCCACGATAAAGGCGTTTTCTGTCAACAGTTTTTCCGCTTCCTTCCACATGCCCATCTTCAGGTAAGTGTCCGTGCCGGAAATAAAGTAAATTTCATGATCCTCTCCCAGGGCTTTCCGGATTTTTCGAAGGGACAAATAGGTATAGGACAGACCCTCCATGTCCATTTCGATGGTGGATACAGTAAGGCCGTGGACATATTCCGTGGCCAGACGAAGCATGGCGATCCTGTCTTCAGCCGGTGTGACTTCCTCATTGGTTTTGAATGGCTGCAGTTTGGCAGGCATGAAAATAACCTCGTCCAACCCGCCTTGATCCATGGCATCATGGGCCAAGGATATATGGCCCCTGTGTATGGGATCAAAAGTTCCACCCAAAACTCCGATTTTTTTCATCTCGATTTCCTCACTACTCTTCATTGATGGTGATGCCCAGCTCATCCAAGGATGTGTCATCGGCTATGGATGGTGCTCCCGACACAGGGCACTCCGCCGCCTGATTCTTTGGAAAGGCGATGACATCACGGATGCTCCTAAGTCCTGACAGTATCATGACCAGCCGGTCCAGTCCGTAGGCCAGACCCCCGTGGGGCGGTGCTCCGTATTTAAATGCCTCAACCAAAAACCCGAACTTGGCATCCACTTCTTCTTTGGAAAGACCCAATACAGCAAACATCCTTTCCTGCAGCTCCCTTTCATGAATTCGGATGGATCCTCCACCCAGTTCCACGCCGTTGAGCACGATGTCATATGCCCTGGCTCGCACCGATCCGGGGTCCCGCTCCAGCAGGTCCAAATCTTCTATTTTTGGCGATGTAAAGGGATGATGCATGGCTGTATAGTTCCCTGTTTCTTCATCCACCTCAAAGAGAGGGAAGTCCACGACCCAAAGAAAGTCATACTCATCATCCCGCAAAAGGTCCATTTCCCGAGCAATGTGTACCCGTAAAAACCCCAAGGCATCGTAGGTGATTTGCTTTTTATCGGAAACGATGAAGATCACATCTCCGTTCTTGCTATCAAAGGCAGCAGCCACTTCTCTCAGCTGATCCTGGGAAAAGAACTTGTTCACCGAAGAGGTTATCTCCTCTCCCACCTTGATCCATACCATTCCCTTGGCCCCGTAACTGCGGATCATCTCAGTCAGTTTATCGATCTTCTTTCTGGTGTACTCCTGGGCGCCTCCTTCAATGCAGATGCCTCGAATATCTCCACCGGCCTTCAAGTTATCGGTAAAGACCTTGAAGTCACATCCATCAAAGAGATGGTTCAATTTCTTCAATTCAAACCCGAACCTGGTATCCGGCTTATCGGATCCGAATCTTTCCATGGCTTCATGATAGCTGATCCTGGGGAAAGGAGTCTTGATCTTGATCCCCTTCACTTCCTTCATGACTCTGGCAAGGAAGCCTTCCTGGATCCGGTAGATATCCTCCTCATCTACAAAAGACATCTCCAGATCGATCTGAGTGAACTCCGGCTGCCTGTCGGCTCTCAGATCTTCGTCCCTAAAGCACTTGACGATTTGCATATATCTGTCTGTTCCCCCCACCATGAGGAGCTGCTTGTAGATCTGGGGAGACTGGGGAAGAGCATAGAACTTTCCCCTGTGTATCCTGCTGGGAACCAGATAGTCCCTTGCCCCTTCCGGCGTAGGCTTAATGAGCATGGGAGTCTCCACTTCGGTAAACCCCTCCTCATCGAAATAGTCCCTGCAAACTTTGGTGATCTTGTGACGAAAAGTCAGATTTTCCTGCATCTTTTGTTTCCGCAAATCCAAATATCTGTATTTTAACCTCAGGTTGTCATCTACCTTATCGTCGTCTTTCACGTATATGGGCGGGGTCTCCGATTTAGCGTAGATCACTAGATCATCTGCGAATATTTCTATGTCTCCTGTAGGGATGTCGGGATTGATGGACTGCCTTTCCTTGACGGTGCCCTTGATCCCTACCACGTATTCACTGCGCAAGCTGTCAGCCAGAGCAAAGAGTTCCTCGGGGATATCATCACCGAATATGACTTGCACGATCCCCGTTTTATCTCTGATATCGCAAAATATCAGGCCGCCTAAATTTCTTCTCTTGGCCACCCATCCGTTGAGGACCACCTTTGCTCCGATATTTCCGGCATCCAGCGTTCCGCACATATGTGTTCGTTGAAATACTTCCCCCATTTACTGCTCCTTTAACACGTTTAAAATATCTTCCATCGGTACCAGACTCTGCTCTCCGGTCTCCATGTCGCGGATCGCTACTTGGTTATTCTCCAGTTCCTCTTCGCCGATGACAATGGCCTTGATGGCCTTGGTTCTATCGGCATATTTAAATTGGTTCTTTACATTTCTGGCCATATCGTCCATCTCCACCTTGAGTCCTTCCCGGCGAAGAGTCCGCATGAGACCCAGTCCAACCTTCTTGGCCTCTCTTCCCATGACCACGATGAAGGCATCCGCACCCTGAGGCTCGGGGATCACTACCCCTGCCGCTTCCATGGTGAGAAGAAGCCTTTCTATGCCCAGGCCGAAACCCACCCCGGGTATGGGCGGACCGCCCAACTCCTCGCTTAGGTGATCGTATCTTCCTCCGCCGCAGACCGTTCCCTGGGCACCGATGCTCTTTGAGATGAATTCAAAGGCGGTCTTTGTGTAATAGTCCAGTCCCCGAACGATACCCGGATCCACCAGATAGTCGATCCCAAAGGCATCCAAATTTTCTTTCAGTTCATCGAAAGCCACCTGACATTCTTCACAGATATAGTCCAGCATCTTTGGTGCATCTTTAACCAGTTTCTGGTCCTCCGGTGCCTTGCAATCCAAGATCCGCATGGGATTCCGATCATACCTGTCCTTACAGGTGTTGCAAAGGGCATCGTACTTGGGTTCCAGGAAGCTGCGCAATGCTTCCCGATAGGTTTCTCTACATTTGGGGCAACCGATGCTGTTGATCCTCAGCTCCACATCGTTTATCCCCATTTCCCGGATGAAATCATGGCCCAAGGCGATGACTTCCGCATCGGCTATGGTATTATCCGTCCCGAATATCTCAATCCCGAACTGGTGGAACGCTCGCAATCTCCCGGATTGTGGCTTCTCATAGCGGAAACAAGGAATATTGTAGTAAAGTTTAGAGGGCTGGACATCGGCATAGAGCTTGTGCTCCACAAAAGCGCGGACCACCGGAGAAGTCCCCTCCGGCCTTAGGGTCAGGCTCCGCTTTGCCTGCTGCCAGGTATACATCTCTTTCTGGACGATGTCCGTCGTATCCCCTACTCCCCTTTGGAAGAGTTCTGTATGTTCAAAAACGGGGGTCCTGATCTCTTTGAAACCGTATCTGCTGCAAATATCGGCAAAGGCCTTCTCCACGTAGTGCCATTTGTAGGCATCGGCCGGCAGTAGATCTTTTGTACCCTTAGGTGCATTGGTCAGCATTTTTCTTACCTCCGTTCAACCCTTCCCTCTTGCGATCCAACATCTGGGAAAGTCTCTCCTCGTATAGTTTGTAATTATTCACATTAGGCACACGCTCCAGGCGGTTTTCCTCCGGGTAGTAGACTTTACTCACGCCCCCTGCGCCCATTGCAATGATGGTCTGGTGCTCATCCATGATCCGCACATTATATAGTCCTGCGGTTCCCTCTTTGCAGTACCCGGTGTTTTCCTGTCCGCCGGACATCTGCTTCAGTCTGTACAGATAGTATGGTCTGTATCCCTCTTTTCCAAGCACTGTCCTGGCTGTCTTCAGCATTTGGGATACTGTCTCTGCCTGCTTGTAATGGTATTCCCTGTCCTCCATGGCAAGCTCGGAAGTCCTTTTCACCGATAGAGAATGTACCGTGATGTTCTCCGGTTGAAGCCCTATCAGACCCTTAAGGGTCCTGTGAAAATCCATTTCATCCTCACCGGGAAGTCCTGCGATGATATCCATATTGATGGCGGTAAATCCGGTTTCCCTTGCCATGCGATAAGCTTCTTCCACCTGTTGGATGTCATGGCCTCTTCCGATCCTCACCAAGGTATCTTCCTTCATGGTCTGAGGATTGATGCTGATCCGGTCTACCCCGGCCTCTTTTGCTATGGAAAGCTTTTTTCCGGTGATGGTATCGGCTCTTCCCGCCTCCAAGGTAAACTCCTTGGTCCTATCGCACCAAAGGCGATTCCTCACCAGGTGCAAAAGTTCTGTCAGCTGGTCTTCATCCAGTGTGGTAGGCGTTCCTCCACCGACGTAGATGGACTCGGCCCAGTAGCCTCTTTCCTCCATCAGGTCCGCCACAAAGTCGATTTCCTCATGGAGAGCACTCATGTAACCTCTGATTTCTTCCTTCCCCGCCTGGTTGGAAGTAAAGGAACAGTAGTAACATCTGGAGGGACAAAACGGGATCCCGATATATATTCCTACCCCATCTTGGGGTGGTTCACCGAAGATACCGGCCTGGTAGTCATAGATATCCATGACCAGGTCGATTTTTTCTTTGCTGATGCAGTAGTATTCCTCCAGCATCTGCCGTGTTTTTCCCGGGTCTTTCAGTTTTCTGATCAATTCTCCCGTCATCTTTACGGGACGAATACCGGTAACAATCCCCCAAAGAGGGTCCAGTCCGGTGACTTCCCGTAGAGCCAAGTATATCTCCTTTTTCAGGTGATTCTTGTCCCTCTTTTCTGAAAAGACCAAGTCCCCTTCACCCCCGGCCAGAATCTCATACTGACCGGGGCGTAGAAACACCTTGATCAGCTCTTCGAATTCATGGGTTTTCTCTACACCGTCAAGGACGATTTTATACAAATGGATTGTTCTCCTTTTCGTGGCCGATGGTGGTTGTTCCCATATGCCCCGGATAGACCTCCGTTTCATCGGGAAGCACGAATAGTTTTTGGTGGACACCTTCCTTCAGCTGCTCAAAAGATCCCCCCGGAAAGTCCGTTCTTCCGATGGATCCCTGAAACAAGGTATCCCCGCTAAAGAGGGCATTTCCCGTATATACGCACATGCTCCCCGGAGAATGTCCCGGTGTGGAGAGAAACTTCAGCTCCATGTTGCCGGAAGTCAGGGTGTCTCCATCTTCAACGGCAATATCGGGAACGATGGAAATAGGCTTCCCCATGGTCATGGTTGACATGTTCACATTGGGATCGGCCAAGAGGCTCTTTTCCAGCACCGATGCCACCACCTTGGCATGGGGAAAATCCTTTTGATAGCCTTCCACCCCGCCAATATGGTCTCCGTGGCCATGGGTGAGGATGATGTAATCGACGGTCACGTTGTCTTTATGTATTTCTTGGGTCAGTCTTGGGTCATATCCGCCGGGATCTACAATGAATCCCTTGCCCGATGATTCATCCAGCACGTAATAAGTATTGACGGATAAAGGCCCGGTGGGCAATAGTTTGATTTTCATTGGTCCTTCCTTTTTGTGTTTCATGTTTTGCTTCTATATACCGAAGATACTCCCGGTATGTTCTTCAACGTTCGCAATAGCTTTTCCATCTGTGCAGTGTCTGCAATGGATAAGGTCAAAATGATGGTGATGGTGTCATCCTTGCTGCTCTTGGCATTGACTCCGGCAATGTGGACATCCATCAGTTCACACGCCTTGGAAAGATCCGAAAACAGACCCTTCCTATCATCGGCTACCACGGTAATGTCCGCGTCATAACTGGTATTCTTACTGGTATCCCACTCCACATCTATGAACCTTCGTTTTTCATCTACGGGAAGAGACGTAATATTGGCGCAGTCCTTCCGATGGACCGATATCCCTCTACCCTTGGTGATAAAACCGACGATCTCATCTCCCGGCACCGGGTTGCAACATTTGGAAACTCTGATGAGAAGGTTGTCCATGCCCTTGACGATGACGCCGGGGCTTTCCTTTTGTCGGTGTCTGGGTCGCTTGGGCTTTTCCTTCTCGCTTTCCAGGGCTTCCTTTACCGTTTCCTGTTTCTTCTTCTCCTCTGCCTTTTCCTCGTTGTAATAGCCAAAGAGGATGGCCGCCACCTTACTGACCAAGGTCCCGCCGTTAGATACCTGGGTGAACAGTTCATCGGTGTTGGCGAACTTCATCTCCTTGGTCACTTTGAGAATGGACGCGTGCTTCAAAACATCCCTTGGATTATATCCCTTTTTCCGCACATATTTATCCAGGACATCCTTGCCCTTGTCTACGTTATCGGATTTATTCTCTTTTTTCAGCCACTGCCTGATCTTGGTTCTTGCCGTAGAGCTCTTGGCTATCTTCAGCCAGTCTATGGAGGGACCGCTGGCATTGGGAGATGTCATGATCTGGATGATATCTCCGTTTTCCAGGGTATGGTCGATGGGCACCATCTTGCCGTTTACCTTGGCACCGATACACTTTGCACCTACGTCCGTATGGATCTTGAAGGCAAAATCCAAAGGTGTAGCCCCTGCCGGCAGCTCGATCACATCACCTGCCGGGGTAAAGACAAACACTTGTGAGGAAAACAGGTCGATCTTCAAGGTCTCCATGAATTCCGTCGCATCGTTTGTATCCTGCTGCCATTCCAAGGCCTGCCTGAGCCAGGAGAGTTTCACCTCTTCCTTGTCCTTGGCCACGCCCTCTTTATATTTCCAGTGAGCAGCAATACCGTATTCGGCAATATGGTGCATCTCGTAGGTCCTGATTTGTATCTCAAATGGGTTTCCCGTGTCTCCGATGACCGTAGTATGGAGGGATTGATACATATTGGGCTTGGGAATGGCGATATAGTCTTTGAATCTGCCGGGGATAGGTGTCCACATGGTATGAACGATCCCCAAAACAGCGTAGCAATCCTTGATGCTGTCCACAATAATGCGCACAGCCATCAGGTCAAAGATCTCATCGATATCCTTCTTTTGATATCTCATCTTCTTGAAGATGCTGTAGAAGTGCTTGGAACGCCCATAGATCTCGTACTTCATATTCATGTCATCCAGAGATTCTTTGATCTCACCTACCACTGCGTCGATGGTGGCTTGGCGCTCTTCCTTTTTGGCACTGACCTTCTTTGCTATATCTACATACTCGGTAGGATACAGGTATTTCATCGCTGTATCTTCCAGTTCAAACTTCATGCTGTAGATTCCCAGGCGACTGGCCAAGGGAGCATATATTTCCAAGGTCTCCAGACATTTGTCATGGATCTGCTTCTCACTCATGTAGTTGATGGTCCGAAGGTTGTGGAGTCGGTCGGATAACTTGATGATGAGCACACGAATATCCCGGCTCATGGCCAGGAACATTTTCCTGAAGTTCTCCGCCTGGCGCTCCTCTTTGTTTTCGAACACCAAAGACCCCAATTTTGTGACACCATCTACCAGCAGTTCTATTTCTTCACCGAAATCCTCCCGCAACTGCTCTCCGGTGTACTCCGTATCCTCCACCACATCGTGGAGGAGGCCTGCCACCAAGGTGCTTTCATCCATTCCCAGTTCAGCGAGGATCTTCACCACTGCCACAGGATGGATCAAATATTTTTCCCCTGACTTCCGAAACTGCCCTTCATGCATCGACGCCGCGACATCATATGCTCTACCCAGTATGTCCATGTCGTAGTTTTCGTTGATGCTTCTGATGCTGTCCAGAAATTCCTGCTTATTCTTCATTGAGCCTTTCCATTACTTTCATTTTGTCTTTCGTCTTGCCTTTCTTGTCTGTTTTTTCTGTCCTTTCGGGCTGCTGTCTCCCTTTTTTTCCTGTCCGGAATGGGGCTTTTCCCCAGCTTCCTCGTCCTGTTTCTTGTCCTGAGCGACGGCTTTTTTCTTGCTCAGGGCAATCTGTTTTTCATACTTGGTAGCGCTTCCTCGCCTGGCAAAATCAAAGTACAGCGGGCTGCACACATAGATGGAGGATAGGCAGCCTGCCGCCACACCGATCATAAGGGGAACGATGAATTCCCTGATGGCATCTCCTGCCATGATGTACATGGGGACCATAACGATAAGCGTAGTGACGGATGTCATGATAGACCGGGAGAGAGTCTGATTGATGCTTCGATCGATGATCTCCTCCGTTCCCCCACGTCGCATAAATTTCAAATTCTCCCTGATCCGGTCAAACACCACGATGGTGTCGTTGATGGAATACCCCACAACGGTAAGTATCGCCGCAATAAAGGGGTTGTTCACCGTGATATGGAAAATGGCATAAAACGCCACGACCAAGAGCACATCGTGGAGTGTCCCCAGCAATGCCGCAGCGCCGAACTTCCATTGTCTGAATCTCAGTCTGATGTAGATCAGCATGCCCGCAGCAGCCAGAAGAACAGCTTTGATAGCGTTTTCCTTCAGTTCCTTCCCTACGGAAGCCCCAAAATGTTCGCTGGCTAAAACGTCCTTTTCACTGATGCCGAATCGCTCCATAAAACCCTGAGTAATGGCCGTTCTCTGCGGTCCATCCAGGGATTCGTTGGTCTTGATGATCACTTCACGGTTTTTCTCTCCCGAATAGACGATTTCTGCCTGATCGGTGTTGATATCGTGAGATTTGAGGACGTCCTTTACCTCTTCGGCGGATATATGCTTGCCCATGTCCATATGGAGCATCGTCCCCCCGGTAAAATCTATCCCGTAATTAAATCCCCTGATGCCGCCGACCAGTAGTCCGCTGGCAATGATGAGGATGCTGACGATATAGAAGATCTTTCGATGCCTGATAAAGTGAAACTGTCTCTTGATGCGAAATGTCTGGAGCCCTTCTTTATTGATGCCGAAATAACTGTTTTTGGCAAAGGTTTTGCTCCCTGCAATAAGGCTCAGGTAAAGCTGCGTCACCACGACTGCCGTAAATATACTGACCACAATACCGATCATCAGGGTCCAAGCAAACCCCTTGACCCCGCTGGTTCCCATTTGATACAGAATCACTGCCGCGATCAGGGTGGTTACCTGAGAGTCTATGACAGTGCTCATAGCCAACTTATACCCGGATCTGGTAGCCACACGGATGCTCTTGCCCCCTGCGATTTCCTCCCTGATCCTGGAAAAGATAACCACATTGGCATCTACCGCCATACCGACGGACAGGATGATACCTGCGATCCCCGGCAAGGTCAGAACGCTGCCCATCAGCGACATGACGATGATGATAAGGACGATATACAGCGCCAGGGCCACATTGGCGGCAATCCCCATGATCCGATAACCCACCAACATGATGATGAAGATGAGGATGACACCGATGATGCCGGCATATACGCTATTGGTGAGAGCGTCTATTCCGATTTTTGCAGTTTGTGAAGAGGATGTAACCTCCTTAAGCTCTACGGGAAGAGATCCTCCTCGGATAAGTGCCGCTAAGTTGGTTGCACTTTCCTGTGTGAATTGACCGGATATCTCGCACTTGCCGCCGCTGATCACTTTCTGGGCCGTAGGCGCAGAGATGATCTCATTGTCCAGCATGATGACAATAGCATTGTCGGCCACTTTTTGTCCGCGGCTGTCTATCATGGTGGAGGGAACTCCACCCCCGGCAGTTATGGCCGTTGCTTTTTCAAATGCCTTGGCACCTTCTGCATTGAATTCCAGGTTGACCACGTAGCCGCCCCTCTGGGTATCCTGGCCCACCGTGGCCTCCTTCACAGAACCGCCATCCAGAACGAAGGACTGGTCAGCCAGGGTGAACTTCAACTGTGCCGTTCTGCCGATCTGCTGGATTGCTTCCTCGGCATCTTCTGCCCCCGGAAGCTCTATCCTTATCCTGTTTCCACCCTCGATGGCCACATTGGGATTGGACAGGCCCATGGCGTCCACTCGCTTTTCGATCACTGCCTGTGTCCTGTCCATCAGGTCTTTTTTCTCCGCCTCTGAGAGTTTTTCCGTTTCCTGGGCTTCAAGGACCACATACACACCGCCCTTGATATCCAGGCCCAGCTGTAACTTATCCTTGATCGGGTCCATGACCCCCGGGATCCCCTTTAAAGTGATGAACCACCCGAAAACGATGACCACCAGAATCAATACTGCAAAAAATTTCTTTAAACTATCGTTCATACTCACTCTTTCTTACTTTTCAAAATTGCATACACTATATTATTGTACCTTTTTTTTTTCACATTAACAAGGGTTTGTCCTTAAAATTGCAATGATACGTAAGAAAAACATCGAGCCCTTGACTCGATGTTTTTGGACTATTTATCATCTGCTCCTGCACCGCTATCGGATCCTTCCGCAGAACCCGTGTCCGCTTCCTTTGGCTCAGGTCTTTTCATCCTTCTAGGAAGAGATTTCTTTGGGGCCTCTTCGGCTTCTTCAGCATCTTCCGGCTCTTCGCTTCTGCTCACCGGCCTATCTGATGCCACGGTCACTTTAGAGATCGCCCATCTCATCACCTCGAACTTCACCTTGTCCGCACCGACCTGAATGACCAGAGACTCTTCCTTGGTCTTTACGATCTTGCCGCAGATTCCGCCGATCGTAATGATCTCATCCCCTACTTTCAAGTTGGCTCGCATGGTGTTGACTTCACGCTCTCTTTTTTTCTGCGGTCTGATCAACAGGAAATACATGATCACCACCAAGAGCACCAGGGGTGCAAATGTCATCAGGCTCTTCATATCCATAATTTTTATCCTCCTCGGTTATTACCAATTAATTGTCCATCTGGTGCCGGCGATGGGGGTCGAACCCATACGGTGTTACCACCACAGGATTTTGAATCCTGCACGTCTGCCAATTCCATCACGCCGGCACAATGCAAGCATTATAACATCAAGCGTCATTCACCGTCAACTCCTCTCGGAAAATAAACTTGATATTTTTGCGATGGAAAAGATCATATAATACGGGGATCACAACTAGGGTCATTAAGGTTGCATAGAGGAGACCGCCGATACATACGATAGCGATGGGCTGCATCATTTCTGCGCCGTTTCCCAGACCAAAGGCAAGGGGGAGGAGCCCGAGCACCGTAGTCAGTGCTGTCATAAACACCGGCCTCATTCTGGTGGCACTGCCGGTGAGAATGGCCTCTTTCTTATCCATCCCTTCTCTCACCAATTGATTGACATAGTCGATGAGAACGATGGCGTTGTTGACGATGACCCCCATCAGGACAATGAAGCCGATCATGGACACAACGCTGATTTCAAAGCCTGTGATCAAAAGTGCCAAAAGGCCTCCCGTAAAGGCCATGGGTACGGTAAACATGACAATGAACGGCGACAAGAGAGATTGGAATTGCGCTACCATGACCAGATAGATCATCAACATGCCCAGGAGCAGCATCTGAATCAACTGGGTCAAGGCGTCCATGATCTGCTCGCTCTCTCCGTCAAACTCTACCGTGACCCCGGAGGGTAGATCCATCTTTTCTACGGTTTTCTCTACCTCTCCCGAGACAATCGTTGTATTGTAGCCCTCCGCTATGGTCCCGTGGACCGATATGCTCCGCTTCTGTTCCTTGTGTCCGATGGTCATCAACCCGGCATCCTCAGTAATCACTGCAATATCTCCTAGCCGCACTTCCACTCGCTCACCGGTGACTCCATTTTGGGAAACGATTTTCATATCCTCCAAGTTTTCCCTGTTGTATGTTTCTGTGAGGCGATTGGAGACTAGCACATCCCTTTCACTTCCCTCATATTCCATGGTGGTGGCCGTACGGTTCCGGTTCAGGGCAGCTGAAACTTCGCCATAGACTTGGGCCACCGTCAAGCCTGATGTCATAGCCTTATTCTTGTCCACGGTGATTTTCAGTTCAGGGATTGTCTCTTCACTGCTGTCAGAAACATCCTTCAGTCCTTTCATGCCCCTTAGTTCCTTTTCGATCTTTGCCGTCCATATACGCAGCTTATCCAAGTCATCGGAGTAGACGTGGATCGTTATACCCGTTGCTCCCATAGCATTTGAAGCGTCGGTGCTCCCGGATATCTGCATCTCCATGCCGGCAGATTTCCCGATCCTCTCCATCTCCTTGGCTATTTTTTCACTGTTCTCTGCCTTGGATTTCTTCAATCGCACAAAGATGTCAAGACTGCTCCAGTCCTTTCCTGTAATGTCAAAACCCATGACGGAGTTGGCATCACTGGAAAGTATGATCCCCACCGTCTCCACACCGTCCATCTTCTCAATAGCCTCCATCAGGGCATCTCCCGACTTGATGGTATCTTCCTTGGTGTATCCCTTGGGCATCTTTGCCGTTGCCGTGATTTCAGAAAGAGCCATGGAAGGCATGAAACTGAACCCCTTGACGAGGGTCAGTCCTAGAGCTCCGCTAAAGAGCACCACCACGATGATCAGCACCAGGGCTCTGTGGCCCAGTGCGAATTCCAATCCCCGCTTATATCCTGCGATGGCTCTGCTCTCAGGCCCCATGACTGTCTGCCTGTTTGTCTTAGAAAGCAGCGTTCGCCCTAGTGCCGGAACCATGGTCAAGGCAATGAACAGACTGGACAAGAGGGAGTAAGTTACGGTCAGTGCCATGTCCACAAACAGTTCCCTTGTGACTCCATCCACAAAGACGATGGGAATGAACACGCAGATGGTGGTCAAGGTGGAGGCAGTGATGGCACCGCTAACCTGAGATGCTCCCTTAATGGCTGCCTGTATTTTGCTGTATCCGTGGTTTCTCAGCCGATAGATATTCTCAATGACTACGATGGAATTATCCACCAGCATACCCACACCTACCGCCAAACCGGACAGGGAAATGACGTTTATCGTCACACCGGTAAAGTACATGAGTGTAAGAGCAAAGGTGACACTGATGGGGATGCTCAAGGCGGTGATCAGGGTGGGCCTTATATCTCTCAGAAAGAAGAGCAGGATAAGGATGGCCAGCAAGCCTCCTATGAGAAGATTGTTCAATACCGAGTCAATGACGATGTTGATGTGTTCTCCCTGGTCGGAAAGGGTCGTGAAGGTCAAGCCCTTGTGCTGCTTTTCCAGGCTGCGAAACTCCTTTTGAAGGTTAGCGGACATCTGGGAAGTGGAATAGTCCGACTGTTTCTGAAAGCTGAGCAATACACCGTTTTTTCCGTTGATTTTTCCGTAGGTATCTTCCCCATTGTGCATGTAGTTCACCGTGGCCACATCCTTTACTTTGATGGGTTCCATCCCGGGAACATCCAAATCTAAAATCACCAGCTCCTTCAACTCCTCCGGATCCTTGATCTCCTCTCCCACGGATACCAGAATGGATTGTCCGTCTTCCGATATGCTTCCCGCAGGCATGGAAAAGTTTTGGGCAGCCAAGATAGCGGATAGGTTAGAAACTGTAATGATGCTGTCAACATTGGTCGCATCCACGGAAGCCTTGGAAGCCTCGTCCACTTGACTTAAAGAAGATTGAAGCTGTAACCTCATTCCCCTCAGGTAAGCATCCGTACCCGTCAACTCCGCCATCTGGTTGGATAGTTGAGCAGAAGAAATGGAAGTGGCGATATTGAAATTTTGCAAAGCCAAGTTCACAGATGTAAAATCCTTATCCAAGCCATCCAGGTCCACTCCCATGGCGGACAGCTCACCGCTGTATGGCCTAAGGTCGCTGATAAGGACGTCTATGTTGTTCTGTACCTCACCGGCTCCCTGGTCATCACCCAGCTGAAGGAGAGCATCTCTTTGGATGACCAAAAGAGAGAGGTTTTCTAAGGTGGAAACCACCATCTCCTTCTGGACAGCCATTGCCTCCTGAGCCGTCTGTATCTGTCTTTTCCCCTCTTGGATCTGAGCAGCTCCTTCTTCCGCTTGAGCGATCCCCGAATTCAAGGTAGATCTGGCATCCCCGGTCTGAGCTTGAATTTCTCCCTTCACTTCTCGGTTGAGGTTTTCTACCTTTTCAGGATCTAGCTGGACGTGTACAGCGTTGGTTACCATGCCGGCTGCATTTACACTGGCCACACCATTGACCCCTTCCAGCTTCCTCAGCAAGTCATCTTCCAAGAGAGCGGAAACCTGAGCAGTCGTCTTCCCTTCCATTCCCACCGCCGCAATGGTCACGGGGATCATGTTGGGATTTAACTTGAAAATGACCGGCTTTTCTATGTCTTCGCCAAAAGACCCGGAAACAAGATCGATCTTGTCCCGAATGTCCACAGACACTACGGAGAGGTCTGTATCACTATCAAACTCAAGCATGATCATGGAGTAATTTTCTCCCGACGAGGATGTTATGTTGTCCAGACCCTCCAGGGTTGCCATCTGCTGCTCCATGGGTTGGGTCACTTTCTTCTCCACCTCTTCCGGGGTGGCTCCCGGGGCGGCGGTGATCACAGCAACATAAGGCAGATCAATGTTGGGATAGAGGTCGGGAACCATTTTATTGAAAGAAACAAAACCGAATACCAATATTAGCACGACGACCACCAGAACAGTCAACGGCTTTTTGACACTGAATTTGGATACCATGAGTCCTCCTGAACACTCCCTAATGTAGTCCCGCGATTATAACAAAAAACAAGTAAAACTACAAATTACGGCAAGAAAAAACCATGTCCGGGATCTCTCCTGATACATGGCCTCTTTGGTGCGCCCGACCAGACTTGAACTGGTACGATGTTACTCACACGCCCCTCAAACGTGCGCGTCTGCCGATTCCGCCACGGGCGCCTATCACATTTAGTTATTATAGCGGTTTTCAACCTGCTTTTCAATGGGAACTTTTACTTTTTCTGCAAAATACCCTCTGGCATTGGTTCAATACCTTGTATCGATGCATTTTATCAAGCAATGAGCATTATGGACAGAGATTATCTATCAAGGGATCTTGGTTTCTAGCTGCTCGGTGATTTGTATGAAGAAATTGGCGCCCCACACTTGGAGGGAATCAAGGTTACGAATGAACGGAATCACATCATCTTTCGCTTGGTTATAGTCGATGGTTTCGAAACGCCTACTCAGATGAGTTTTAAGATCTGCCAGAGTAAACCTCTCATTCGGACTCAGGTAGCCACTTTGCTGAAGCCGTGCCCGCAAGTGATCCAAGTTCACTGGTGTGTTCCGCGCTAAGAAGAATACATAATCATAAAGGTCGCGCCCCTTTACTCTGCTCTTCCAGCTCCTGCATAAAACGGCATGGATTTTTCCAGCAAACAAGGAAGGGGCATCGTACAGCGCAACCTCATAGGGCGATGGAAGTAACCTGTACTGATGCTCAAAGTTTGCATGGACTGGTGGGTTTGTGTCCACTTCAAATTTGATTCGTATCTTCTCTCCGGCATGGATACCAGAAAGCGCATGGTCTCCATAAAAGAGCAACAGGTGTTCTTTCGTGTTGCCCTTGAGGAAAGCGGACTGAACCTGGGATTCAACGCTTTTGACCTTCTCTGTAATGTCCACATGAAGTCCAAAGGCTGCTATCTCCTTTTCCAGAACAGGAAAATAGGCGCTTAGATCAAAGTCATCCTTCTTTGTTTTCAGCGAGAAGTCTAGGTCTTCGGAGAACCGATCCAAACCATAGAAAATACGCAGCGCCGTGTCGCCATAGCAGGCTGCTTCCTTGAAGAAGCCTGCTCTGGACAGCCCGCACAAAACCATCTCCTGCATGATTTTTTTCACCACATTCTTTTTGTCCCATGGTGGCTGTTCGTCATATGCTTTCAGCATTTGTTCAATGATGGTATTCATACTGATCTCCTTAGATAGCGAATGAGTAATCTGTGGTTAGTAGTCTGATAATGCGCCGCATATTGTATCAGCTTTTCGGTATCTAGTTGGCCAAAAGTATCACGGTCAATTCGAAGGTCGCTAAACAACAAGGCTTCAAAAGCGCTCAGGTTAGCGACAGGCGAAATGGTGTGAAGCTTATCACACAGCGCCTTTTCAGGCTGTGCGATAAGAAAAGAATACCTTCCTTCCTTGACAATTTGAATCCCAATCGGATATGCAACCTTGGGCACATCCCGGTAGGTGAACAAACCGAATGGCGTCTTGAATTGCTTACGCTTCTTCTTGTCATATGTAGCAGAAGTGTAAGTATAAACCGCTTCGGGAATCAAATGCCAGTAGGACAAGGCATAATCAAAAGACAGGTAAGAAGGGCCATATATGCTGGCAGCCAGCAAGTGCCCAGGCATCTTGCTGTCACTCACATACAGTCCCCGCACGACCGGGAAAACGCTCCCTTCTTTAACCATGCGAGCAAGCTTGTTAGCAGGGTAGCGGTAGTCTTGTAATCCATCCAGGAGCATTGCAGTGGTCTTAATCATATTTTCACCTCTTAATGGAATAATGCTCCATTAAATGGTGAAAATCAAGCGATTATTATACGTAGATCAGTTTTGAGAGGACTGTATTGGTTTTCCGGGAGGTTCCGTTTCGTACTTCACCCTAATTTGAATATCGGGTAAAGTTTTTCCCATAATGATAGAAACTTCCCCGATATAGGTGGTTTAGTTATTTGTAGTTCTTTTTGTAAGCCTTTAGATTTTCTTTACCACCGCTACCCTTAAAACAAGAAGCGTGGCAGTGTCCTCTTCCTGTTTTTATAGGGATGATATCGCAGGTTGATGTCGAAAAGCAGAGACTTATGAAGAATGTTTTTCTTATGGGAAAAGGTGTCAAAGGATGCCTTGCCGTGATACTGTCCCATTCCGCTGTTTCCCACACCACCGAAGGGCATGGCAGAAGACGTGAGGTGCAAAAGCGTATCATTAACACAGCCGCCCCCAAAGGACACCTCGCCCATAACTCTTTTTTCTACAGACCGATTCTTGGTAAACAGGTACAGGGACAGGGGTTTTGGGCTCTTAGACAGCCTCTCTATGATCTCATCCAAGCTGTCCCAAGCCAACACAGGCAGTATGGGACCGAATATCTCCTCGGTCATGAGCGGCGTGTCAAGGTCCGGTTCATCCACCAGAGCCAACTTCATCTGCCTGCTTTCTTCCAAAATCTCACCGCCAAATATTACGTTCTGCCCCTTCAACAGATCCCGGATCCTTTGGAAATGGGAATCGTTTATGATGGATGGGGCGGTCTTTTGAAAATATTCATCACCGGGAAACATCTCCCCGTAGGCTTTTACCATCTCCCGGATCAGGGCGTCTTTTACCGGTCTTTCTACCAAAAGATAGTCCGGTGCCACACAGGTCTGTCCGCTGTTCATGGTTTTTCCAAAGAGGATCCTCTTTGCGGTTTTTCCAAGATCGGCGGATCTCTCTACGATGCAGGGGGATTTCCCGCCCAGTTCAAGGGTCACCGGAGTCAAACGCTTGGCTGCCGCCTCCATGACTGTCTTTCCGACGTTGGGACTTCCGGTAAAGAAAATGTAGTCGAATTCCATTTCCAGCAATGCCTGATTCTCTTGTCTTCCACCTTCAACCACTCTAATGTAGTCTTGATCAAAAAAATCTTCCAGCATCATCTTGATGATGTAGGAGGTCCCTTCACTGTAGGCGGAAGGCTTGACAAAGACACAGTTGCCTGCGCAGATGGCTCCGATCAGGGGAACCAAGGTCAGCTGGAGAGGATAGTTCCAAGGGGACATGATCAACACCACCCCGTAGGGATCGTGATATATCCTTCCTCTGCCGGGGATCTGGGAAAGGGAGGGCCTTACGCCTTTAGGACGCATCCAACTTTTCAAGTTTCTCTTGGCATGGGCAAGCTCTCCGTAAACGATCCCAAGTTCACTCATGAAGGCCTCATAAGGGGACTTGTTCAGATCCGATTTCAGTGCACGGAAAATCTCGGTTTCATACTTTTCCAAGGCGGACTGCAATTTATCCAGTTGCTCCATCCGGAATGGATAACCCAAGGTTTCCTTGCTACGAAAAAACAATTGGCTCTTCTTTAGACTCTCCTGCAAATCCATGTCAAACTCCTCTTCCGTTGACCTTTCAAAATCTATCAACCCTATTCCGTTTCTTTATCCTTTTCTTTATCCTTCTTTGGCTTCTCAGGGGGTAGTTCGAACTTGGACTTCCACGTCCCACACCCATAATAATAGTTGTTCCAAACAGGTGTTACTTCCCCTTCCAGTGTTTTTGCCTTGATTCCTCCGTATGTTTTATATAAAACGCAGTAATAGGGCAACTCGTCGGTCAAGATAGGTTTCAGTTCCGTGTAAAGCCTCTTCAATTCTTGGGTGGAGGCTCCGGAGTGCATTTCGTACAGCATATCGTACACCTTGTTATTGGCATAGCCTGTATAATTATCCCCCTCATTGGTCAGGAGAATACGCATATCCATTTGCTCGTCAAACTCATATCCACCCAGAAAAACATCGAAATCCCCGGAAGTCAAAGCCGCCTTGTACTCTTCCCTCTTCACCGATTGAAGGGTGACCTGAATCCCCAGTTTCCCCAGATCCTCTGCGATGATTTGAGCAGACTCATTGCGCGGACCGTCATCGGAGTTGACCAATAACCTAAGGGTGAAAGGGTTTCCGTTCTTATCTTTCAACACTCCATCCTTCCCCATCTTGTATCCTGATTTTTCCAGATAGTCTGCCGCCTTATCCAGGCTGAAGGGGTAAGTTTCTTTACTGGTATCCACGCCGAGATACCCGGGGAAGAAGATACTGTCGTTGACCATACCGCTATTGAAATAGCACTCTTCAATGATCCGCTTATTATCAACGGCACATGCGATTGCCTTTCTCACATTTTTATCTTCTTTGGGGATGGTTTTAAAGTTGTACCCTATAAATTCCACTTGGTTAGAGGGAAAATCTACGATTTTGATCCCCTTCTTGGTGATGGTGGTCTTTCGCTCCGCATCTCTGGATACCATCAAGGCAATGCTCCCCGCTTCCAAAAGACTGTAAGTAGTTTCCCGCTGTGGAATGATTTCAAAGGTGATCGTGTTTTTTGCCTTGGTTCCGAAGTAATTTTCGTTGGGAACTAGGGATAGTTTATCGGTTTTGCTGTAACTTTTACAGGCATACTGCCCTGTACCCACGGGTACAAAGTCCACGTCCGGCTCCAGTACCTTTCCCTCTTTTTCAAAGACATGTTCCGGGACGATGGGAAAAGTGAGAATGTTCATGGACATTCTGGTCTTGCTGTCAAAATGTATGATGATGCGCTGGTCCCCTTCAACCTCTACATCGTCGATGCGATCGATAAGGGTGGAATACTGGGAGTTGGATCCCATTCGCTGATATGCCTTAACGGTAAATGCCACATCCCGGCCTGTAAACGGCTTTCCGTCATGCCAGCTGGTATTCACAAGATCGATGGTCACGGTCCCATTCTTTTGATCCACCACATAGTCCTTTGCCAGGGATTTTTGCGGCGTCATTGTTCCGTCCAATACGAAGAGGCTGTCATAGATCAACTTGGAAATAAAATAGGTATCCTCATCATTGCTGGCGATGGGATTTAACGTCGTCACGTTTCCCATGGGAAGGGTGACGGCTTCTTCCGTTCTATATTGGGTTTTGTCGGTGCCTCCCGTCAGGGTTACCCCCTCACAGCCGCCAAGGGCTGCCATGAGCACCACGATAACCAGTAAAGATATCAGCTTTTTTCCCATTGGTTCAACAGCTTATCGATTTTTTGATAAAGCTCCTCCTTTGTTCCGTTATTTTCAATGATGACATGGGCCATTTGCCGTTTTTCCTCTTCCGCCATCTGGCTGGTTATTCTGGATCGCACATGGTCCGGGGCCACTCGGTCTCGACTTACCACGCGGTGCACCCGAAGGTCTTCACTGGAAACCACAAGCCAAACCTGATCCACCCTCTCATCCAAGCCCGTTTCATACAGAAGAGCCGCATCTAAAAATATGGTTGGCTCTCTGTTTTCCTTCAATGCCTCACATATTCTGCGGCATATTTCTCCGTGGGTGATACCATCCAGCCTGTTCTTGCTCTCTTCATCCCTGAATGCCCTTTCCCCCAACAGTTTTCTATCCAAGGCCCCGTCGCTTCCGATGATGTCCGCTCCGAATTCTGCTGCAAGGGCGTCTAAAACGGGACTGCCGGGAAGGGTGATCTCCCTGGCGATCTTATCGGCATCGATGACCGGATACCCCTTTTCCAGTAGATAGTCCGATACGGTAGTCTTTCCGCTTCCGATGCCTCCTGTCAGTCCGATCTTCATCACGCCACCTACTTCAGTTCAAACCAATTGCTTCCCATGTTCACATCCACTGCCAACTTCACCTTAAGTTCCATGGCATCCTCCATGGACTCCACAAGGACCTTTTCCACGGCGTCAACCTCATCCAAGTGAGTTTCTACGATCAACTCATCGTGGACCTGTAGGATCAATCTGGATTTGTAAGGAGATAAGGCCTTTTGAATGTTCACCATGGCGATCTTTATGATATCGGCAGCGCTCCCCTGGATGGGGCTGTTCATGGCCAGTCGCTCTCCCAATTGTCTCACCATATAGTTGGATGCGGAAATCTCGCTGATGATCCTCTTTCTCCCAAGGATCGTCCGCACATAACCGTTGGCCTTGCAAAACGCCACTTGGCCATCCATGTACTCCTTCACCTTCTCATGCTTGGCAAAGTAACTTTTGATGTATTCATCGGCTTCTTGCCGTGTGATGTTCAGGTTTGTACTTAGGCCGAAGGCACTCATGCCGTAGATCACGCCGAAATTCACCGCCTTGGCCCGGCTTCTTTCGTCGATGGTGATCTGATCATCAGGTACACCTAAAACTCTAGCCGCCGTCGCCCTGTGAATGTCTTCTCCCCCATTGAAGGCATCGATGAGTAAGGGGTCACCGCTGAGGTGGGCCAGTACCCGCAATTCAATTTGGGAATAGTCGGCACTGAGGAGGATGTACTCCCGGGAAGAAGGCACAAAGGCCTTTCTGATCTTTCTTCCCTCCTCCTGGCGAATGGGGATATTCTGCAGGTTGGGATCGGAACTGCTGATTCTTCCCGTGGCGGCAATGGTTTGATTGAAGTGGGCGTGGATCTTACCGTCCTTATGGATCAGAGGGATCAGTCCATCCACATAAGTGCCGCTAAGCTTGGTCAAGGTTCGATACTCCAATATCAAATCAACAATGGGATGTTCGTCTCTAAGTCTTTCCAAAATCTCCGCACTGGTGGAATACCCGCGCTTAGTCTTTTTTCCTGCAGGAAGCCCCAATTTTTCAAATAGGATGGGCCCCAGCTGGGTGGGGGATTTAATGTTGAAGGTCTCTCCTGCCAGATCGTGAATTTGTGCCGTCAGCTTTTCTACTCGTGCGGATATATCCTTACCGATATCCGTCAAAACCTGCTTATCCACAGCAAAGCCTGTGTATTCCATATAGGCCATCACCTGGATCAAAGGCAGTTCCACCCTGCGAAAAACATCCTCCAACTCTTCCCTTCGGATCTCTTCTCCTTGAGGGATAGCCAGCTGGGCTACCAGCGCACACCACTTCAAGCCGTAAGCGCTGTATTTCTCACCGGCATCATCCAGCAAGCTCAATTGACCGCTTTCCCCGGCAAACTCTTTCTCATCTTGTATATTTGTACGGAAGTATTCCTGAGCCAAAGTCGTCAGCGCATAGTTGCTCCTG
This sequence comes from Anaerovoracaceae bacterium, assembly GCA_050946655.1. Classification (GTDB taxonomy): domain Bacteria; phylum Bacillota; class Clostridia; order Peptostreptococcales; family Anaerovoracaceae; genus JAXGRD01. Next base: position 87,968 of record JBMNVE010000001.1, read on the forward strand.
CCCGAATCGATGACATACTGGGCAATGGCCGTATCAAAGGCTGTTTCAAAATCACGGACCCCCAGGTTCATCAGCAGGTAATAATCCTTCTTTAGGTCATGGCCCATGAATTTAGGCTTTTTCTTGTTGAGTATCTTCACAAACTCTTCTTTTACTTCTTCTGTGGATAAGTCAACGTAAAAATATTTATTGCCAATCAATATGGACGCCCCGATGGCCATAGGGATATCCTTATGATCATCATTCCCAAAGGTTTTCAAGACCGCATAGGTGTCTTCCTTCATCTGAGAAGACAGGGCTCTCAAATCCGCAGCCTTACGGATCATCACCGGCTCTGTGGGAAGTTCTTTAAATGTATTGGCTTCCTCCTGTTCTTTTTCTGAAAGCCCGGTGCCCATCTTGCGAAGGAAGCTGTTGAACTCCAGCTTGGTATACATTTCCACCAACTTATCGTGGTCCGGCTTTTCCAGTATGTATTCGTCAAAGTCCACCTCCATGGGGATGGCGGTGTTGATGGTGGCCAGCCGCTTGCTCATCAGCGCAAGAGTAGCATTTTCTTCTACGGTTTTTTTCAGTTTCCCCTTTAACTCTTCTGTGTGCTCCAGCAGGTTTTCCACTGTGCCGTATTCCATCACCAGCTTTTGGGCTGTCTTCTCTCCTACCCCGGGCAGGCCGGGAATATTATCCGACTGATCCCCCATAAGGCCTTTGTAGTCGATGAACAACTCCGGAGGAAAGCCGTATTTCTCTATCATCACTTCTCTGTCGTACAGTTCAAATTGTGAGATCCCTCGTTTTGTGATCATGACCTTGGTCACATCGGTAGCCAGTTGCAGCTCATCCTTATCCCCGGTGATGATCAGTGGCATTAGCCCTTCTTCTTCCGCCTTTACGGAAATGGTTCCAATGATGTCGTCCGCTTCAAAGCCCTCCATTTCCAATCTCTTGATGTTCATTGCATCTAGGACATCCTTGAGAAGAGGAAGCTGCATGGCAAGTTCAGGGGGCATTTTTTTCCTGCCCGCCTTATACTCGGCATATTCTTCATGCCGAAAGGTGGGTCCTTTCATATCGAAGGTCACCACAAGATAACCTGAGGGATGCTCCGCCTTCATCTTCTCCAGCATGCTTAGAAAACCGTATATTCCCTGTGTGTACAGCCCTTCCCGTGTCATCATGGGATTCTGTATGGCGTAATATGCCCGATTGAGCAGGCTGTTACCGTCAATGATAATAATCCTTTTTTCCATCTTTCACCTCGCCGGTTCATTTTATCAGAAAGCAGGGCATAACTCAATTAAAACTGACGAGAAGCGGTATGCCCCTCGCCAGCGATCCTCTTTGCTCTTCTATATCCAGTCCGGGATCTTCCCGGGACTAATCGTAGGTCACATCGAAATCATCATAATCATCATAGAGGTCATCAAAGTTCTCCTGGGAATCATCCCCATCCCTGTACCAATCGTCCACCTCGTGCCATTCTTCCACTTTATAGTTTTCAGGAATCGTGAATTTGGATTCGTCGGCTTTCTTCTTGAAGGCATTGATCTTCATCTTTTCCGGCTCATCCTCATCATCTTCGGACTCGGCTATGATGTACCGCAGTTTATCCTCTTTATCGTACATGAACTTGATGATTACATCATCTTCACGAAATTCCTCAAACTCGTATTCTACTCCGTCCACCTTGGCCTTTCCTCTGGTGATTTTCTGTCCCTTCAACAACCGGTTCATGGAGGAGAGGTGGTCGATGTCTACGGTATCATCGAACATCTCTTCATTGATCTTGTAGCCGATCCTCGACTCCGGCTGGAGGATGAAGTATCCGTCCTTATTTTTGATCAACTCCACCACGGAACCGTTGATAATGGTTTCTATGTAGAAATATTCCCCTTTGATATGGATTTTTAAACGCAAATCTTCCCCTTCCGAGGTGGTTTCCAGATCAAGGTAATAGCCGTTCTTCTCCGACTCCTGATCAAAGAGCTCGGCTGTTCTGTTTTTTCCTTCTCCGCAAGAGGCAAAGGCCAGAACCGCCACAAGTGAAAAGATAAGCCATACTATGATTTTACGCATATGCTTCCTCCTTTTTAGTCAACTGGGTTTGTTTCGTATCTCGGTCTTCATTTATGTTTTTTTATCACTTCAAAGGCATGGTTTGCAATATCCTTCCGCATTTGATCTTTGTCCGGAGCATCCATTCCCAACATTATGCTCAAATAATAATCTCCCTCAATGGCGGTCAACCCAAATGAGTCTAAATAGGCTTCCTCTCCCACCCCTTCAATGATGTCTTCAGGTTCTATCCCATTAAATTCCTTTTCATTATCATACAGTTCTCTGGCATTTTTATAGTTGGGATTGGAAAGAAATGCAGTGTGATGAAGAGATATCTGAACGTAACCCACACTTCCCAAATCAAAGAAGGCTATTTTTTGCCCTACTACCGGATTGTCGGATTTTTTTATTTTTACTACCTCCGCTCCGGTGACTTCTTCAATATATTCCTTGGTCAAAACTTCATCAGGCTCTAATGCTTTCCCTGATTTCTTTTCCGCTTTCTCCTCTGTCTTCTTGCCATCTGACTGATCTCCTTCGTCATTGCCCTCTGAGCCGCAAGCGGCTGTTCCAAGGGCAAGCATCAAAGCCAATAACACGATCCATACTTTTTTCATGGTAACTCTCCTCCTCTTTTTGTGATCTTTTTGGATCAGCAATATCCCATTTCTTATCAGCTTGAATTTTCAGACTATTATATGTTATTCTAATCCCTCTCCTATGGCTTGTCAACTTGGGCCCTCCCTTTTTGCTAAACTTGTCTCCGCCTTTGCTCCATGATATAATTGCGTTTCTAAAGAAAGGACAAAGCAATGTACGACTATCATTCACACACTTATTATTCCGACGATGCAGACACCCCAATGGAGGATATGATCCGGGCCGCCATTGCAAAGGGCATTGTAGAACTGGCCATTACAGACCACTACGATCCGGACTACCCTGACAATCAAATTCCCTTTGATATCGATTTTGACGCCTACACCGCAGAGTTACTGGCATGCCAGGAGAAGTATAAGGACCAAATCAAGATCGTAAAGGGCATCGAAATCGGCATCCAAAAAGGGAGCACCTTGGACAAGTGCAGAAAAGCCACCAATGGCTTTCCCTATGATTTTATCATCGGATCCTTCCACTGTTTTCAGGGACTGGATCTGTATACCACCGACTACACCAAGCTGGAAGAAAAGCGGGTTCTCCCCGATTTTTATGAGGAGATGTATCACTGCCTCAGCAGATATACGGATTACGATGTGATTGGTCACTTTAACGTCATTGACCGCTATCTTCCCTTTGCCATCGATTATCGCACATCCATGGATATCATCGAGGCCATCCTAAAGATGATTATTTCTCAGGGAAAAGGTCTTGAAATCAACACCTCCAGCTACCGGTACAAGATGGGAGACAGGACCACTCCTTCGGCGGATATTCTCTCTCTGTACAAGGATCTGGGAGGTGAAATTCTCACCCTGGGCTCCGATGCCCATAAAGAAAGGGATATGGGAAGAGATCTGGACAGGGCTCGTGCTCTGGCCATGGATCACGGCTTTAAGTATTTCACCACCTACGAAAAAAGAGTCGCAACTATGCGACCCTTTGTATAAGATGTAAATCTCACTTTTTCATTCTGATCTCGGCGGCTTTGCTGTGGCCTTCCAGCCCCTCACCACGGGCCAGGCCCGCGACCAAAGGCGCCAGTTTTTTCATGGCATCCTCTGTAAACCTCTGATAGGTACAGGTCTTGAGGAATGTTCCCACCCAAACGCCGCCTGTGTAGCCTGCAGCTCCCAAGGTAGGCAGGGTGTGGTTGGTCCCGGAAGCATAATCCCCAAAAACTTCGGCAGTGTTTTGGCCGATAAACAGGGAGCCGTAATTCCGAAGAGAGGACAGGATACTCTCATCTTCCACATTGATTTCTAAATGCTCGGGAGCATATTCATTGGTATATTCTGCCGCCTCACTGAGACTGTCTACCACCAATACTTCTCCGTAATCCTGCCAGGATTGCCTGGCGATACCTGCAGTTGAGAGGCTTTCCAGCTGCTTTTCCACTTCTTCTATTACCACATGCCCCAGTTCTTCGGAGGTGGTGACCAATATTCCTTTGGCCAGAAAATCATGTTCCGATTGGGCCAGAATGTCCGCAGCGATCCAGTCGGGACGCGCCGCCCCATCGGCGATGATCAGCACTTCGCTTGGCCCTGCCACGAAGTCGATACCCACCTTTCCGTAACACTGCCTCTTGGCTTCTGTTACATAGGCATTTCCCGGTCCAACAATCAGCTTGACCGGGGAGATTTCCTCCGTTCCATAGGCAAAGGCCGCAACGGCATGGGCACCGCCTACACCATACACTTCATCTATCCCCGCCACATCCATGGCGACCAAGGTCTTGGGATGGATCTTATCCGTTCCCTTGACCACGGGAGAGCAAGCCGCCACCCTGGACACGCCGGCAACCTTAGCCGGTATCCCCAGCATCAAAGCCGTGCTATACAGAGGATAACCGCCTCCGGGCACGTAGCAGAGGCAGGAATCCACCGGGATCACCCGGTGTCCCAGTTCCACCCCCTCCATGGGAGAAAACCCATCCAGATCCTTCACCGTACCTCGCTGAGCCTCGGCGAAGGCACGAATATTATCCGCAGCCTTGCGAATATCTTCAATGCTCTCATCATCCACCTGATCATAGGCTTCTCGAATTTCTTCCGGCGAAATCCGAAGGGACTTCCTCCGGCAGCCGTCAAATCGCTCATTGTATTCTAAAAGGGCACGATCGCCTTCTGTTATCACCTTTTGGATAATGGTCGAGACCGCCTGCTGTAGCTCCCGCCGGTCCTCCATGGTCCTTTCCTTTGCCTGCTTCAAAACCTTCATCCGCTTTCCTCCTTACTACCTTACCGGGATATCATACCATTTTTTTTGTGGGAAGAAAACAGGGAGTCACTGGGACTCCCCTGATTTTCAAAGAACTTCTCTCCTGATGAGCTCCCGATAGGACTGTCTTTTGACCACTAAGCGGCTATCTCCGCCTTTTGTCATGACCACCGGAAGGCCGGGAATCTTATTGTAATTGCTGGACATGGACCAACAGTAGGCCCCGGTGGAGAAGATGGCCAGCAGGTCTCCCCTCTCCGGCCGTTTCATCATCACATCCCTCAGAAGGATATCCCCCGATTCACAGCACTTGCCGCATACAGTTGTCTTTTCTTGGGCCTTCCCCGAAGATGTCCAAGCCTCATATTGGGCATCGTATAATGCAGGGCGGATATTGTCCGTCATGCCCCCGTCCACAGATACGTACCTGCGTACCCCGGGAATTTCCTTGGTACTCCCAACGGTATATAGGGTGACGCCTGCCTCCCCCACGATGCTCCTGCCCGGCTCCGTAACAACAGCAGGACGAGTTTTTCCTTTCTTTCGGTATTCCTCCTCTATTCGCTCCATAATGGGGTCCAGGAAATACCCATACGGCTTCACCTGGTCTTCCCGGGTGTACCGGATGCCAAAGCCGCCACCCACATTGATTTCCTTGGTTTGGAACCCGTACTTTTCTTCCAGGCGTTCTACGGTCTTCAGCAACACCTCCAGGGCTAGAAGGTAAGATTCGTTATCATGGAGCTGAGACCCCACATGGAAGTGGAAGCCAAGGAGATCCAGATGAGGATGGCCCTGTATCCTTTCAAAGACCCCATCTACTTGGTCCATGGGGATGCCGAACTTGGAATCCAGGCTTCCGGTAGTGATGAAGCGGTGGGTATGGCTGTCCACACCGGGAGTGATCCGCATGAGCACCTTGATTTTTTTATTTTTTTCACTGCAAATTTGCTGAATCAATTCCGGCTCATCTGTGCCGTCTATGATGATTCTACCCACCCCGTAGTCAATGGCCATCTCCAGTTCTTCTCGAGATTTGTTGTTGCCGTTAAACTCGATTTTTTCCGGTGGGAATTGGGCACAAATCGCTGTATACAGTTCTCCGCCGGAAACCACATCCAAGCAGAGCCCTTGCTCCTGGATGAACCTACACATAGCCAGTGGCAAAAAGGCCTTTCCCGCATAGGCGGCCCGGACATTTTCATATTTGTCCAGAAAGCTATCCCGAAGCTGCTTGACTTTCTTTTCCATGTGTTCCTGGCTGATGATCATCAAAGGAGTGCCGTACTCCCTTGCCAGTTCCCGGGCATCACAACCGTCTATGGCCAGTCTTCCGTTTTTTGTCTCTATCACCCTACTCTCCTTGTCCTTTGCTGCTCAACATGTCTTCCATGGAATACAGACCCCGGGGCATGTTTGCAAGGTACCGGGCCGCCCGCAGCGCCCCTCTTGCAAAGACTTCCCTGGAAAGTGCCGTATGCTTCAGTTCTATGATTTCATCCGGCCCGGCAAAGAGCACTGTATGCTCTCCCGCAATGGTGCCGCCTCTGACGGCATGGATCCCCATCTGGGACAGGAGACACTCATCATCCTTGCCGTGGCGACCGAAGAGCAATTCCTTTTCTTCCTCAAGGGAGCCGTTGACCGCATCTGCCAGAAGCAAAGCAGTACCGCTGGGCGAATCCTTTTTCATGGCGTGATGCTTTTCTATGATCTCCATGTGGAAATCCTTTTCCAAAGTGGGGGCAATCCCCTTAATGACTTTGGCGAGAAGGTTGATGCCGATAGACATGTTGGCTGAGTGAAAGACGGGGATGCTCTGGGATGCCTCCCTGATCGCCCTCTTCTCTTCTTCTCCAAGCCCCGTAGTAGCAATGACAACGGGGATCCCTTTCTCTACGCAGCCTTGAAGCAATTCTCTCACTGCGCCGTAGTGGGAAAAGTCGATGACCACATCCCCTGCCACTTCCGAAGCAGCTGCTGTATGAAACACGGGATAGCCGCATCCGGAGCATGCTCCCACATCTACCCCGGCAGACACCCTTGTATCTGCTGTCTCTCCTATGATTTGAGAGAGAACCTGTCCCATTCGGCCGCCACATCCATGCAATATGATATCCATTTATCCCCCCTATATCAGTCCGTATGCGGACATTTCTCCTCTGATCCTGTCGGTTACAGCCTCACTGGGCGGACAAAGAGGTAAACGATATTCCAGCTCCATCTTTCCCATCATGTGCATGGCTGCTTTAACGGGGATGGGGTTCACATCGGCGAACAAACTATCGATGAGGGGCTTCATAGAGAGCTGGAGTTCCCTGGCTCTATCCCAGTTTCCGGAAAGGGCTGCTGCGGACATTTCTACCGAGTCAGCCGGTGCCACGTTGGCCAGGACAGAAATGTATCCTACGCCCCCAAGGGACATGAGGGGCACCACCATATCATCGTTGCCCGAGTATACGGCGAAATCCTCCGGAACAAGCCTGCAAATTTCAGCCACTTGGGTGATAGATCCGCTGGCCTCCTTGATGCCCACAATGTTGGGGTGTTCCGCAAGAACCGCTACCGTTTCCGGTGCTATGTTCACTCCCGTCCTTCCGGGGACAGAGTACAACAGGCAAGGGATGTCCACCGCATCTGCCGTTGCCGTGTAATGTTCTATGAGGCCCTGCTGTGAGCATTTGTTGTAATAAGGAGTGACCAGCAAAAGACCGTCTACTCCCGTTTCCTCTATCCGCCTTGCCAAATTGATCCCATGCCTGGTGTCGTTGCTGCCGGCACCGCCGATGACGGGCACTCTGCCTGCTGTTGCTTCCACGCAGAATCGGATCGCCTCAACATGCTCATCGTCATCCAGAGTAGATGCTTCACCGGTCGTCCCGCAGACAATGATGGCATCGATGCCTTCGTCGATCTGCCAATCGATGATCTGTGCAAACCTTTCCTCATCCACTCTTCCGTCCGCCATGAATGGAGTTACGATCGCCACTCCACATCCTGTAAAAATCGCCATTTGTTTTTCCTCCTGTTTTCTTTTCCTACTACTTCCTATGGCTATAAAAAAAGTTGCATCGCCCATTGATGCAACCGAAAAACTTTACAGTAGTGTTGTCATCAATAGCTCCTCTGCCACTATAGCGGCAGGAGTCTGAAGCGTATTTCGCTCCATCCCAGAAAACGCACCGTACCCGGTTTGTCCTTCGGCGATATCTCCTTTCCCCGGTTTCATCGGCCGTCGCCTCCCCCGGGTACTCTTATCTATCGCACCTCTATCAACTTTATGTTTTTCATTGTATTTAATGTTTTGTGATTTGTCAACAACAATCACAAAGTTTTTTTATTTTTTTTGTATTTAATCACAAATTCCTTCGTTCACTGGAGAGAAAAGAAGTATTTCATGGTTCGTATCAACTGATTTACATAGCTCATTTCATTGTCATACCATGCAACTACCCTTACTTCATAGATCTTTGTTCCGCATCGCTGAGCCAGTGTCTGAGTGGCATCAAAAAGGGAGCCATAGCTCATGCCGATGGTGTCGGAAGACACCAATTCTTCCTCCGTGTATCCGAAGGACTCATTGGCTGCCGCTTTCATTGCCGCATTGATCCCTTCTACGGAAACAGTTTCTGTATTGTCCTTCAAGGTGGCATCCAATATAGTGATCGACCCGGAGGGTACCGGAACTCTCTGGGCTGAACCGATGAGTTTTCCGTGAAGTTCCGGAATCACCAGGCCGATAGCCTTTGCCGCTCCCGTACTGTTGGGGACGATGTTGATGGCTCCCGCCCTTGCCCTTCTGAAATCGTTCTTTCGATGAGGACCGTCAAGAATCATTTGATCACCGGTATATGCGTGGATGGTCGTCATAAATCCCGTTCGAAGCTCCCGATATTCATTGAGGACCTTCGCCATAGGTGCCAGGCAGTTGGTGGTGCAGGACGCTCCGGAGATGACCACATCGTCCTTTGATAAGGTGTGGTGGTTTACACCGTATACGATGGTCTTGATATCATTTCCCGCCGGTGCAGATATAATGACTTTTTTTGCCCCGGAATCGATGTGGGCCATGCTCTTTTCCTTTGACGCAAAGAAGCCGGTGCACTCAAGGACAATGTCCACATCCAGGTCTCCCCAGGGAAGATTCGCCGGATCCGGCTCTTTGAAAATCGGGATCTTCTTCCCGTCAACGATGATGGAATCCTCATCGCTCTCCACCCGGTGGCCGCTGAAAGGCCCCTGGACCGAGTCATACTTGAGAAGGTGGGCCAGCATCTCCGGCTGAGCAAGATCATTGATGGCAACCACTTCTACGTTTTTATCTTCAAACACCTTTCGGAAGGTCAACCTTCCTATCCTACCAAATCCATTGATCGCAACTTTCATCCTTCTCTCTCCTTTTCATTTCCCATAGGCCGGCATGGCCCTCCCGGCAATAACGGTATGCCCCAAGTCACAGGCCTTTCCTCATTATACATGAGCGATATTTTCATACATCATAACAAAAATGGCAAAAGATATCAAAGTTTAGAACGCTGACCAGGGTGTCAGGTTTTTGTAGGGGACTAAACCGCAGAACAACCTTTCCGCGAGCCCGTTGACCTTTGTATTCGGTCAAAGTATTTGCCACCAGTTATACAAGTTTCATCTGACGACTTGCCGTCCTTTCTTTGTCCTGATGAACGTCAGCTGATCCAAGTCCCCGTTGAAATTGTCTGTATAGTCCCTGATCAGGGTGGCCTTAAACTTTCCCCGCCAATATTTACATTCATATTTCAAAAGAGCATCTTTGTGGTACCCTTTACTACTTGCTTTAACGCGTTCCGTATCTTTATGGATCCACATGATTGGATCATGCTCCCTGAAGGTCACTCGGACAGGGACGGTTTCTCCATTCAGGACAATTTCTCCCAATGGCTTATCATAATCCTCACGACCTTCATATACTGTTGTTTTGTCTATCATCGTAAAAGAAATACTCCCTTCGGTACTTTCCCATTGCTCTTCACTGTACCGTGCCGGTGCATTCCTAAGGTTAGGGTAGAAGAAAAGGAAAAGCAAATATAGCATTAATGCAAGCACAAAACAGCCTATTAACACAAGAAAAACCTTCTCCTCGGTATAAAGTTTTATTTTTTTCCCAGTGTTCTTCTGTAATAAATGCGATCCCATGGAATATCCTCCCCCGATTGAATTTCTTCTCCTTCATCAATACTAACATATCTAGGTGCTCTATGTTTTTTTATTTCTCTTTTTCTCTATAAGCATTTTACGGTTTGAGCACCGGCCACTGACAAAGGTGTCGGTAGAAAAATATCACGGATATGTGATTTTTCGGGTAGAAATATCCATAATTCATGATATAATGTTATTCGTTGGTTTCGGGACGTGGCGCAGCTTGGTAGCGCGATTGCTTCGGGAGTAATAGGCCGCAGGTTCGAATCCTGTCGTCCCGACCATAGTATTACGCTTTAGGCGTTGAAAAGTCTACATTCCTTGTCTTTTCAGTGGAATGTAGACTTTTTCATTGTGGCAAATTAGTTTTAGGGTCATCTGGGTTCTGCCCAAAGGCGATCAGCAACCGGTTCCCACCTATCCGCAGCATGGGTGCACTTGCCACAAAGTTTGTCTACGTCTTCCGGATTCCTTAAGTCCGTGGACTTGGCCCGACTGGCCTTGACCATATCCGCCAGCTTCCCTTTGTTGTCCAATAGGGGACAAGGCCGAAGCATGTTTCCGTTAAATGGATGGTTCTGTCGATATGCCATAAACAGTGGTGACCTGTAGGCTTCCAGCAAGGTCTTCTCCTTTATGTTCGAATCGGAGTAATGGATGAAGGCGCATGGCTCGATGTCGCCGTTGGCATTGATGTGAAGATAATTTCTCCCCCCGGCTATACAGCCGCCCACAAACTCTCCGTCATTCCAAAAATCCATGGTGAAAATGGGCTTATTCTTTCGGAATCTGCGAATCTGACGATACATATATTCCCTCTGTTCAGCGGTAGCCATCAACTCCGGCACCGCTTCCGCGCCCACGGGCATATACGTAAAGAACCAGGCAAACTTGGCACCCCTTGCGATCATATCATCCATGTACGCTTCGCTGCCGACCACCTGTGTGTTTTCGCTGGTGTAACAACAGGAGATACCGAAGATGAGTTTTTTCTTCTTGAGGATCTCCATAGCCTCCACCACCTTGTCATAGGTGCCCTCGCCCCTTCTGGCATCGGTTTCCTCCCTGAACCCTTCCACGCTGATGGCCGGAATGAAGTTTTTGATGCGAAGCATTTCGTCTGCGAATTCTTCATCAATCAAGGTCCCGTTGGTGAAAGCAAGAAATTGACAGTCTTTATGCTTTTCACAGAGTTTGATCACATCTTCCTTCCGCACTAGCGGTTCTCCGCCGGAGAAGATATACATAAAGGTGCCCAACTCTTTCCCTTGAGTGATGATGTCATCCAGGGTCTCAAAACTCAAGTTTAGCCGGTCTCCGTATTCCGCTGCCCAGCAACCGACACAATTAAGGTTACAAGCCGAGGTTGGATCCAGCAAAATAGCCCAGGGTATATTGCAATTGTACTTCGCTCTGTTTTCATTCTGCCTCTGTATCCCGATCATCCCGGTGTTGATGATGTAGTTTTCAAAGAATCGCATGCGAACACCGTCATCGATATCGGTCCAAAGGCTCTTCATATATTTATACCAAAGGCTGTCCTTATCCTCGATGAAACTGCGAAAAAAAGATCGATATTTCTCATACTCTCCCCTGGTGTCAAATCGATCCGCCCAATCGATAAGCTTAGGCAAATTGCGATCCGGATCGGATTCCACATACTTCAGTGCCTGTTTGACCATTTCCATTTGCAGCTGTTCTTTTAATGTTTTCTTCATTTTGTCCTCCTCTTCCCTTCTCTTGTTATTCTTTCCCTCACAACAAAATCTTCGCTAAAACCGAAGGAGCAGCCTTTAAAAGGACAATATCAACCAAAAATATCGGTACATGAAAGGTGCATGATGCCCTACGTATCCGGGAAGAAAAATATTAAAACTAGTTGTATATGATAATAAAGATTCCCGTAACGTGCGACGGCGCTGTCTCAAAACGCGAGATAGGGCAGGATGATCTTCCTCATATAGGGCTGATCAACCGGCATATATGAACGAAGGATTGGACTCTATGGCGGAATTGTCGACTCGGTTATGCGCCTCCCTTCAACAGTCTTCTTTCTCCTGATTCTTTGAATTATTATACCATAAATTGTTTTAATAATCTATATTTTTACATGCTTTTTTCCGATCATGTATACATTGCTTTTTGTCAGAAGTACCCTTAAACTGTAAATTGTATGGATATCCATACAATCCGATCGATATCATTACAAAAGGAGCACACATGAAGGAATATCTCATCTCTCATCTAGTCAAGTCAGAAGATCTAAATCACCACGGGACCTTATTTGCCGGACGTTCCACGGAATGGCTGGTTGAGGCGGGTTTTATTGCAGCCGCCGCAGAGCACGGCAGACCCCAAGATGTACTGTGCATCAACGTGCACGGCTTCATCTTTAAAAAACCGGTGCAAAAAGGGACGATTCTTACCCTCCACTCGAGAATTGCAAAGGTGGGACGCAGCAGTATAACCGTATATGTAAAGGCCATCTCGGAAATTGAGCAGAACCAAAATGTAGACGGCTTTCTGACCTTTGTGTGCGTAGAGCCGGACACAAAGAAGAGCCGTGCCCACGGCCTTACTTTAGATGAGCCACAAGATCAAGAGGAAGTGAATATTCGCAAAAGGGCTTTGGAGTTGATGCTGTAAATATCTGTTCATCCTATTCGTTCCGGCAGTTTTTCCTTTATTCTCTTCTATGACAAAACCCTCCCCCGGCTAAAGCCGGGGGAGGATCTCTTACTGCTCAAGTGAACAGAAAACCGTCATGGTCTTAGGCTTTATGCGTTTTCCTTTTCCGCGTCAGCCTTGTACTTTCTCACTGCCTCCAGGAGCTTGGGTACGATCACCTTTACATCCCCAACGACGCCCAGGTCGGATACGTCGAAGACGGCAGCAGTGTCGTTCTTGTTGATGGCGATGACATAGTCAGAGCCTTCCATCCCTGCCACGTGCTGGATGGCACCGGAGATACCGCAGGCCAGGTACAGTTCGGGACGAACGGTCTTTCCGGTCTGTCCTACCTGTCTTTCTCTTTCGATCCATCCTGCGTCTACGTTGGCTCTGGAAGAAGAGATCTCTCCGCCGATCTCATCGGCCAGTTCCTTCAGCACCGAGTAGAACTCGGGGCTACCGATCCCGCGGCCGCCGGAAACCAGTCTCTTGGCTTCGGTGATGTCCACCTTCTTGTGGGTCTCTTTCACCACCTGCTTCACCACCAGGTTCATGTCTTCGGGTACGAAGTCCACTTTGATCTCACGGACTTCTCCTGTTCTGGTGTGGTCCGCCGGCAGGCGCTTCATCACCCCGGGGCGTACTGTTGCCATCTGGGGACGATGGGTCTTGCAGAGGATGGTCGCCATGATGTTCCCGCCGAAGGCAGGTCTGGTCATGAACAAAAGCTTTTTGCCTTCGTCTTCTTCCTTTGCTTTCCAAACGTCGATGTCCAGCTTGGTGCAGTCCGCCGTCAGTCCGGTGTGGATCCTGGATGCCACTCTGGGAGCCAGGTCTCTTCCGATGGCCGTAGCACCAAACAGCAGGATCTCCGGGTCGCATTCCTTGATCACCTGGGTCAGGGCCTTGGCATAGGGCTCCGTCACATACTCATGGAGCATGGGGTCTTCCACATATACTACTTCATCGGCACCTGCCTCTATGAGGGACTGTGCCTTGTCTTTGATCTCGTCCCCGATCAGGATCCCTACGACCTTCTGATCCAGGTCCTTGGCCAGTTTGGTGGCCTCACCCAGCAGTTCAAAGGCGACTTTGACGACATGTCCATCTCTTTGTTCCGCCACTACATAGATATCTTTACTCATCTTAAAGATTCCTCCTTTTCACCTGCTATATGATGTGTCTTTCTTCCAACTTCTCCATGATCGCAGCCACCGCTTCGTCCGGACTCAGATCCGTCAGGATCGTTCCTGCGCCCTTGGCTTCCTTGGTAAAGGACTTGTATACGTTGGTGGGAGAACCCTTCAGGCCGATCTGCTCGATATCCAGCTTGTCCTTCAGGTCCTCATAGGTGATCACTTTGATCTCCTGGTTGTAGGCATCTACGATGCCCCCGGCATGCATGTATCTGGGCTCTGCCAGTTCCGTCAGTGCGGTGAGCAGGCAAGGCATCTTCACTTCCAGCACGTGATAACGGTCTTCGTACTGTCTCTTGACGTTGATCTTGCCATCTTCGATGCTGTAGATCTCCTCTGCATAGGACACTTGGGGGATCCCCAGGGTCTCTGCGATCTGCGGACCGACTTGCGCCGTGTCTCCGTCGATGGCCTGACGACCGGTGATCACCAGGTCATATCCGATCTCATCCAGCGCCGTGGCGATGATCTTGGCGGTGGCCCATGTGTCCGATCCGCCGAACTCACGGGAAGACAGCAGGATGGCTTCATCGCATCCCATGGCCAAGGCTTCTCGCAAGGCCACATCTGCCTGGGGCGGTCCCATACAAACCACCGTTACGGTAGCATCATATTTTTCTTTCAATACCAGTGCCGCCTCGATCCCCGACTTGTCATCGTGGTTGATGATGCTGGGCACGCCTTCACGGATCAAGGTGTTGGTCACCGGGTCCAGTTTCACTTCATTGGTATCCGGTACTTGCTTTATGCAAACGACTATTTTCATCGATTTTCTCCTTTCGTCTGGCTACTCTGCGTTAAAATATTTTCATCCCGCCGGCAATGACCATCCGCATGACCTCCGATGTCCCTTCGTAGATCTCCGTGATCTTGGCGTCTCTCAACGCTCTTTCCACCGGATATTCTCTGCAGTATCCGTATCCGCCCATCAACTGGACGCAGTCTCTGCAAACATCATTGGCCATCTTGGAGGCAAACAGTTTTGCCATGGCCGCATCGCTTCCGTAGTTTTCTTTGTTGTCCTTGGTTTTCGCCGCTCTCCAGGTCATCAGACGAGCTGCATCGATGTAGGTCTGCAGATCCGCGATCTTGAACTGGGTGTTCTGGAACTGGGAGATCCTTCTGCCGAACTGCTTTCTTTCCTTCACATATTTGATGGCTTCATTGAGCGCTCCCTGAGCGATCCCCACCGACTGGGCTGCGATACCGATACGCCCGCCGTCCAAAGCTGCCATGGCGATCTTGAACCCTCTGCCTTCCTTGCCGATCAGCTGATCCTTGGGGATGCGCACGTTGTCGTAGCTCACTTCGCAGTTGGATGCCGCTCGGATACCCATCCGCTTGATGTTGGGCCCTACCGTCAGGCCGGGGGTGTCCTTGTCGATGACGAAGCAGGAGATCCCTCTGGTCCCCTGGGATTTATCTGTCATGGCAAAGATGATGAAGGTGTCTGCAAAGCCGGAGTTGGTGGTGAAGATCTTCGTTCCGTTGATCACGTATTCGTCTCCGTCCAAAACCGCCTTGGTCTGCTGACCGGCCGCATCACTTCCCGCGTTGGGCTCTGTCAGGCCGAAGCAGCCTGTTTTAGATCCGTCCACCAGCGGCCGCAGCCACTTTTGCTTCTGCTCTTCTGTGGCAAAGCTATCCAGGCATGAACACGCCAGGGATGTGTGCACAGAGATGGTGATCCCTGTGCTGGCATCGTGCTTTGAGATCTCTTCCATGGCCAGGGAGTACGCCAGATAGTCTCCGCCTACTCCGCCATA
This sequence comes from Anaerovoracaceae bacterium, assembly GCA_050946655.1. Taxonomy (GTDB): domain Bacteria; phylum Bacillota; class Clostridia; order Peptostreptococcales; family Anaerovoracaceae; genus JAXGRD01. The sequence continues at coordinate 103,713 of JBMNVE010000001.1, forward strand.
ATCTTTGCTGTATGGGATTCCCATGATCCCGTAGCGATGCAGTTTCGCTAGCAGGTCCAGGTCGAACACTTCCGTTTCATCCATTTCTTCCGCCAATGGCTTTACTTCGTTTTCCGCAAACCGGCGAAACATTTCCTGTTGCAGCAGGTGGGTTTTTGAAAGCTTGAAATCCATAATTGTTTCTCCTCCTGTGTTTTCTCCTTTTACTGTGTAAAAATCCTTTATTGTTTAAGCGGCCCGAAGGCCGCATGAACAACCTTTTTACGGAGAACCTCTATCCGCTTATTTTTCTGCGAACTTAGGCTCTTCCTTGGCTAGGAATGCTTCCATCCCCGTGATTCTGTCCTCTGAACAGAAGGTGTTTACCGCTATTTCCGCTTCATAGGAAACGCCGTTGCTTCTATCCATGTCCATTCCCTTATTGATTGCATTGATGGCCATTCTCACACCGATAGGTGATTTGGTCATGATCTTCTTGGCAAAATCGATTGCCGCATCCACCAGTTCCTCAGGTGAAAATACTCTCTCAACCAGGCCAATCCTCAACGCTTCTTCTGCATCGATCATATCTGCGCTGCAGATGAGATACTTAGCCATTCCCTTGCCGACGATCCTGGGAAGTCTCTGGGTCCCGCCAAAGAACGGGAGGATCCCCAGGTTTACTTCCGGCTGACCGAACTTGGCCTTTTCAGAAGCAAATCGGAAGTCGCAGGCCATGGCCAGTTCGTTTCCGCCGCCCAAAGCGAATCCGTTTACGGCAGCGATGACAACCTTATCGACATCTTCTATGAGATTCATCACTTCCTGACCGCGGAGAGCCATTTTTCGGATCTCCGGTGTGGACAACTTGACCATTTCGGCAATATCCGCACCGGCAACAAAGGCACGACCTTCACCGGTCACAACAACTGCCTTCACTTCATCGTCATTCTTTATCTCAGTAAAGACTGCAAAAAGTTCATCCAGCAGCTCAGAGTTCAGTGCGTTCAAAGACTTGGGTCTTGTAATGGTAACAATTCCGACTCCATCTTTCTTTTCCATCGTTAAGTTATTATAAGACATTATATACTCCTTTCCATTGAGGTGGTTAAAACATGATTTGAACCCTTGTTATTCAGACATGGATCTCTGGGTAAGTCCCTCCAGCCACAGTTCCTTATACAGGTTTTCAATATCATCCTGGTTAGGCGTTCTTCTTGTATTTCCGGGACTTCCGCTAGCCAAAGCATCCTTCGCCATCTTGGGGATGTGCTTGAAGAATTCCTTCTCTGTCACACCGCTGTCCTGGATCGTCTTGACATGAAGAGTTCTGAGAAGGGCGATGGTAGCTGTTACAAATGCATCAGCCGCCTCATCGTTGGTCATACCCTGGCGGAATACGCCGATGGTCTTGGCAAGCTCAGCCAATCTGGCAACTGCACCGGGCTTGATATACTTCAGGCAAACCGAAAGCAGGATAGCATTGGACTGTCCGTGAGGTACATGGAAGAGGGCGCCGATCGGACGGCTCATCCCGTGTACGATGGTCACCGATGCATTACTGAAGGCGATCCCCGCTTCCAGTGCCGCAGTGGCCATTTCTCTTCTGGCGTTCATGTTGCTTCCGTTGGTGTATACTTCGTAAATGTTGTCAAATATCTTCTTGACGGCGGATTTCGCAAAGAGATCCGTCATGGGGAAGGCCTTGATGGATGTAAACGCTTCGATTGCATGAGTCAAAGCATCAACACCCGTGGCAACGGTTACTTCCGGGGGTACCGTCAGTGTAAACACCGGGTCCACAACCGCCAGGTCAGCCATCAATTTAGCATCATTGAGAAGCATCTTTACATCGGTATCCGTGTTGGTAATGATGGAAACCTTTGTGGCCTCGGATCCTGTCCCTGCCGTTGTGGGAATAGCAACTGTGGGAGGAAGGCTCTTTTCGATCACCTTGCCCATGTACTCGGTGATGCTCCCGCCGTTGGTCACAACTGCACCGATGGCCTTCATGGCATCCAGAGGGCTTCCGCCGCCGATGCCGATGAGGAAGTCGCATCCTTCTTCTCCGTATATCTTTACCCCTTCATCGATCATGGAATGGGTTGGCTCCGTGTTGATCCCGGGGAAGATAACATATTTTTTGCCTATTCTGTCCAGCTCATCTGTCAGTTTTTTTACATTTCCGAATTTCACCATGGCTTCGTCCGTAACGACCAAGGCCTTCTCTCCGTAAGCGTTCATGTAGTCCATGCTCATCTGGATGGCGTTCTCTCCGGTGATAATGTTTTGGGGAATGAAAAATAAATTTGCCATTTTGATTTTTACCTCCATATAGTAAATCATTGAATATGTTACTCAATAGCTTTTAACGTTACCTTACTCCCCTCCTTTCAGATTCATCACTTCATCCTTAAAGATACGTTCGTCCATGATCTTCAGGTTCTCGTCTATTTTTGGCTTGAAGTCCATTTGACCCAACACCTGTGTTTCCAAATCGATTCCCGGCGCGATCTCCGTTAGGTACAGGCCGTCATCTCTCAGTTCAAATACAGCACGTTCCGTGATGTACATGACCTTCTGCCCGATTTTCTGAGCGTATTCGCCACTGAAGGTGATCTGTTCCACCTCTTCTTTGAACTTGCTCATCTTTCCTTCAGTTGTGATCTCCAGTTTGCCGTCCCCTGTGGCGACTTTCAGACCGCCTGCAGTAAAGGTCCCGCAGAAGAAAACTTCCTTTGCATTCTGAGTGATGTTGATGAAGCCACCGCAACCGGAAAGTCTGGGCCCAAACTTACTTACGTTGATATTCCCCATGGCGTCCATCTGGGCCAGACCCAGGAAAGCCAGGTCAATACCGCCGCCATCATAGAAGTCAAACTGTTCGTGATGAGCCAGGATACATTCCGGGTTTACCGCCGCACCGAACCGGATGCCGCCGGAAGGCACGCCACCAATGGGACCGGCTTCTACCGTCAGGGTCATATAATCGCCGATGCCTTCTTCGTTGGCCACTGCTGAGATGAACTCGGGAATACCGATACCTAAATTGACAATGGTATCCTCTCGCAGTTCCATGGCTGCTCTCCTTCCGATGATCTTCTTTGCGGAAAGAGGAGGTGCCGGAATGCTGCTGAGGGGTATCTTCACCTCTCCTGTGAGAGAGGGATCAAATTCACAGTCGTATGTCTGCTGGTGATCCTTGGGGTCGGAAATCACTAAAGCATCTACATATATTCTGGGGATTTTGACCATTCTCGGGTCAAGGCTCCCGCCTTCTACGATTTTTTCCACCTGAACGATGACCTTACCGCCGGTGTTCTTGGCCGCTTGAGCCAAGGCCGTTACTTCTCCTTCGGCCACTTCCCTGTGCATGGTCACGTTGCCGTATTCGTCCGCATAGGAACCTCTAATAAAGGCTACGTCGATGGGGAAGGACTTATACAGCAATTTCTCTTCTCCCAGCACATCAATCAACTCAACGATATTCTCCTTGGTAATGTCATTGAGCTTTCCGCCCCCGTTTCTGGGGTCTACAAATGTATTGAGTCCTACATGGGTAATGGTTCCGGGTCTTCCCGCCGCAATGTCCCTGCAAAGCTGTGAGAGGGTTCCCTGGGGAAGGTTGTAACCTTCGATCTCATTGTTCATGATCAGTTCACCCAAGGTGGCTGCAGTGTTGTAGTGACCTGCGATCACACGCTTGGTCATCCCTTTATGGGCTACATGATCACCACCGCGGCCATCTCTGTTTCCTTGAGACCCTGCATAGAAGTAAGTGATCCCCTTGGGGCTCCCCGTATCCAGGAACCTCTGTTCCATGGCTCCAATGAGGGATTCAGGAATTGCACTGCTGACAAATCCACTAGATGCGACGGTCATTCCGTCCTGGACCATTTCAGCGGCTTCCTGTGGAGTAATAACCTTTGCTTTCTTCATATCATCTTCTCCTAACATAACGTTTTCTGAAATCCATTATTGTTCAGAAAATTGAAATATAATTATGCTACTATAGCAAGTGTAACACCCTGTTAAGCTTTTGACAACCTAAGTTTGTTAAAAAACTGTTTTTTGTTTTATTGTATTTTTTTTGAAACTTGTTTTTTATCGCCCTATCGTTGAAAACTGAACAATCCCCCATTTTTCAGTGATAATCTTGTATACAATACACATGATTCCTCTTTTGCAAAAATATCGTTATTTAATTAACAATTCCTATTTCCTACCTTTTTGGAATGATTTTCATTTCCTGTTTCTGCCATTTTTTTTGGCGTTTTTTTCATAAAAACCACAGTGAATTTACCATGATTTTCCAAACCGGGGCCAGGTCTATAGCGTGTTCACTAGTTTTTTAAGATGTTATAGGCAAATTTCAAGCACCAAACAGGTTCGATCAGGCGGGAATTACTTGTATTACGACGATGATTATGATATCTTTATCTGCAAATGCAACTGACAAGACAGTTAAGAGGAGTGAAATGGATCACAAAAAAGCGATCGATGAATTGCGCAAAGAAAAGAATATATTGATATTAGCCCACTACTATGTGGACGGTGAATTGCAGGACATTGCGGATATTGTGGGAGATTCCTACCAGCTGGCCAAGGAGGCACAAGAGACCGATAAGGATATCATCTGCTTTCTTGGAGTGAACTTTATGGGCGAAAGTGCAAAAATACTCAGCCCGGACAAAAAGGTCATCATGCCGGATCTTTCGGCCGATTGCCCCATGGCCCATATGGTCACGGTGGAAAAGATCCGGGAAATGCGGGACAAGTACGAGGACCTTGCCGTTGTGGCATACGTAAATACGACAGCTGAGATCAAGACAGCAGCCGATGTCTGTGTGACATCTTCCAACGGAGAAAAGATTGTCGGCGCTCTTCCCAACAAGAATATCTTCTTTGTGCCCGATCGGAATCTAGGCAGTTATATTGCCGGCAAATTGGAGGACAAGAACATCGTCTGCAACGATGGTTACTGCCCCATTCACAACCGGATCACCAAAGAAGAAGTAGCAAGGCAAGTGGAGAAGCATCCAAAGGCTAAGGTCTGTATCCATCCGGAGAGCCCTCCGGAAACCCTGCCCTATGGCGACTGCATCGGCTCTACGGCCATGCTTCTGGAGTATGTGAAGACATCTCCTGCCAAGGAGTTCATTATCGTGACAGAAGAAGGTATCCTTCATCAAATGAAGAAATATCGGCCCGATGCTACGTTTTATCTGCCCAGAAAGAATCAAGTCTGTGAAGACATGAAGTTCAACACGGTGGAAAAATTATATCAATGTCTAAAGGATGAAACCGGTGAAATTGTTTTAGACGATGAAACCATCAGAAAGGCAACTGATTCTCTGGAGAAAATGATGGAGCTGAGCAAGTGAAGGAATACTATGATGTAGTGATCGTCGGAACAGGACTAGCCGGACTTTCCTGTGCACTACATCTGAGTGAAGATAAGTCCGTCGCCCTCCTTGCTAAAGAAGATGTCTTTGACTGCGATTCCTATCTTGCCCAAGGAGGGATATCCGCTTTACATGGAGATGAAAACCCGGAGGACTATGTTCAAGACACCTTGAAAGCCGGCCATTACCGGGGAAATCGGGAGGTGGTGCAGCAAGTTGTACTGGCATCTCCTCTCGTGATCCGTGAACTGATCTCTTTCGGTGTTCCCTTCAATCAAAAGAAGGACGGTTCCTACCACCTCCATCGAGAAGGTGGCCACCGGCGAGAGCGGATCTACCATTCAGAAGACTATACCGGCAAAGCCATCATCGACACCCTCTACGGACAGGTGGAAAAAAGAGATCATATCCACATCCTTCCCCATTGCATCTGCTATGATCTGCTGGTGGCAGATGACACTTGCCGAGGAGTTCAGGTAAAGACAGGGGATGACTACAGGGTGATCTATGCCGGGGAAGTGATCCTGGCCACCGGCGGGATCGGAGGGATCTTCCCATCCTCAACAAATTTTCCGTCTCTCACGGGAGACGGCCTTGCCATGGCTTTGAAATACAAAGTTCCGGTGGACAACATCCACTGGATCCAGATCCACCCTACCGTTTTCTATAAAAAAGGGCCCGGTCGGAAGCTACTGATCACCGAAGCCATCCGGGGAGAAGGCGGTATCATACTGAACCACCGAGGGGAACGCTTCGTAGACGAACTGCAGCCACGGGACGTGGTGACCGGTGCCATTCTCGAAGAACAACTGAAGGATGACAAGGATCATGTCTATCTTTCTTTGGAGAAGATACCGAAGAAGATCATTGTAGAAAAATACCCCACCATATACAACGGTTGTTTGGAGCGGGGCATAGATATCACCCGTGAGCCCATTCCTATTTCTCCCGGGCAGCACTATCACATGGGCGGTATCGCAGTGGATATCTACGGGAGGACGGCCATGCCCGGGTTGTATGCCATCGGCGAAGTGGCTTCTACGGGTCTTCACGGCAAAAATCGGCTTGCCTCCAATTCCCTTCTGGAAGCCTATTTCTACGGAAAGTCAGCGGCGGAACACATCAATGAGAGCATCAAGGATAAAGGGAAGTTTCCAAAGCCATCCCACCACGATAGTAGCAAAGGAAGGCTGGCGGAATACAAGGATATGCTGATCAACGAAATCAAGAGAAAGGATGTACACTTCTATGAACAATGGCTTGCTGATAAAGATGCGTAAAACCATAGAGTTGGCCCTGCTGGAGGACATGGATCACGGGGATCACTCTTCTTGGGGGATATTTGACGAGACCCAAAAGGCAACGGTGGACTTGACCGCCAAGGAAGATGGTATTTTGTGTGGGATCCAAGTCTTTGCGGAAACTTTTTACCTGCTGGATCCCGAGACGGAAGTCCAATTGTTTTCCCATGATGGGGATGCCATCCAAAAGGGCGATCTCATCGGAAAGGTCACCGGTACTGTACCCACCCTTCTTTCCGCAGAGCGAGTTGCATTGAACTTCCTGGGGAGGATGAGCGGCATCGCTACGGCCACCGGCAAAATGGCAAAGCGCCTGGATGGAACAAAAACAAGGATCACCGATACTCGAAAGACTGCACCCGGCCTGCGTATCTTCGACAAATATGCCGTAACCGTAGGGGGCGGAGTCAATCATCGATACAATCTTTCTTCCGGTGTCATGCTTAAGGATAACCATATTGCCGCTGCGGGGAGCATCAAAAAAGCGGTGGAAAAGGTCAGAGAGAAAGTGTCCTTCATGACAAAGATCGAGGTGGAAGCGGAAAACTTGGACATGGTGAAAGAAGCTCTGGAAACAGGCTGTGATGTGATCATGCTGGATAACATGGATGTCCCCACCATGAAAGAAGCCGTCGACCTCATCGGCGATAGAGCGCTGGTAGAAATCTCCGGGAATGTGACGGAAGAAAACCTCTCTACTTATGCGAATCTCGGTGCAGATGTGATTTCTTCAGGCGCCATCACTCACTCGGTGAAGGTCCTTGATCTGTCCATGAAGAATATGAGAATATTGGAGGGGAGATAGATGTGATGATGCAGGGAAAAAAACAGGGCATTACGCCCCTTGAAGGCGAAGACCGCCGAGCACAAATATTGAGAACCATCGCGGCAAGTGATGTGCCCATCAGCGGCTCTAAACTTGCCATGGAGTTCGGCGTCAGCCGCCAAGTCATCGTTCAGGATATCGCTTTATTGAAGGCCGCCGGAGAAGATATCCTCTCCACCGTCCGCGGTTATCATTGTCTTTCCCCAAAAGACTCCAGAAAGTATATCTATGTGGAACACGGACGGGAACAGATGGAAGAAGAACTGATCACCATCGTGGATAATGGTGGCCTCATCATCAATACGGGGATAGAGCATCCCATTTATGGGAAGGTACAGGTGGACATGAACATATCTTCCCGAAAGGATGTAAAGGCATTTATCCAAAAGTCCCTTGCAGATGACTTCTCTCCCCTCTCCGCCTTGACCTCGGGAAAACACTTCCATCTGGTGGAAACACAAAGCCCTGAGGATATGCAGGGCATTTTCGCTGCCCTTGGGGAAATCGGCATCTTACAGAAGAAAAGCAAATAGAAATCAGTTTTTCTTTTTCTTCTTTCCTGCCTTTTCGTCCTTCTTGATCTTACCCTTATTTTCTTGCTTCTTCATCAACTTCTTGATGTCCTTCTTACAATCGCCGCACTTGGATCCGGCGCCTGTGGCTTTTTCTACGTCTTTATATGACTTAGCCCCCTTATCCATGGCCACCAAAACATCACCATAGGTTACCTTCTTACATTTACATATTTTCTTGTCCTTATCCATTCCGCTCACTCCTTTCTTTCCATGGTCTCAAACTCTTCATTGGTACACTTATTTTACCACAAGGATCTCTTTTCATTCATGGGATTTGTCGATTCAGAAAAAAGCCTAAACCGGCATCCTGCTTGAGGCATATGCTTTTCCTTCCACACAAAGAGGAGACGGCATACGCCGTCCCCCTTTCTGATCCATACCCCCTTTTCAGAAATCGATCATTACTCTTCTTCGTTGACAGAGTCGATCAGGGCTTCCACCAGGCTGTCCATCTGAGGCAGACTGTTTTCATCCAGTGCCGAAAGCAAGGATGGCTGCTCATTGAGAACTGTGATTTCCTTCATTTCCTCATCCAAGAACTCCGCCATGAGGCTGCCGGACTTAGGCGCCCAGGAACCGTTTTCGATGACGGCAAATGTTCTCTTCTGCAGATTCAACGCCTTCATATCCATGAGGAAATTGTGCATCAGTGGGTACATCCCCAAATTGTAGGTCACAGAGGCCAGCACTACGTGAGACAACCGGAAAGTCTCGGCAATGAGTGTGGATACATGTGTGTTGGAGACATCGTACATGACCACGTTGGTCACGCCGCCTTCCACCAACTTGCTGGCCAGCACCGTGGCTGCACTCTCAGTATTGCCGTACATGGATGCGTATACGATCATGATGCCCTTTTCTTCCGGCTCATATCTGCTCCACTTGTCATATTTCTCGATGAGATAGCCAAGGTCCTTTCTCCAAACAGGACCGTGTAGGGGGCAGAGCATCTTGATGTCGATGGTTCCCGCCTTCTTGAGGAGAGCCTGGACGTGAGGTCCGTACTTTCCTACGATGTTTGTGTAATAACGCCTGGCATCGTCGATCCAGTCTCTATCAAAGTCCACTTCATCGGCAAAGAGCTTGCCGTTGAGAGCTCCAAAAGATCCGAAGGCATCTGCTGCGAAGAGCACGCCGTTGGTGGTGTCGAAGGATACCATGGCCTCAGGCCAGTGGACCATGGGCGCATAGACGAAGAGGACTTCGTGTTTTCCGAAGGACTGAGTGTCTCCTTCCACTACTTCTCTCATCTCATGGCCGTCGATCTTGAAGCCGAACTGGCGCATCATCATAAAGGCTTTCTCCGTACTGATGATGGTCACTTCCGGATACCTGATGAGAATCTCCTCAATGGAAGCACCGTGATCCGGCTCCATGTGGTTGATCACCAGATAGTCAAGGGGTCTTCCGTCCAGCACATGCTCTACGTTTTCAAAGAACTGCTTCCCTGCGGACCAATCCACAGTGTCAAAGAGTGCTGTTTTTTCGTCCATGAGCAAGTATGCGTTGTAGGATACTCCTCTTGGAATGGGGTGAATGTTTTCAAAAAGATGTAGTCTCCTGTCGTTCCCGCCGACCCAGTAGAGATCATCCGTAACTTTTCTTACACAATGCATATTCTAACCTCCTCTATACCTCAATAAACATATCTTTTTCTTCGCCACAGTCCGGACAGATCCATTCATCAGGAAGCTTGTCGAAGAGTGTTCCCGGTGCCACTTCTCCTTCTTCGTCGCCCAGGTCTGCATCGTACTCGTATCCACAGCCATTGCATACGTACAGCTTGTAGCTCTTGGGCTCCTTCTTGGGTGTGGGTCTCTTCATCTTGACCGCAGGAGGTGCAACCTTCTTGGGTTCACCATTGTCCAGGGCCTTGATGAGAAGAGGCAGGATCTCCATCAGATCTCCTACGATACCGTAGTCCGCATTTTTAAAGATGGCCGCATTTTTGTTCTTGTTGATGGCCACAATAGTGGTGGCATCCCTGATGCCCTTCAAGTGCTGCCCTGCTCCCGAAATTCCGCAGGCGATGTAGAGATTTCCATTGAAATTCTGTCCGGACATCCCCACATATCGATTGAGGGGCAGGTACTTCTGAGTCTCAGCTACCGGTCTGGAACATCCGATTGCCGCTCCCGCTTGGACCGCTAGGTCCTCGATCAGTTTCATATTGGCCTTTTCGCCGATTCCCTTTCCGGCACTGACAACTCTGTCTGCCTGAGCAATGGGCGTATCCAGGTCGATGCCCACGGTGAAGTCGTATCCATCCTTTTTGAGGGCTGCCACCAAGGCCTCCACCTTTTCCTTGGGAGAACCGGAAGTAAATAGTTCCTTCTTTCTGATCCCCGCAATGGGTCCCTTCCCCTTCTTCCTGCGGAAGGTTTCCTTGGGTTCCTTGCCCAAAATGCTGGCTGCAATGACCACCCTTTGGATCTCACTGGTTCCTTCGTAGATGGTGCAGATCTTGGCGTCTCTGTAGAATCGCTCCACTTCCATGCCCTTCAAGTATCCGTTTCCGCCGTGGATCTGCAAGGCTTCGTTGACAACTTCCAAGCAGATCTCAGATGTGTAACCCTTGGCCATGGCCGATTCCACTCCGTAAGGTTCACCATTGTCTTTCATCTCGGCCGCACTGTAGATCATGAATCTTGCCGCTCTGATCTTAGTTGCCATATCGGCGATCTTGAAGGAGTTGATCTGTTGGAAAGCAATGGGCTTACCGAACTGTTCTCTTTCCTTTGCATACTCTACCGATACTTCAAATGCTCCTTGTGCAATACCCAGTGCCTGGGAGGCTATGCCGATCCTGCCGCCGTCCAAGGTACTCATGGCAATTTTGAAGCCCTGTCCTTCCTTGCCCAGAAGGTTTTCTACCGGGACTTTCACATCGTTAAAGATCAGTTCTGCCGTGGAAGATGATCGGATACCCATCTTGTCGTAGTGGTCACCAAACTCAAAACCTTCCCAGCCCTTCTCCACAATAAATGCGCTGATCCCCTTGATGCCGATATCCGGTGTGGTCACTGCAAAGACGATGTACGTGTCAGCAATATCTGCGTTGGTGATGAATATCTTGCCTCCATTGAGAAGATAGTGGTCGCCACGGTACTCCGCTGTAGTCTCGGTACCGCCGGCATCACTTCCCGCATTGGGCTCAGTTAAACCAAAGGCTCCCAGCTTTTCCCCTTTTGCCAGAGGTACTAAATACTTCATCTTCTGCTCTTCCGTACCAAAGGCATAGATGGGATATGATCCCAAGGAAACATGAGCAGACAAGATAACACCCGTTCCTCCATCTACTCTGGACAGCTCTTCTACGGCGATGGCATAGGAGATAGAATCCAGTCCTGCACCACCATATTTTTTGGGGAATGGGATGCCCATCAGTCCCATCTCACCCAATTTCTTCACTGCATCATGAGGAAACTCGTTGTTCTGATCCATCATAAATGCCAAAGGCTTTACCTCTTCTTCTGCAAAGGCTCTGATCTTTTTGCGGATCTCCTCATGTTGCTCCGTTGTTTTAAATAGCATACAGTATACCTCCTTTATATTTGTTTTCCGGTTTTGCTTGCCTTTATCATATCTCCTTTAATTTTCTTTTGTTGTGGCAAATGCCACAGTATTGTGATATAATCCATATTATATTAAGGAGGTTGCCATGAACATCTCATTGGACAGAAATATTTCAAAAGATTCTTTGGAAAAAATGACCGCTTGCTTCAAGCCGGAGTTCAAAGATTATGAAGCCGGCGAGACCATCATGCAGTTTTCCTACGAGATCCAAAACATCGGCGTGATCATCAAGGGCAAAGCCCGCCTTGTGGGGATCAATGCCGATGGCGAATACATCATTACAGAGAACTACTCTTCTCGGGACGTCTTCGGAGAACTGTTTTCCTTTCCCTTGGAGGGCTATGAGTATTATGTAGAAGCGGTAGACGACTGCAGGGTGATCTATCTGGACTACGACCACACCATCTCCCCTTGCGACAACGTCTGCCCTCACCATTCCCAGTTGATCAGCAATCTGTTTTACCTTACGGCACAAAAATCACAGGCCCTGACCCTGCACCTGAATATCCTCAACCAGCACACCATTCGGAAGAAACTTCTGACCTACCTGAGATACATCCACGGAAAGACCGGGGAAGATACTTTCGAGATACCCATGTCATTGGTGGCGCTGGCCGAGTACTTATGTGTGGATCGAAGTGCGCTCATGCGAGAGATTCGGCTCCTAAAAAAAGAAGGGATCTTGGACTCCAACAGACGGCAATTCACATTTCTCAAACATGAATAGCAATCCCTTTCCCACCGGGGTGTCTCCTTATCCCGGAAGCATTTTTGCGCGCAATTTTTTAGACTATTTAGATGGTCGGCAAAAAATCTTGACCTTCCCCACTGTAGCCCCGGAATGTCAGGACAAAATACCGACATCCTCTCCATGACACGACTGATGTTGGGATTTTTTTACTCTGGATCTGCTCGTGGCGTGCACAGAAAGCTGTTTTAAGCCATTTATCAGCCGCAAAATCCCATTTTTCTTCTTCCTTTTCGGTCAATGTCAAGATTTTTTGTGGACAGAACCGAGAATCTACAAGGTTGGACTTCGCTTCATGGGGTCGGATGAAAAAGACCACCGGCTCAGCCGGTGGTCTTGATTTTATGGTATGTGTCATATTGGTGATACAGTCTATTAGCGTTGTTCTTTTGGCAATTATGACTGAGCATCCTCAACTACTCCAGATTCAGTTTCTTCTTCAAAATGTGGTGGGTGATCACGTAATATGCCACAGATAAGATTGCCGAATGGGCTCCTATGACCAGAAGGATGAGGTGGTAGGACGCATCACCTTCCAAGGCGAAGCTCAGTTTGCTCGTCTCTCCTATTACGGCTATGCCAATGCCGATTCTTCCCATGAAGAAAACGATGATGGTCTCGGCGACATTGAGTCCTACATAGGCAAGGATGGCTCCCAGTATCCTATAATTGCTCCACAGGTGGCCAAGAGAGATGGCGGCGTAGATTTGAAGGATCGTATGGGCCATGCTCAAGAAGAGCACCACCAGAAATTCCACCGAATACAAGAAACCCTTGGCTCCCACCAGTTCCCACATCCTGCTGAACAGCATCCCGATTTCCGATAGCCTCAGCTCTCCTGTGGATGCGATGATGATCATCGCAGAGAGGATGCCAACGATGGAGCCGATGGTCATCCATATTATTGCTGTGATTCCTTTATTCCAAATATGTCTCCCTGTAGTTACCGGGAGAGCAAAAGTGAGATAACCTTCATTTCCCAGCAAGTTCTTGTAGAACCTCTGCACAATGAGGATGACCGTCATTACCGCGGCACCGATGGCCACCGCCGAATACAGCAAGATGACGATCCCTTTGAATATTGTCCAGACATCTAGGATATTTACCACGATCCCCATGACCAGGGACATGAATAGTAACGCCACATACAGAGGCAGAAGGATTCGCCCCATGGCACTCATTTCATACTTCATCAATTTCCCTAGCATTTGAACACCTCCCTGAACAATACATCTACGCTCTTTCCCTCTTCTTCTCTCAACTCCTCCGCCTGCTTGTCTAGCACTATTTCTCCGGCCTTTAAAAACACGACTCCGTCCAGCACCGATTCCACATCGGAAATCAAATGGGTAGAAATGATGACTAAGGAATCCTCACTGTAATTGGATATGATGGTTCTTAGGATATAATCCCGTGCTGCCGGATCCACCCCCGCAATGGGTTCATCGAGAAAATATATTTTTGCATTGCGGCTCATGGTCAAGATCAGCTGTACCTTCTCCCTGTTCCCCTTTGAAAATTTCTTCATGGGGATATCTAACGGTAGTCCTAAGTTTTGAAACATTTCCCTTGCTTTTCCTTCATCAAAATCCTTAAAAAAGTCTTTATAGAGCTTGATCAGTTTTTCGATGGGCAGGTAGAGAGGCAAGAACTCCCTATCCGGCAGATAAGCAACCATTGCTTTGGTCTCCGGCCCCGGCATCTTTCCATCGATAAGAACCTGTCCGCCGTCGGGCACCAAAAGGCCGTTTGCCAGTTTGATCATGGTGGTCTTTCCCGAGCCGTTGGGCCCCAGAAGACCGACAATCTGCCCCGCTCCTAAACTCAGATCCACATTGGATAGTGCCGTCATTCCGCTGTACCTCTTTGTTACGCCTTTGCATTCAAACAAACTCATTTTTCTGCCTCCTCTGCCCACTTGGCCACTGCTTTTACGATTTGTTCTTTATTCATTCCCATCTTTTCCAAATTTGTAAAGAGTTCACGGATAAACTCTTCTCCCAGCGCTATCCTCATCTTGTCCAATGTTTCTTCCTCCTTGGTCACAAACCTTCCGTTGGTCCTCTCCGTATAAAACAGTCCTTCCCTTTCCATTTCCGTCAATGCCCTTTGCATGGTATTGGGATTCACGGCTGCCTCCATGGCCAGCTCTCTAACCGCAGGTAGTTTTTCTCCCGGCTTGTACACGCCTTTGGCAATGCTCAATTTCATTTGTTCCACGATCTGTGTATATATCGGTAATCCCGGTTTAAATTTCCAATCCACTTTTTCCTCCTTCCCTTCTCGCTCTGTATCATTGTATTAACTACTTAGTACAATAGTACATTCTCAAAGAAATGTCAAGAGGGTTTGAAAGGTTTTTTCGCCATCTCTTTCTCTTTATCACAGCGTATAAATATGGTATAATTGTCACGTATGTAATGCATATCTTGAAAGGAAAAAGACAATGACGGGAATGCGAAGCAAATCAAAAAATAGAAGTGAAACGAGGAACAAGGGAAAGAGGAGGGCAAAGAGTACCATCAAATTTCTACTGACTGTGTTTGCAGTCATGGTGGTTTTTCTTGTCTTCTACACGGTGACGGTTATCGCCAACGCCCCCAGAATCAATACCGATGATATTTATGCCTATTTGCCGGAGAGTTCTATTCTCTACGACGATCAGGGCAAACAGATCGATACAGTCTTTGTGGACGGCGGGAACCGGATCAATATTGAATACAAGGATCTGCCCAAGGATCTGGTCAATGCGGTAGTTGCTATTGAGGATAAGACCTTTTGGGATCATCACGGGTTTAACTTTGTGCGAGTTTTGGGTGCCATCAAGGAAAGTGTCTTCTCCGGAGGCGTCATCGGCGGGACCAGCACCATCACCCAGCAGCTGGCCCGGAACGTCTACCTTTCTGAGACCAAGAGCGTTCGCTCCCTCAACCGTAAGGTGACGGAAGCCTGGTATACGGTCCAATTGGAAAGGAGCCTTACTAAGGAACAGATCATTGAGGCTTATCTAAACACCATATACCTAGGGAACAACTCCTACGGTGTGGAAGCGGCAGCCAGATCATATTTCAACAAACCGGCGGCCGAAATGGATCTGCTGGAATGTGCGGCCATCGCTTCTATCCCCAAATCACCGGACGCCTATGCTCTGGTGAAGACATATGACAACGATACGCTGGCGGAAAACTCCGTGGACCTTTCCAAAAAAACGGTCTTGGAGCGGTCTGCAGGCTTCACCACCATTTACAACGGTGATGCTTCCAAGGAGCGTCGGGATACTACCTTGCAGTTTATGAAAGAACAAAAGTATATTACTGCAGACACCCTAAAAAAGGTCCAAGCTGATGATCTCTCGGGGCATATTAAGTTAGGTGGCAATACGGTCACCGGATCATCTGTGTACTTCTCCGAATTTGTCGTAGATACGGTGATCAAGGATCTAGTGGCAGAGGGCTACTCTGAAGAAGACGCCAGAAGGCTCATCTACACCGGTGGGCTGCAAATTTATACGACCCAGAACACCCAGGCCCAGAATGCCATCAAGGATGCATTTGCGGAGAGCAGCAACTTCCCCGCCGTAGACTACGGGGACACTCGATTTGACGATAAGGGAAACATCATCAGCAGTGAAGGAGCACTTCTTCTCTACTCCCATGATACTTACTTGCCGGGAGGCGCTTTCACCTTCCAAAGCGACGAGATCAACGTGGATAAAGACGGGAATCTCACTTTACTAAAGGATAAACGACTGAATTTCTACAAGACTGTCGTCAACGGAGAAACAGATTATTCCGTGGAATTCAAGCCCATGTATGTCCGGGAAGACGGTTACTTCTACAGCATAGAAAGCGGCACATTGATCATTCCCAAACAGTATAAGTCCCTGGATAGTGAAGGAAATTTAAGAATCAAGGCGAATTTCCTCAAGGATTATCCCGATACCATCACCGTTACAGACGGAGTCTACAGTGTAGGAAGCTCCGGTTATTCCCTCAAGCAGAAGGTCCGCCAGCCCCAGGGTGCCATGGTGATCTGTGATAACAAGACCGGTGCCGTGGTGGCCATGGAAGGTGGAAGAGATGTGACCGGCCAGATGATCTACAACAGAGCCATAAAACCAAGACAGCCCGGATCTTCCATCAAGCCTCTTGCTGTCTATGCTCCTGCCCTGGAACAAGGTGTAGAAGCAGCGGCTACCGGAAAAGCCATGTCCTTTAAGGAATACGATAAAAATCAAAAGACTGCCGGCTACGGTAGCTATTGGACAGCTGCCAGCAGGATCAACGATGCGGAACTTGTGGTCAACGGTAAAGTGTGGCCAAGAAACGCCTATGGCGGATACAAGGGAATGTTGACCCTGAGAGCGTCTGTAGAACAGTCAGTCAACGTAAATGCTGTGCGGGTATTCCAGCAAGTAGGGCCTGAATACTCCTCAGGAATGTTGAAGAAGTTCGGCGTCACCACGGTTGTGGAAAAAGGCGATGTAAGTGATATGAATGCCGCCGCCCTAGCCCTAGGAGGTATGACTAACGGGATCTCTCCTCTTGAGATGAGTTCTGCTTATACTACCTTCCCCAGCCTGGGAGAACACAAGGAGTATACCGTCTACAAAGAGGTAAAGAATAACAAGGGTGAAGTGATCCTAAAACAAAAGAACAACTCCACTAAAGTCATGGATCCCGGTGTGGCCTATATCATGATGGACATCCTTCGGACCACCGTCAGCAACGGCATCGCAAGTCCTGCAGCCACGGGCAATCAGGTCACAGCCGGTAAGACCGGTACCACATCCAACAATTATGACGCATGGTTCTGCGGTTTTACGCCACAGTACTCCGCAGCTCTTTGGATAGGAAACGATTTGAATATTGAATTGACCGAAGGGTCGGCTGCTGCAGCCAGGCTTTGGGGAAAAATTATGACCGATGCCACAGCCGGATTGTCCGGCTCACTGCCAGGCAGGCCATCCAACGTAATCACGGTAAACGGTGAACTGTTCGTCAAGGGCACGGAAAAAGGCGCTCCAAAGGTGGAAGAGGAAAAAGCTAAGGTGGAAGAGGAAAAAGCTAAGGTGGAAGTGGAAACCTGTGCAGACTCCGGATACATCGCATGTCCTTGGTGTACCAATAGAAAAAGGGTGGAAATGGACGAGGATGACCCTCATAGTAAGTTCTACTGTGCCATCCACAACAAGGACTCAGCCAAGTATCCGGTAGCACCGGGAGAAGAAACCAAGCTTCCGGCACCGGAACCTGCTGTTCCACCCAAGGAAGAGGATGACGATGACGATGACAACGGGGACGATGACAATGGTGATACCCCCGACCCTCCGTCTGAGCCTTAATTTTTAGGAGGAGATAATATGGCTGAAATTATCCTTGCTTCTGCCTCGCCTAGAAGAATAGATATGTTTTTGACCCGGGGATTTATTGCCCGGGTCTCTCCTTCTCATGTGGAGGAAAGCCTTCCCTTCCCCTTGACTCACCGAGAATCGGTCATGTATCTGGCTCTAAAAAAGGCTATGGCAACAAAGGAAAGTTTAACAAAGGCGGAAACACTCACGGGAAGAGAGATCATTGTAGGTGCCGATACCACAGTGATCTCCCGAAAAGGGACTATGCTGGGGAAACCGGCAGATAAAGAAGAGGCCCTGGCTGCCCTTCTTTCCATGAGAGACACCTATCACTTCGTCATGACGGGGGTTGCCATAATCGGGAACACATCTTCCCTGTGCTTCTACGAGACCACCAAGGTCTTCTTTTCCCATTATTCCCGAGAGGATCTTCTCCCCTACCTTGATACCGATGAGCCGTATGACAAGGCCGGCGGCTATGCCATTCAAGGGACCTTCGAAAAATATGTCTCTCGCATAGAGGGGGATAAAAATAACGTCATCGGGTTTCCGATGACGCGCTTTCAACAGGAATTACAATCTTTTTTACCCTTGGACGGATAATCTCTTTTCCATGTAATCATGGGCTTTATTTTCCAATTCATCATCCAAGGCAGAGAGATTTACTTCTCCATATTTCCGCACCAACGCTTTCTCTAGTAGCAAGTCACAGAGCTTGGGATTCTTGGGTAGCAGTGGTCCATGACTGTAGGATGCAAATACGTTCTTGTATCTTGCTCCCTCCGTCCCATCTTCTCCATTATTGCCACGGCCGCGGATGACCCTCCCCAAGGGCTTGACCCTATCCCCCAGGTAGGTCTTTCCCGAGTGGTTCTCAAAGCCCACCACAGTTTCCCCATGAAGGTCATCGCAGGCAAACATAAAGTTTCCGATCATCCTGTCCTTATGGCCAATGGTGTGGATATCCAGGCAGCCCATGAAATCATACTGCTTTCCATCATGGGTCTGATAATAGTTCCCCAGGATCTGGTAGCCTCCACAGATGGCCAGAAAAACTTTTTCTTCGTCGATTGCACTCTCAATCTCTCTTTTTTTATATCGATTGGCATCCTCCAAAAGGACAGACTGTTCAAAGTCCTGTCCTCCTCCCATGAAGAAGATATCGTGATCCGATGCCCGCAGGGGCTCTCCCACCGGCAATTCCGTCACCTTGCATCCGATCCCCCGCCACTTGAGCCGATTGACCAGGCAGAGGATGTTTCCCGTATCTCCGTAGAGGTTCAGCACATCCGGATACAGATGACATATATTGATTTCCATTTGGTTCCTATCCATGTATTTTCCCTTTACTCCCAAAAGTTCTTGTAACCGTATTTTTGGCTGATGATCCCGCGAAGGTCCATCATGGCCGTATAGGTGGGCATGATGTACACAGGCCTATCCTGAGTTGTGATCTCCTCAAGGAGACTGTCCCAATTATCCATGGGGCGGATCTTCTCCCCGGGGAATCCTGCGTATTTCAAACGCAATGCCATATCGTCCTTTCTGATCCCGGAAACCAAAATGGCGGACAGTTTGCCCTGGATCCGTTGCAGGATCTCAAAGTCCACATCCCATATCCAGGAGATATCCGTTCCGTCGGCATATTTGTCGTTGAGGCAAATGACGAAGAGGGCTTCCTCCTTCAGACCGGCCAAAAAATTCAGGACTTGATTGCATCCGGCGGGATTTTTAATGAGGATCATCCGCACAGGAGTCTCTCCAAGCATGAACTTCTCCATCCTTCCGAAACCACACTCAAAGTCGGAAAGGGCCTCAACCGCCTCCTTCTTGGAAAACCCCATCACATGGGCTACTGCCACTGCAGCCACACCGTTATAGATGTTATATCCGCCGGGAAGATTGATCACCGCCCGATAAGTTTCCCCCATAGCGTCAATCTGTATCTCGCTGTGATCCTCGTCGCTGGCCAGAACCTTGTCCACGGCCACCTGAGGTGCCGGCCTTTCATATCCACAGCCGGGGCAACGGTATTTCCCTAAATGTCCGAAGGTAACGTAGTCATATTCATATTCGGTCTTGCAGTAGATACAGTAGGGAGCATCGGAGGATTCTCTCACCCGCTCTTTATATATGGGTGTATTGACCCCAAAATAGATGACCTTGTTGGGGATCTCTCTACCCAAAGATGTGGTCATGGAGCAGTCGGCGTTAAGGCACACCGTGGCATGAGGTGAGTTTGTGATGCCGATCCTAATACTCTCCAAGGTATGGGTGATTTCACCGAAGCGATCCAGCTGGTCTCTGAACAAGTTGGTCACCAGAACGCACTCCGGATCCACATATTTGCCTACTTTTTTGAAAGCCGCCTCATCGCACTCGATGAGGGCAATCTCCTTCTTGTTCTTGCCGGTCAAGGATGCATTCGCCACGTATTCTGCGGTGATCCCCTCGATCAGGTTGGCACCGGACCGATTGGCAAAGTAGGATAGGCCGCTGTCCTTCAGGTTCTGCTCGATCATCCGGGAAGTGGTGGTCTTGCCGTTGGTCCCCGTGACAATAATCGTCCGGACGCCTTTGGCCAGTTGGCCCAGGATGTCCGGATAGATCTTTAGTGCCACCCGGCCGGGGAAACTGGTAGCTCCCCTTCCCATGGCTCTCATGATATTGCGGGTTATCTTGCAGGCCGCAACTGCTAAAAACACTCTAAATTTCATAAGGAGATTTTATCATATTCCTTTAAAGGTGGCAACGAAGGATTTGCCCGCCCAGTATGCCTGAAGGTTAAAGTCGTTCCACTTCTTCGTCTGAGACGGGGGGTCGAACCGGTTGAGCATAAACTTGATTTCGCTCTTAAATTTTTCATCCTTTTCCCAGTGATACAGTTCAAGCAAATATGGCGAAGCCCCTGCCGAAAGATGGAGCATAGCACCCCGGTCCACCTCTTTCAATGTCCCCGCCTTATATCGCTCCACATTATATTTAGCGATCTGTCCATCCACGTTCCCGTAGATCAAAACCATGAAGCAGAGAACAAAGGCGAGGACTCCGGCCCTGGTCCCGTTAAAGGTAGCAATTTGACGGATGAGCACCAAGGCAAATATGATCAGGACCAGTGCCATGAACCAAAAGGTATATACCCTAAGCTGAGTCAACCCATAGGAGCTAATGTAAAGGGCCATCTTGCTCATGGCCGTAATGCACAAAAGCATGGTAAAGATTGCCATCATAGCCATCAAGAAGCGAAAGGCCTTTGCCCTTCGGTCGCGAACAAAGATGTAGGAAAAACCACAGACCATGCCGTTGATCACTGTCACCAGGCACAGCTGAAAGAAGCCACCTCTTGCAAATTCCGCATAGGTGTAGCCGGTGGGAAGATATCCGCCAAATCCCCCAAAGAGGGTGCCGGCCTGCACCCCCATAAAGGCCAGGTATATGCCGCAGAGAGAAACCATGATAGCATATACTGTGGCCCCGGGGATGATCGCCACTTGAGTAGCTGCTAAGTCCAGTGACTCCTTTTGGGAAACAGCGTATCTGCTCCTGGCCTCTCCAAAGAGGAGTCCATACAAGTAAAATGCCACCGGGATACCAAAAACAAACTGGATGATCATGTTGACCACATGGTGGGAGATGTTCATAGGAAGCATGACCATCATCTGTGCAAAAGCAGCGTCGGCCGAAATCAACAGCCTGGTCACAGCAAGAAGGATGGGGATGGCCACCACAAGGCCCACCAAGGCCATAAGGATGTTCTTGCCGTTCCTCTTTTCCCTTCCTCCGTAGAAAACAGAGAAATGACAGGCACCAAAGTTGGCAAAGGGCACCACAAAGAACTTCCGCCCCATCTCCGCCAAGGTATAAAGAGACAGTCTCCTATCTACCAAGTTCCCCACGGTAACGGCGATCCAGTAGATGTAGGCCATTTGAGCAAAGAGGAATGCCAGATGTCGTTCCAAAACACTATCGAAAATAAAGAGGTTTGCGCCGCATAAAAGGATGATCCCGAGGGGCAGAAGGCTTCTCTTGTTCTGTTTGTATCCGTGACTGTGGGTATAGATGAGCCCAAAAGCCACCATGATGATCACCAGCAGGGCGCCTCCCAGTCCCTTGCCGTGACCTCCGGGCAATGCCCAGTACAGGTATCCGCACAGGATGGCGGACAGGCCAAACAATCGATCTCCCATGGAGAAAGAAAGGTCTTTGAGTCGGTTTGTCATGTTTACTCCTTGTATTCCAGGATATCTCCCGGCTGACATTCCAAGACTCTACAGATTTCTTCCAAGGTTGAAAAGCGAACGGCTTTGGCTTTGTTGTTTTTTAGGATGGAAAGGTTGGCCGGGGTGATGCCCACTTCTTTTGCCAGATCTCCTGCAGAGATCTTCCGCTTGGCCATGACCACATCCAGGTTTACAATGATTCCCATGGATGCCCTCCTATATGGTGAAGTCGTTTTCCGTCTTGATGACGATAGCTTCTTCGATCACATTTTTCACAACACGGAGAATCAATCCAATGAATGCTGCGATGATAGCCACCCCCAGAAAAAGAAGGTAGTATCTTCCCGCGATTGCCAGGAGCAGCGCTCCCGCAAAGCAACACCAGGAGATCGTCCGTAGATAAAACACATTTCTTGGGACGAATACATCTCCCCTTCTGATCCCCGACAGCAACCGGTCCAGGCATATGAGGACCGCTCCCCCGGGCAGACAGCAGGCATACAGGATCGCCATAAAGACGAAAAATTCTTCCGGCTCCAATCCGTTTCCCATGTGGTCTGCGTAGTAGGCCATCAGTTTAGGCAGCAGGACTGCACAGACCACCATAAGTGCCATTACAATTCTCGTACAAACCAGTGAAAGTACTGTTGATTTCTTAGAATTCCACATACGATAACTTCCTTTCATGCATGAGTTCTATTTCAATATACTCTCACCATTGTCGTTTGTCAATATTTATTTATCGTTTTTCGATAAATTTATTTACCATACTGCGAAGGAGGCTTATTTCAGAAGCATAGCCTGCAAGATCGTTGGGGGTTTCCAGGATCATGGGAAGATCACGCAAGTCAGGATGAT
The DNA here is from genome assembly GCA_050946655.1 of Anaerovoracaceae bacterium. GTDB lineage: Bacteria > Bacillota > Clostridia > Peptostreptococcales > Anaerovoracaceae > JAXGRD01. Next base: position 126,554 of record JBMNVE010000001.1, read on the forward strand.
TAACGATCTTCCTGAAGGTGTCCAGTCCCAGATAGCCCTCGCCAATCTTGGCGTGTCTATCCTTTCTGGACCCTATTGGGTTTTGGCTATCATTCAAATGCAAGGCCTTTAAATAGGAAAGGCCAATCACCCGGTCGAATTCCCTTAGAACGCCATCTAAATCATTGACGATATCATAGCCGGCATCGCTTACATGGCAGGAATCCATACAGACGCCGATTTTAGATTTTTCCTCTATCCCGTCAATGATTGCCGCAAGCTCTTCAAAATTTCTTCCCACCTCGCTACCTTTACCTGCCATAGTCTCAAGAAGAACCACCGTCTGCTGGTCAGGGGTAAGGATATCATTGAGAAGTTCACAGATCAATCTGATACCCGTCTCCACACCCTGACCCGTATGACTGCCCGGATGGAAGTTGTAGTAATTGCCCGGAAGCAATTCCATGGCTTCCAGATCCTCCGACACGGCAATCCTTGCAAACTCCCTGACTTTTTTGGTCTGGGAGCACGGGTTGAGGGTATATGGTGCATGAGCCACCAATTTCCCGAACCCGTTTTTTTCCGCAAGCATGCGAAAGGCGCTGACATCCTCAATGTTCACCGCCTTTTTCTTTCCCCCTCTTGGATTTCTCGTAAAAAACGCCAGGGTATTGGCACCGATGGAAAGAGCTTCTTTCCCCATCTTGCCATATCCCCCTGCAACGGATATATGACTTCCGATAAACATTCCTTCTCCTATTTCTTTAAGCTGACTGTGGTGATGTTGTTCTTTTTGTGGAGTTGCAAACTTGCAAAGTCTCCGATGAGGTCCGACAAAGATTTCTTCTGGTAGTTGCTCACATCAAAGTCCGCCCACCTGTTTTGCAACTTACTGCCAATCTCCGCCAGGTCCGTCGTCTTATTTTTGTCATCGTTGGCAATGATGATGGCCTTGATCCTTTTTTCAATGGTCTTTTTGTTGATGATATTTCGAGTACGAGTGGGGGCCGGATCCGCCACCGGCATGCTGGAAAGGTTGATGAATTTATTACAGGCTTCCTTCAGCGCGGTAGGTGTCTTTTCCTCGCCCATCCCGATGACCATCATGTTCTCTTCCCGTAGCCGGCTGGCCAGGCGTGTAAAGTCACTGTCGCTGGATACGATGCAGAAACCATCCACCTTGCCCGTGTACAGAATGTCCATAGCATCGATGATCATAGCTGAGTCTGTAGAATTTTTTCCTACCGTGTTGCTGAACTGCTGTATGGGGGTCAAGGAGTTTTCCAAAAGGATCTTTTTCCAGCTCCCCGCTTGGGACTGGGTCCAGTCCCCGTATATTCTTTTGTATGTAGTAACGCCTTCTTCATTGACCTTGTCCAGGATGTAATCCAGGTACTTTGCGGATATGTTATCCGAGTCGATGAGCAGGGCTATTCTTTTTTCTTCCATGTTTATCCCTTCTTTGCGAGTTCTTCAATTCGCTTCATTCTATGGCTTACGCCGGATTTTTTCAGGGGCGGCGTGAGCATTTCCCCCAGTTCTGTCAGCGATATATAGGGGTTTTCCAGGCGGAGGAGGGCGATTTCCTGCAACTTCGCCGGAAGGTTCCCGATGCCGACCTTTTCGATATTTTCTATCTGCCTTCCCGCAGCGGAGAGGGCTTTGTCGATATTGGCCTGATCACAGTTACTCTGGCGGTTTGCCTCATTTCGAAGTTCTTTTTTGAACCGCACATCTTCAAAGGCAAAATATTGGGAATGTGCGCCCATGATGGCAAGAAGGTCCAGGATCTGCCCCGATTCTTTGACATAGACAACGTAGTCACTTTTTCTGAGCACCTTCTTGGCATGCAAGTCCACGAAGGTATTGATCAATCTTCTCATGTCTGCAGCTAGGGTTTCCGTGGCGCATACGATCTCAAACTGATATGCTTTTTCCGGATTGGTCATGGTTCCCGCTGCCAAAAAAGCCCCTCTCAAGTAGGACTTACGGCAGCATTTGGTCTTGATCAACCCGTCATATATCCCGTCAGTTAAATAGTTCACACCTTCGCGGATCATCAGGATCCCCGTTTCTCTCAGGATCTGCTGGCTCAGTTCCCCCGGCCCGATGGTGATGCTGTAATATCTCCTCTTTTTCAATGTATTCCCCCGCCCCACCTCGAGGATCGTCTCCACATTGAAGTAATTCTTGATGAGAGTATTGAATCGGCGAGCCACGGCGGGAATTTCGGTGGTAAGCACGATGGTGAACTTACCACCTCCTGCCAGTCTCAACTTTCCGCAAAAGCGAATGAATGCGGCGATTTCCGCCAATATGCAGCACTTTTTATCGGGAGTCAGCCGGGCCAACTCATTTTTTGTGTCGCTGGAAAAAGACATACTACCTCTTTTTGATGCTGAGTATCTCTCTTGCCTCATCGGGTGTGGCGATTTCTCTGCCAAGGATGTTCGCGATCTTGACAACCTTCTCCACCAGTTGGCCGTTGCTCTCGGCCAGGACGCCTTTTTCGATGTACAAGGTGTCCTCGAATCCCACTCGCACGTTACCCCCCATGATGATAGAGGCCGTGGCCATATCAAATGCCGCCCTACCGATGCCGCATCCCGTCCAGGTGCTCCCCGGGGGAATTGAGTCCACGCAAAACGCCAGATCCCTTACGGTCGCAGACATCTGCACTCCCAGTACAAAGTCAAAATGCAAAGGGGCATCCAGAAGGCCTTTCTTCTGCACTTTCAGGGCAATGTCGATCATCCCCTTATCGAAGCACTCCAGCTCCGGCTTGATGCCTCTTTCCTGCATGATCTTTGCAAAGTTCATGATGGTGTTGTCCGTGTTGACAAAGATTTCATCCCCACCGAAGTTGACCGTACCGCAGTCTAGGGTGGCAAACTCGGGAGTCGGCGTGATGTCTGTGGATTGGAGTCTCTCCATATCGCTCATTCCTACGGCACCTCCCGTTGATGGTTGTATGATTGCATCGGGACATTCCTTCAAAATAGCGTCTACGCACTCCTGAAATCGCTCCTTGCTCTGGGTGGGTGTTCCATCATCTTCACGGACATGAAGGTGGATCACTGCTGCTCCCGCATCGTAAGCGGACTTAGCCTCCCGAACGATTTCTTCCACGGTATACGGGACTGCCGGGTTATTTTCTTTCGTAACCTCAGCACCGCAAATGGCTGCAGCAATAATTAGTTTTTCCATTGATTGTACTCCTTTCATTTTTTCACATCTCTATGCTCAAGGGTAACATTCCTGCCCTGTAGCTCAAATCGCTGTGCAAACTCGTTGGCCAACACTACAGAGCGATGGTGTCCGCCGGTGCAGCCGAAAGCAATGTTCAAATGCCATTTCCCTTCTCGCATAAAGCATGGGATGATATTGTTCAAAAGCCTGTCGGTGTTCTTGATAAACGTCATGGTCTCCTGATACTTCATCACATAGTTCCGAACTTTTTTACTGTTGCCCGTGGCCCGCTTAAGGCTGGGAACGTAATAGGGGTTTGGGATGAATCTAAGGTCAAAGACCATATCCGTGGCCATGGGAAGACCGTACTTGAATCCAAAAGACATGATATTGACCACGAAGGTTTCTTCCCTGTTCTCATCGGAAAAGATATCCATCAGTTCTTCCTTCAACTTGGCCGTCTTCATGTTGGATGTATCCACGATGTAGTCCGCGCTTTCCCGGATGACCGATAGGGCCTCTCTCTCCTTTTGGATATCTTCTATGGTGGGAGGCTTCTTGGTCAGGGGGTGCACTCTCCGGGTTTCATTGAACCGGCGGGATAGTGCCGCATCGGAAGCTTCCAAAAATAGAATTTTGTAGGGGATTTCGCTTTGCTTCAGATCAGCCAGGCTTCCCGTCAGATCGCCAAATATCTCTTCCCCTCGAATGTCCACCACAAAGGCTGCCTTTTCGATCCCTCCGCCACTTGCCCCTACCAGGGCCAAGAAGTTCTGGATAAGGGAAGGGGGCATATTATCGATACAATAGTATCCCTGGTCCTCCAGACAGGCTATGGCCTGAGTCTTCCCCGCACCGCTCATCCCTGTGACAATGATCAGTTCCATGATTTACCTCTTACACTTCCTCTATATTTACAATCCTGCTTAAATCGATTCCCGCTTTTTTTGCCCTGGCCAATCCCCCTTCAAAGTCTCCCACAACGGACGGATGATGGGCATCGCTACTGATGATAAGGTTGGCACCCGCCTTTGCGGAAATTTTGATTTCTTCCACCGTCAAATGGGAGTGATGGGTGCTGATCTCCATCCAGACTCCGTGCTTGGCACAGGCATCGGCGATTCTGACCATGTCAAAGGGCCCCTTGCTCCCCGGGTGGGTCAGTATCTTGATATTGTTATGCTCGATGGCTTTAACCACCATGTCCGTATTCTTCTCTCTCAGTTCTTCTTCCTTGAAGAGAAAGCCGTGCTTGTTCAGATAGTTGTGAATGCAGTAAGCCTTGGTGGTCCCGTAGTGGTAGCCGGCTAAAATAAAGTCATACTGCTCCGCCTCTCGGGGGGTGATGTCAACATAATTGTCCACATAGCGAATATTGGCTTCCACGCCGAAATATATGTCTATCTGGGGATAGGCTTCCCGAAGTCTTTGGATCTCCTCCTTCATCTGGGGGATTTCCTTTCGCTTGACACCGTAAAACAGGTGTCCCGGCCCGTGATCCGTTATGGCAAGCCCTTTAAGTCCTTTGGAAATTGCGGTTTTTACGCTCTCCTCCATGGTTCCCTTTCCGTCGGAATAGGTGGTATGGGTATGATAGTCAAAAGTCATTTTATACATCTGTCATCTCCGGTAGGTCTTCTCCGATAATGCGTATTTCCGGCTCCATCTTTACTTGGAACTTCTCCATGACCCTGGCCTGCACGATGTGCATCAGTTGAATGATGTCCGTGGCGGTGGCTCCCCCTTTGTTGATCACAAAGCCGGCATGAAGAGTGGATACCTGGGCCCCGCCGACGGAAAACCCGGACAGTCCGGCATCCTGGATCAGTTTGCCGGCAAAATGTCCCACCGGGCGCTTGAAAAAACTCCCTCCGCTGGGATAGTCCACCGGTTGCTTACTGTTGCGCCGATCCATCAACTCCCTCATCTTGGCCCCGATCTTGTCCTTGTCTCCCGAAGAAAGCTTCAACGTGGCCGCTAGAACAATCTCCCCGGATCTCTGAAGGCTGCTGGTCCTGTATCCCATTTCCAGCTCCGACACCTGTCGTGTAATCTCTTCTCTTCCATCGGGAGAAAGAAGTCTTACCGACCGAAGGATGTTTTTCATCTCCCCCTCATAGGCGCCGGCATTCATAAACACCCCGCCTCCCAGGCTTCCGGGGATCCCGCAGGCAAACTCCATGCCTGTAAGCCCCTCCTGGTGGGCATGCCTTGCCACTGCGGAAAGCAATGCACCGCTGCCGGCAGTGATTTCTTCGCCGCTTGTTTCAATGTGAGAAAATCCGTCACCTAACTTAACGATAGCCCCCGGATATCCGCCATCCTTTACCAGGATGTTGGAACCGTTCCCCATGATCATGTAGGGTGTCCGGCTTTCATTGAGGATTTGTAGGACATCCATAAGTTCTTCCCTGCTCTCGGGAAGAATCAAGGCTTCCGCCTTTCCACCCGCTTTGAAAGAGGTGTACTCTGCCATAGGGGCATCTAAAATAACGTTATTGATCTTGTTGTAAATCTTTTTCATGAGTTGGTTTTCTTCCTTTTTTTGCATAAATCAATTGCTTGTAGTCGTTTAAGTCTGTGGATAACCCTTTTTTCTGTAGTTTCTTATTTACCGCATAACACGTGTAGGCATAAATGACGGCAAAAACCGGGATGCCTACAACCATGCCCAAGAAACCGAACAGCCCGCCCCCCACCAGGATGGCGAACATGACCCAAAAGCTGGCCAGCCCGGTGCTGTCCCCCAAAATGGTAGGGCCGATAATATTTCCATCTACCTGTTGAAGGATCAGAATAAATATACAGAAGTATAGACAGGTCCAGGGGTCTTCCATGAGTAGGAGCAACGCCGAAGGGATAGCTCCGATGAAGGGGCCGAAAAAGGGAATGATGTTGGTCACGCCGATGATGACGCTGATCAGCAAGGAATAGGGCCAGCCAAAGATACTCATGAAAATAAAGCATATGATACCGATGATCAGGGAGTCCAGCAACTTGCCGTTGATGAAACCGCCGAATGTCTTATGGGTGAAGGCTGCCCCGCGAAGGAATCCATCGGCATTCTCTTCACTCATGATAGCAAAGGCCAACTTCTTGATCTGGGCAGAAAACACTTCCTTGCGATTGATAAAGAAAACGCATATGATCACCCCGATGAAGAAATTCTTCAATAGGTTCATGACCCCCAGAAGGCCTCCGGAAATACCGGTGATCACCGAGTCGGTCTCGGGGACCAGTATCTTCTCCGCCCAGCCTACAAACTTCTCCGCCAGGTTGTTGACCCACCTCTCCATGAAGCCGCTAAGCTGGGGTAGCGACTCAAATCGACGCTGCATCCAGGCAACCAGTCTTTCGATGACGCCGGGGAGTTGCTTGGCAATGGCCCCGATGCTCTCAATCAGTTGAGGAATGATCATCCAAAGCAGGGATGCGATGATCGCCAACATGATCAAGATGGAAAGCGCAGTACTGAGGCCCTTGGAAAAGGTGGTATTCATGTCCCTTCCCCTGATTTTGGGCCATTTTATCTTCCCGAAGGTGCGCACCCCCCAGTTGTATAACGGACACAGCAGATAGGCCATGACCAGGCCGTACACGAAGGGCATGAGAATACCGGTCAAAACCGTCATGCCTTTCATAACCGTTTCTATCCTGTACACGGCGAAGAAAACGACGATACACAAAGAAACAACGATGAACACCGTTATCCCCCATTTTATGTACGTATTTTCAAATTTCAACTTCATAGGCACCCTCGATCAATAGATTGTCATCATATGCTTCTATTTTACACTAAAAGAGGTCCCATGTCATTGTTGACAGCAAAAAAGTTCCGGGAGATATATTCCTTTGGAATATCAAGAGTGGCGCACCCAATCCGAATGCGCCTGTCCAAGAGGTATATCCATCCATCATGGGAAGCGACGCCTATTTTTTCTTTGGATAGGCAATCACCCAGGGCTGAGGATCTCCGTGGCCGGCACCGATAAACGGTTCCAGGCTAAGCTTCCACTGGTAGAAAAACCTTTCTGCTCCGACTACGAAGTAACCATCTTGATAGTGGTCGGTGGTGTCATAGGCATCGGCCATAATCAATACATCGTCGCCGAAGTTATCTTCGGTACCCATCGTGTCATAACCGATTATAACTTGCCAATGTCCTGACCAATCCAACCATCCGACCATGATGGGATGACCCTTCTTCAGGTTTTTCAAAACCCATTTTTTAAAATCATCGGTCGCCGTTTCAGAATCAAAGGTGGCCTTACCCGGCTGACTGCTTTCAACATTCCAACCTATAGAGGTGAAATAAGCGGCAAGGCCGGCAGCACCTACGCCGGAGGTGTCCGACGTGCCGGATATACCTGCTATGGTCATTTCATCCTTGGTATCTTTATTGTACTCCCCAAAATGCTCCAGGACCATCACCACAGACGCCGGACCGCAACTATATTCGGTGGTCTGCTGATAAGTCTTGAATTTCGGGATGATGGTTAATGAATCTTTGGACTCCATATTGTAGAAGTCCAGTTTCTTGAAATATGGGGAATTCTCCGCATCGTTGGCTCCATCGTAACTGGATGCCCCGGCCTCTTCTGTTTTATAACTCTTGGGATATTCGATTTGATGCTTACCGATATCCTTGTCAGCAGAGTCCGAGCTATTCCCACTACAGGCTGAGATAAGAAATACAGATAGGATCAATAAGAGAGCCAAACCAAATCTTTTCTTTTTACACATGACAACACCGACCTTTCATACATTATGGAGTGCAGACCAATAGCAATTAAACTTTCATTCTAATTATGTCACTATTTGAATTGTAAATCAATAAAAAAACAAATCGCTCATCCATGGACGCAGTAATATTTTTCTATTTCATGGAATTCCCCTTGCATTCCCTTTTTCAAGATTGTATAATAATCATTAGAATTTTATAATTATACACAAAGGAGAATATATATTATGGTACCCAATGAAAAAGTAGTTTTGGCCTATTCCGGCGGTTTGGACACATCCGTCATCATCCCCTGGCTAAAGGAGCACTATCAATGCGAGGTTATTGCCGTATGCTGCAATGCGGGGCAAAAAGAAGACTTTGATGAGATCAAGGAAAAAGCGCTGGCCACAGGGGCGTCCAAGTCTATCGTCCTGGATATCCAAGAAGAGTTCATCAATGATTTCATCTGGCCCACTTTGAAGGCCGGTGCAATCTACGAAAACGCTTATATGCTGGGCACATCCATGGCAAGACCCCTTATGGCTCAAAAACTGGTGGAAGTGGCTCAACAGGAAGGTGCCTTCTATATCTGCCACGGCTGCACCGGCAAGGGAAACGACCAGGTGAGATTCGAGACTACCATCAAGGCCCTGGACCCGGCCATCAAGATCATCGCACCGTGGAGGGATGACAAGTGGACCTTTACTTCCCGTGAAGATCTCATAGAATATTCCAAGAAACACAACATCCCTATTGCTCAAACCACAGAAAAAATATATAGTAGAGACGAGAACATTTGGCATATCAGCCATGAGGGCGGAAATTTGGAAAATCCGTGGAATGAACATCTTCCCGATATCCATGTCCTGTCCATGCCTCCCGAGGATGCTCCCGATGAAGTCACCTATGTTGAGGTGGGCTTTGAAAAAGGTATCCCCACCAGCGTAGACGGAAAGAAACTGGGACCCATCCAGCTTTTGACCATCCTCAATGATCTTGCCGCTGCCAACGGTGTAGGCACCATTGACATCATCGAGAACCGCCTGGTAGGCATGAAATCTCGTGGGGTATATGAGACTCCCGGAGGAACGGTCCTCTACGAAGCCCATCTAGCTTTAGAGCGATTGATCCTGGACAGGGATACCATGCAGTACAAGAATATCGTGGCACAGAAGTTTGCCCAGCTTTGCTATGACGGCCTGTGGTTCACACCGCTCATGGATGCCATCAACGCATTTGTGGATAAGACCCAGGAAGAAGTCACCGGCAAGGTGAAGATGAAGCTCTACAAGGGATGCGCAACAGCGGTTGCCAGTGAATCCCCCAACTCTTTGTACAGCGAAGAGTTTGCCACCTTCAGCAAGGATGACGTTTATACTCAGTCCGATGCCACCGGTTTCATCAACTTGTTCTCACTACCGCTAAAAATCAGAGCTATCCAGAAGCAGAATCAAGAGGGAGGACGAAATCTTGAAACTTTGGAAAGGAAGGTTTACAAAAGCGTCGACTTCATCGAGTGATGAGTTCAACGCATCCATCACCTTTGACAAGAGGTTATACAAAGAAGATATCGCAGGCAGCATCGCCCATGCAAAGATGCTGTCTCGCCAAGGGATATTAAGTGAAGAGGAAAGCCGAGAGATCGTTTCGGCTCTCCTTTTGATTGGGAAGGATATCGATGAAGGCAATGTGGAGTTTACCATTGAAGGAGAAGACATCCACATGAACATCGAGACCCTCCTTACCCAAAAAATCGGTGCTACGGGAAAGAAACTCCATACGGCCCGAAGCAGAAACGATCAGGTTGCTGTTGATTTCAAGCTTCACGTGAAAAAGGAGATCGACCAGATCGATGAACTGCTGGGTGCTCTCTTGGACACACTGAAGGAATTGGCAAAAGAACACACGGAAACCGTCATGCCCGGCTACACACATCTGCAGCGGGCCCAGCCGGTGACCTTTGCCTTCCACCTCCTGGCATACTATCAGATGTTTCTTCGGGATCGGACACGTTTTGCTGACTGCAGGGAAAGAACCGACTATCTACCCCTGGGTAGTGGTGCCCTGGCAGGAACCAGTTATGAAACGGACAGAGAATTTTTGGCCGAAGAATTGGGCTTTGCAAACATCGCCCCCAATGCCATGGACGCGGTGAGCGACAGGGATTTTGCCATTGAGTTCATCAGTTGCTGCTCCATCTGCATGATGCACCTCTCTCGCTTCTGCGAAGAGTTGATTCTCTGGAGCTCCAAGGAGTTCAGCTTTGTGGAGATCGATGATGCCTATGCTACCGGCAGCAGCATCATGCCCCAAAAGAAGAACCCCGACATGGCTGAATTGATCCGAGGAAAGACCGGCAGGGTCTATGGTGACTTGGTGACCCTCCTCACTGTGATGAAGGCCCTTCCTCTGGCCTACAATAAGGATATGCAGGAAGATAAACTGCCTGCCTTTGATGCGGGAGATACCTTGAAGGATTCCCTGAACATCTTCCGGGAAATGATTGCTACCATGAAGGTGGAAAAAGATAACATGGCTAGTGCAGCTAAGTTCGGCTACATGAATGCCACCGATGCGGCGGACTATCTGGTAGGCAAGGGAATTCCTTTCCGGGACTGCCACGAGATCATCGGCTCCCTTGTCCTTCACTGCATCGAAAAGGAATGTGCCATCGAAGATCTTTCTTTGGCAGAGCTGCAGAAATTTTCTCCTGCCTTCCAGGATGATATTTTCGACAAGATCAACGTTAAGGCATGTATAGAAGCAAAAAAATCCAAAGGATCCACATCCTTTGAACGGGTGCGTGAGCAATTGAAGAACTTATAGGCTTTAGAAACCGTCGCTGTAATTCATCAGAGACCGCAGGTAACCTCCCTGCGGTTTTTTGGCTCTATGTCAAATGTTGGGGTGGGGCCTAAAATCCACAAAAATATAACAAGTATTTTTTCTGACGAGCAGGCTGACTGCTCGTTAGTTTTTCGATCCAACATGAGCATGTAGGAGTAATTAACTC
>JBMNVE010000002.1:0-70456 GCA_050946655.1 Anaerovoracaceae bacterium
AATATATTCTTATTATAGAATATCCACTTTTTTTCTTCCGTCACGGAATGTCATGACGAAGGCCAGGAAAGTCATCACGATCTGTGATAGGGGCGCTGCCCACCACACACCTCCTATGCCCATGAGGGGCGGGAGGACGATCCCTGCGAATAATCCGGTGAGCACCAGCTCCCCATATACCAACAGATATGCCTTGGCATTCTTTTTCTCCGCATAGTAGCAGGAGGTTCTGACCCTTAAAAATCCCACAAAGACGAATCCAACCGTGAAGATGGGCAGGGCCACGCATACATCCTGGATGCCGCTTGCTCCCATCCCGAAAAATATGGCGATAGGCCTTCTCAGGTAGATCATCAATGCCATGAATCCTACGGCCAGTACCGTTGCCGTAGCATATGCCTTCCGTCTCACATCCACCATCATCTTACGGTCGCCGTGTCCAAAGGCCTGGCTGATCAGTGGCTGGGATCCGTCCCCTATCCCCTGCATGAGCATCATCACAATGTAGGTCACATAGGCGACCACCGCATAGCAGGCCACCGCACCCGGTCCGCCATAAACCATGGCATTTTTGTTGATGATGATCAGGACGATGTTGGGCGACATGGCCAGCCCGAAAGGCGAAGCCCCCACAAAGATGATCTCTCGTATTTTCTCAATGTTCAAGGACAGTTTTACATAGCCTATCAGTTTTTTTGCTCTGATCATGAAGAACAGGCTGGGCAAGATGGCAAGTCCCTGTCCGCAGACAGTGGCGAAGGCCGCTCCCTTCATGCCGTATCCCATGACCGCAATAAACAGCCAGTCTAAAACCACATTTCCCAGAAATCCGCAGACCATGGAAACCATGGCGATCACCACCGCATCGTAGTTTCGCACGATGGGGACAAGGCCCGTACCGATCATCTGGAACATAGTTCCCAAAATGATCATGCGGATGTACTCCTGGCCAAGGGTCATGATCTCTCCCGACGCACCGAAGAATTCCAGAAGGGTGGGATACAAAACATACATGGCAGCCATCTCCACCACACCTGCTATCAAGAGCAAGAGCAGTGTGATCCCCAAATATTCCTTCTGCCCCGGGAAGTCATCCCTCCCTCTGCTGATGGAAATCAGGATGGCTCCTCCCATTCCCAGTCCCGTGCCGGTGGCCAGGATCAATGCAGTGATGGGATAGGCCACGTTGATGGCAGCCAACCCCCCTTCTCCCACATAGTTCCCGATGAACCATCCGTCCACGATGGAGTAGACCCCGGAAAAGGCAAAGGCAATCATAGATGGCAGTATATAGCCTAAATACCTCCTGTATGTGTATGTCAAGCTTCAAGTCCTTTCCGATATTGTTAACTACTTAACACTGTCTGTGTCCAGTCTAATCCTTACATCTAAGGGGAAGGTCAAGCCCTTCTCAAAACTTCCTCTGTTTTTTTGTGTTTTTTCTGTTTATCGAAAATAAAAATGGGGTATAAACCGTTGTTATCAACGGAAACACCCCATATGCTCCCTTTTGTTTATTTCCCCCTATGTCTTCCCCTCGCCCCGGCTATGGCCTAAAAAAAGGGTATTTTTGGAAATTTTTAGGTGTAAATCCTTCCCCTAGGGGGAGGGTTTACTTTTCAACATAAATCATGATTTCTGTGACAAACTGATCCGCATCCCCGGTAGTCCAGTAATCGGTCACATACCGTTCATAGGATGCTTCACCCAATCGGTAATTGTGCTTTTCCGCCCACTTAAAGGTCTTTTCATAGGTTTCTCCCAAGGTCTCATGAGATCCGATGTGATAGCACGAAACCATGGGCCTACCCCCCAGGACCATGGAATGCTCCTTGTCCGTCTCGATCAACGTCTTCTGCATCATCCTAAAGGTCTCCAGGGTGCCCGCCAACTTCTTTTCGTGAGAAGGAAAGCAAATCATCACCGGACCGGTGATCTCATTTTCCAAGGCCTCGATGTAATTGGTGAACTCGATGTTGATGATGGACTCCATGTAGTTTGCACTGTAGGGTTGATCCATAAAGCAGTAGTCGGAGGCATTGACGTACTTCACCGAGACCTCGCGGATATCGTTTTCGATGACCATCTGCGCTTCCAAGATAAGGTCGTACCAGTCCTTCACCGACTGGTATTTCATCTGCAGCAATCTCTGTTCCTCCTCCAGCTCGGTGATCTTGTCCTGAAAGGCATTGGCAATCACCCCGTAGGCGCTGCCATCCAGAAACTCCCGCATCTCGTTGAGCCTGAATCCCATCTGCTTGAAATACTTCACCACCGGAACCATGAGCATGGTCTGGCGGGAATAGTATCGATAATTGTTATCCATCACCTTGTCCGGCGAGATGATATTCAGCTCATCATAAAACCGCAATGCCTTCTTGGAGATGTTGCAAATCTGGCTCACTTCTCCCACACTGTAGAATTCTTTTTCCCGTTCCATCTTGTCACATCTTTTCTTCTGCATCTCCGATGCTCCCATAACCATAAAACCCGGTCATGATTTCCTGGATCATCTCCACCGGGTTTTTCCCCAGTTCTCCCAATCTCTTTATGTCGGCCAAAAACGACTCCAGCGTCTGTAGGGAATATGTCTTTAGTTCCCCCACAAGATACACACCGATGGTCGTTTGGCTTCCGCCGCCCTCCGCAGACCGGCCCCTACTGGTGTATTTAGGGTATTTGGCGGCAAACGCCCGATAATGTCCGTCCATGATCCTTTGGATCTCTCCGATCACCCCGGCCTTTTCCCCTGTGACCCGGGGGATCTGTCCCTCAATGTGTGTATGATAATACTCCGGATCGGTGGCTTCCATCATGTAGGCGTATTTCTCCATGATCAAATTTCGCCCCTGGTTCTGCCCGCCGATCAGATCCGCCTTGTAACGCTCCAGAGTCTCCCCCCGGAGGATGGCATGCTGACTGTACCGCATGATGTAAAAGGTGTCCATATCGTCCTGACACGCAGCACGACCTCCGATGTTTTCCACCTGCTGGAACATCTTCCACTCCATGGCGATGACCTGGTTGATCACATGGTCATTGGTCCCGCCGGTACGGAGTAAGTTGGTCTCCATCCCTTTTCTCCTTTCCCATTCTCAGTTGTTATCCGCAAAAACGTGAAGTCCCCTCAATCGCTGGTCTTGGATTCTCGCCATCAGCTCTCCCAGATGGTTCTGCAAAAAATCGTCCCTGACGGAAGTCAACCCCCTGCCGTTAAGCTCACCGGCCACTTCCACACAGATGGCCTCGATCAAGTCCTCCTTGGTCTTTGCTGTCTGCATATTATCGGGGAGCCCGATCAGTTCCCTGAGATTGGCCATGGACCGCTTCAGCCAAAGGAGCTCTTCCCCCTTGCGGAAGGCCCATTTATAAAAGGGCATGTATACTTTATTGAGGAGATAGATGGCAGAAAGCGCTGCGGAAACAAACTCTCCGCAGGAAAGGTATGCCGCCGCAAAATCCCCTCTCGCTGTGGACCTGGGATAGTTGTACTGTCCGGCCTGAGCCATGACCGCCACTCTGGCAGCCAGCTTCTTTATCCATACGTCTTCCGGGTAGAAGTTCAGCAGTTCCTTCCTCGCCTTAGAAAACTCGCCCAGCTCATCCAGGAACACTTCTCCATTGGTTGCGATAGAAAGGAATCGCTCCGGGATCCAAAACCACTCCCGGTTATCTGCCGGGACCGGCCTACACCCGGTGTATCTCTCATAAAAGCATTCGATGGAGAAGATCCCTACTCTTCCTGCACCTTCAGGCGTTTCTTTTCGCACAAAACCCATGTACTCCTTGGGAAGAGCATCGTACTCCCGCTGCATGGCCTCTCCGATGACGTCGAACACCCTTTGGGGCAGCCATACGCAGAACCCGGGGCCAAAATCATGGTCCCGGGAAACATCGTCATCATATCCGTAGCATTCTGATCCTTCCCCTACCAGGCCTGCTGCCATATCCCCGCGATGTTGCGGGAACTTATCCAGCAGCTTTCGGCCGTGTTCTTCGAAATAGGCTTTTGATAACTCCATCCCTTTCATCACAAACGCTCCTTTACCATTTCCAGGTTCCTCTTTATCATATCATAGTATGGCGTTTTTCCGAAATCTCTCTCCATCAATTCCAGTGTTTTCTCGTACTGCCTTGCCGCTTCACCGTAGTTTCCGGCCCTGTATTCCAGTTCTCCCATGGCAGCTCTTGCCGCCGCATAGTGAGGATCCTTGCCCTGGGAATCCGTCTCAAATATCCGCATGGCCGTGAGAAGGCTTTCCCTTGCGTGGTCCAGGTCTCCCTTTTTGATCTGCACTTCTCCCAGGCTCACGTAAGTGGTGGCCATCTCCATTCTCGATCCGGGGAATTTTTTGATGATCTCCAGAGATTTTTTCGCCGCGTATTCCGAGTCGTCCAGACGTCCCGTTTCCCGGTATATGGCACTCATGCTGTTGCACAGGGCAGCCATTCGGTAATCCCCGCCCAGGCCGGAGCCTTCCAGGATATCCATGGCTTCTTTGTAAATTTCAAGGCCTTTTTCGTAATCCTTTTCCGCCACGAAAACATTGCCCCAGTTGATCAGCGCCGCAGCGTAGTTCTCCGTCCTTTCCATGCCCATTTCCTTCAGGTTGGTCAGAACTCTGTGGTAGATAGGCTTGGTTTCCGCCAACCTCCCCACGGCGCGATAAAAACCGCCTAGCTCGTTGCACACGGCAGTGACCCCGGCAAGATCCCCGTATCCCTCCGCCTCTTGGAGGGCACCGAGGAGAAAGGCTTCGCTTTCCCCGGCATCCTTTCGCCGCAGAACGGCATCCAGCTCCCGATAAAAGCCGTCG
This sequence comes from Anaerovoracaceae bacterium, assembly GCA_050946655.1. GTDB lineage: Bacteria > Bacillota > Clostridia > Peptostreptococcales > Anaerovoracaceae > JAXGRD01. Next base: position 4,818 of record JBMNVE010000002.1, read on the forward strand.
ATATCCAGTTTATTCATTATAATTCTCCCATCTGAAAACTAAAGCAGTTTTCTAATGATCTTCTCTACATCCTCTGCCGACACCGGTGTCGGGTTAGTCTTGGTACACATGTCCGCAAGAGCATTCTTGACCATTTCATCCATGGCTTCCTCTACCGCCTCCTCTTGGATGCCCAGCTCACTGAAGGATGCAGGGATCCCCAGCTCCTTCTGCATGTCGCAGACCCGCTTGATGAGAGAGCCGATGGCAACGGGAACGCTGGATGCGGGCACCCCGACGATCCTGGCGATCCTCTGATACTTCCTGGCGGTAACGGTATAATTTTCGTACCCTGACTTAGCAAGGGCAGCATTGTACTCTATGATGTGGGGCAGCAAAAGCGCATTGCTCTTTCCGTGGGGGATGTTGAACTTAGCCCCGATTGCATGAGCGATACTGTGGTTGATCCCCAGTCCCGCGTCGTTAAACGCCATCCCCGCAAGACATGACGCATTGTGCATCCTCTCTCTGGCCAGGGTGTCTTCGCCGTTTCTGTATGCCTTGGGAAGAAAATAGAAGATCAGAGAAATGGACTTCTCTGCCAAGGCATCGGTGAAGTCGGTGGCGTCTTTGGAAACATAGGCTTCAATGGCATGGGTCAGAGCATCCAGCCCGGTATCGGCAGTGATCCCCGGGGGAACCGACTTGGTGAACTCCGGATCTAAAATGGCTACCATGGGAATCAGGGAATCATTTACCAGCAAGGTTTTCTTCCCGTTTTTCGTATCGGTGATCACCGAAAACTTGGTGACCTCCGAACCGGTCCCACTGGTGGTGGGGATGGCATAGCATTCATCGATATGCAAATTCAGCCCGTCCATCTTTGCCGCCATTTCACGGATAGCCTTTGCCCCGTCTATGGAGGATCCACCGCCCACGGCAACGATCACCTGAGCGTCGACCTCTTTGAGCTTTTCCAGCCCCCTGGCCACAACCTCAACCGGTGGGTCCGGTACGATCTCATCAAATACCGTCACGGTACAACTGCCCAATTTGGACTTGACCTTCTCCAAGATGTCAGACTGCGCAATAAAACTATCGGTGATGATCATCACTCTCTTTTGCATCACCTGACTGAGCCTATCCAGGGCTCCTTCTCCGAAAAGCACACTGGTGCTGATGGTAAATTCTCTCATAACAATTTCCTTTTCTTTGATTTGGTTGATAATTTTGACTACCATACTACACTTGAAGGAAAAGATTGTCAATTAAAAAACAATATCTCTTTCCTTTTCTCCCTGTCCCCCTCCGTGACACAGGGTTTTTTCTCTGTTATACTGGCTCTGCAAGGAGGTTTTTTATGATCGTAAACAAAATGATCCCCGGCAGGAAGGGCTATTCCATTCCTGTTTTATACAACATCAGCGGTAAGGAACCTGCCGTAGTGCTGATCTCTCACGGTTTCGGCAGCACCAAGGAAAGTCCCACGGTGAAGTTGATGGCCAAGTTGCTGGAAAAGCAAGGCATGGGCTTTCTGGCTCTGGACTTCCCCGCCCACGGAGAAAGTCCTGTGTCGGGAGAAGGGTTCACCCTGGACAACTGTCTTTCCGACCTGTCTTCTGCGGAAGAAAAGATCCGGACAGAAGCACCCCAGGCCAAGATTTTTTACTTTTCCTCCAGCTTCGGGGGCTACATCAACTTGCTGTATTTGACCCTCTGTCCCCACCGAGGCGAAAAATCATTCCTTCGCTGCCCTGCGGTAAATATGCCGGCCATCCTGAAGGAAAACATGACTCCAAAGATTCGGCAGGACTTTGCGAAAGATGGCTTCACCCTGCTGGAGGAGGACTTTGTCCGCCCCCTGCAGTTGACCAAGACCTTCTATGATCAGCTGCAAGCTCACGACGTCTTCCGCCTCTATGCTCCCGGAGACTGCCAAACGATGATGGTTCACGGCACGGAGGACGAATCCGTATCTCCCCAAAAGGTGAAGGAATTCGGCGAAAAGTTCCATATCCCCCTTCTGTGGATCCAAGGTGCCGATCACACCTTTTCCGGGGAGGGAATGATGGAAGAGTTGGCTGAAGCGGCCCTTACCTTCTTTTCTCAATGAGGGCCAGCAAGTCTTCTCGCTGATTCTTCACTTCTCCCTCAATGACCCGCTCCAGGAGGATGTTGAGGCACTTTCCCACTTCTTTCCCCTGGGGGATCCCCAATCGCAGCAGGTCATCTCCATTCACCGCCAAATCTTTCAAAGAAAAGCACTGGGCCTTTGCCAGCACACTTTCCACTGCATGGCGAAAGGCCTCTATCCTGTCCACCCGCCGGGCAACGCAGTCCGGGTGCTGGCTCTTTACATCGGCAAGGGACTGGCCAATCAGGAGGAAGAGATTTTCTTCTCCCAATCGCCGCAGCAGCTTACGGGCGTACTTCTCCGTAGGCTGAAAGACGATGCCGTGGTATTGGACCAGAGTCAATACTTTCTCCCTGGTGGCATTATCGTATTTCAGGCGATCCATCACCTCTCGCGCCACTTCTAAACTGACTTTTTCATGGCCGTAAAAATGGCCTCTTCCCTCTTCATCCACCGTTTTCACCGCCGGTTTTCCCATGTCATGGAACAGGGCAGCAAGCCTGGAAACAGGGGAATTGGGGCTGTTTTCCACCACTCTCAACGTATGCTCCCACACGTCGTAAGCGTGATAAGGATTCTCCTGATCCAAGTCGAACATAGGCCTTACCTCGGGGATGATCCGTGCCATCACCTCCCGGTATGCTCCCGCTAGCCTCCTGACCCCCGGCCCGCACAAAAACTGATCCAGTTCGCCGCGGATCCGCTCCACTGCAATCCTGTCCAAAAGATGGGCGCAGCTGAGGAGTGCCTCTCCTGTTTCTTCCTCTATTTGAAAGTCCAGGCGGGAAGCAAACCGCAGGGCCCGCATGATCCGAAGGGCATCCTCCTCAAACCGTTCCGCCGGCTTGCCTACGCACCGAATGATGCCTTGTTCCAAATCCCTTCTTCCCCCAAAGAGGTCCACCAATTCCTCTGCCGGGCGAAAGGCCATGGCATTGACAGTAAAGTCCCTACGGGAAAGATCATCGGCCAAGCTTCTGCTGAACGCCACGGAATCCGGCCGGCGGTGGTCCGAGTACTTACCGTCGATGCGATAAGTGGTCACTTCAAAGGGGCGTTGATCCAATATCACCGTCAGGGTCCCGTGCTTTATCCCCGTATCGATGGTCCTGTATCCGGAAAAACTCCTCTTCATCTCCTCCGGGGTGGCATCTGTGCAGATGTCCCAGTCCTTAGGCAGAGCGCCGAGAATCAGGTCCCGCACGCAGCCCCCCACATAGTAAGCTTCGAAGCCGGCACCTTCCAAACACTCCAGGAGACGGTCTCCCTCCTTTGGTGTTTTCAATTTCGTAAAATCAATCTTTTTCATACCACTGAAAAACACTTCGTGTTATACTCTCCTCATGGATCTCATCATTGCATTTGTTATTTTCATCGCAGCCATGATCGCATCCCTCATCGGCGGTTGGCCCATGGTTCTTCCACTGATGGTGGGCTTTGTTTGTTTCTTTGCCGTAGGTAGGCACAGGGGCTTTCCCTCCCGCAATCTGGTAAGGATGGCCTGGGCAGGGGGAAGAGATTCCCTGGTGGTTGTGGAGGTCCTGGTCCTCATCGGACTCATCTCCGCACTGTGGCGATCCGCCGGAACCATCACCTTCTTCGTATACTACGGGATCCGGGTCATCACCCCGTCCCTGTTCATCATCATCACCTTTCTTTTGGCATGCCTTTTGTCCTATGCCCTGGGCACCTCCTTCGGCGTAGCAGGGACGGTAGGGGTTATCTTCATGGCTCTTGCCAGAAGCGGAGATGTGAATGAAATCATTACGGCGGGGGCTGTTCTGTCCGGTGTCTTCTTTGGGGATCGAGGCTCTCCCGTTTCTTCCTCAGCCCTTTTGGTGGCGGCGGTGACCAAGACCAATATCTTTGATAACGTCAGGGGAATGATGAAGTCCGTCCTACTCCCCTTGGGCCTGAGCATCCTCATCTACACCATCCTATCGGTGCAGAATCCCATCCGCACCGTGGACGAAAGCATCCTCCGAGCTTTGGAAACCGACTTTTCCATCAGTCTCTGGCTTGTGATCCCCGCCGCCCTCATGCTGATCCTTCCCCTTTTCCGGATCAACGTGATGATCTGCATGGCCGCCAGCATTGTGGCCGCCTTCCTGATCACCGTCATGGTTCAGGGTACACCCATAATGGAAGCCCTTCGCCTTTCCATCACCGGGTTTTCCGTAAAGAGCGACAATCTGGGCAACATCCTTTCGGGAGGAGGGGTCCTTTCCATGTTGGAAGTCTGCGCCATCGTCTTTATTTCCTGTTCATTCTCCGGCATCTTTAGCGGCGCCCATCTTCTCCGCACCATCCAAGACGCACTGGAGCGTTCCATCCACAGGCTGGGCAAGTTCGGTGCCATGCTCCTGGTCAGCGTAGGCACTACCGCCATATTTTGCAACCAAACCATCGCATCCATCATGTGCAGCGATCTCATGGGCAAGCCCTACAAAAACAGAGGTGCCGATGCTTATGAGCTGGCCATCGATATCGAAAATTCCGTCATCATCATCTCACCCCTGATCCCCTGGTGCATTGCCAGCAGTGTTCCTCTCAGCATGCTGGGGGTGGGCATGGGGGCTATCCCCTATGCCGTCCTCCTCTATTTGGTCCCCCTTTGCTACATTTTCACCAAGAGGATATGGTTCAAATCGTCTTCAAGTACTTGACCGCAGCAAGGCCGGCAACGCTACCTTCGTACACCGCCTTGGATACCTGCATCAGGCCTCCCGTACCGTCTCCGGCGGCAAAGAGTCCGGGGATATTGGTGGCCATGTTTTCATCCACAACGATTTTATTTCCTTCAATGAACGCTCCCAGCTTTCGGGCCAGATCCGCACTTCCGGCACTGCCTTCTGCAATGAAGAGGCCGGAAACCGCAAGGCTCCTCCCATCTTCAAAGATCAATTCCTCCAGTCCGTCCCTTCCCTTGAGGGCCTTCAGTCCCCCTTCTATCTGGGTGACCGACTTGGCCAGGGGACGCAGCGCATCGGCTTCGTGGTTGGCAAACTCTCCCGTGCCCAGAACGGCAACGTCCTTTCCTCTGAAGAAAAACCCGTCGCAGACGGCACAGTAGCTGACGCCCTTGCCCTCAAAGTCCTTCAGCCCCTGGATCTTAGGCTCCTTCCTGGGAGAACCCATGGCAAGGATCACCGCATCCGCCTTGTAGATACCTTCCTCCGTGGTGACCACCAGCTTATCTTCAAAGCCCAGGCCGACCACCTCTTCCTTCATGAAGACGGCACCCAGGTTCTTTGCCTGCTCTTGGCCTCGCTCCAGCAACTCCTTCCCGGAAATCGCCCGGGGAAACCCATAATAGTTTTCTATCTTATCCGCCTTATCCAGCGCACTCTGTCCCTTTGCGAATACCGTCACATTCAGTCCGCCTCTGGCCCCGTAAATTGCAGCCGACGCACCTGCAGGTCCCCCGCCGATGACGATCAAATGTTTCATGATCCTTCCTCCTGTTCCAACTATATCTGAACTTTTTTACATTATACCCTAAAACCGCCATGTAAATCCAGCAGCAACATGGCTGCCGGCCAAATGGATGATTCACTTCTCCCGGCAGCATATCATCCACGATTTCACGGCCTTTCTTTCTATTGGTGGATGAAATGGCATGATTAATATGCATATCATCTATTTTATCGGCCTTTTCGTGGATGATGCACCATGAAAACCGGGGACATCATCCACTTCCCCGGCTGATACCTTTGCCCTTCCCGTTGCAGACAGGCCCAAAGCAAGTTATAATACAGAGGTAGAAAACAAAGGAGAATAAACCATGGACAACAGCAAACTGGCGGGGCTGCTTTTCCCCGCCATCACCAAAACAGAAGAAGATTATGAGGCGATCTATCCCCCCAGAGCCCTGCCGGAAAACGCAAAAGTGACTCGGCTGGGGCCAAGTCCCACCGGCTTTATCCATCTGGGCAACCTGTACGGGGCTTTTGTGGATGAGCGCCTGGCCCACCAAAGTCAAGGGACCTTTTATCTGCGGATCGAAGATACCGATGACAAGCGCTATGTGGAAGGGGCTGTGGAAACCGTCATCGATGGACTGGAGTACTTCGGCATCGCCTTTGATGAAGGGGCCTCCAAGGAAGGAGATCGCGGGGCATACGGGCCTTACTTCCAAAGCCGGAGAGTCGACCTTTATCAATGCTTTGTGAAAAAACTGGTGGCAAAGGGCCTGGCCTACCCCTGCTTTATGGATGAAGAGGAGATCGCCCGGATCCGCCAAGTTCAAGAAGAAAATAAAGAAACGCCGGGAATATACGGCAAGTACGCCCGGGGAAGAGATCTTTCCCTGGAAGAGGTGGAGAAGAAGATAGAGGAATGCAAGCCCTATGTGATCCGCCTTCGCTCCGGCGGCAACCCGGTTAGCCCCAAGGAAATATCCGTAGAAGACGGGATACGGGGCATTCTTACCATGCCGGAAAACTTCCAGGATGTGGTCATCCTCAAGGCAAACGGCATTCCCACCTACCACTTTGCCCACGTCTGTGATGATCACTTCATGAGGACAACCCATGTGGTCAGAGGCGAAGAGTGGCTCTCTTCCCTTCCCATCCACGTAGAACTGTTTTCCGTGCTGGGCTTTCCTCTTCCCGTCTACTGCCACACGGCAGTACTGATGAAGCTGGACGAAAACGGCAACAAGCGAAAGCTATCCAAGCGAAAGGATCCGGAATTGTCCCTGGACTTTTACCGGGAGGAAGGCTATCACCCCGCTGCCGTCAGGGAATACCTTTTGACCATCCTCAACTCCAACTATGAGGAGTGGCGAATGGAAAATCCCGATGCAAAGAGTGAGGACTTCCCCTTCACCATGGAAAAAATGAGCACTTCCGGTGCGCTTTTCGATTTGAATAAGCTAAAGGATGTATCCAAGGATACTCTAGTGAGAATCCCCGCCGGAGATCTGGCCGGATTTCTCCTGGACTGGGCAGCGGAGTTCCGCCCTGAGATCTTCCCCATCCTTGCAGAAAGCGGCGACAAACTGCCGGCCATCCTGGACCTGGGAAGAACGGGAAACAAGCCTAGAAAGGACTTGATCTGCGCATCCCAAATCTTTGATTTTATCGGATACTTCTTTGACGACTACTTCCGATTGGAAGACCAGCCTCCGGCAGAAACCGCCGGCGAAGACATCAGCGCCATCCTTACCGCCTACCTGGAAAGCTATGACCACGAAGACGATCAAAGTCAGTGGTTCGAAAAAATCCGCACAATCGCAGAGGATCTGGGTTATGCGGCAAGGCCCAAGGACTTCAAGAAGAATCCGGAAATGTACAAGGGCCATGTAGGCCATGTGAGCACGGTGATCCGCCTGGCCATCGTGGGAAGAGCCCAGTCCCCTGACATCTGGGAGATCCAGCAGATCCTGGGGGAAACCAAGGTAAGAAAGCGTGTAACCGATTATATGAATAGGTAGAGAAAGGCACACCATGAGAGCGAAGAGAAAAAACAATAAGCGATCCGGGGTCCACTTCAAGAAGCGGTTCTACCTGATCATCCTATTGATCCTGGTTGTGGGCGGGGCCGGTCTGTTCTTTGCCTTACCGGGGAAAGACGCCAAACCGAAAAAGCCTGAGCCGGGCAAGCCGGTCCGGCTCAATGTCCTGTGCGCAGGGGATCTGGTCATCCACATGGACGTGATCAATGCAGCCAAGAAGAGTGACGGGACCTACAATTTTGAATGGCCCTTTGATTCGGTCAAGCCTTACATCAATGATGCGGACCTGGCCATGTGCAATCTGGAAACCACCTTTACCGGGGGCAACTATTCGGGCTATCCCATCTTTCGCTGCCCCGATGAACTGGCCTCTTCCCTGGCTGCGGTGGGCTTTGATCTGGTCACTACCAGTAGCAACCACACCTTTGATACAGGAGAGGAAGGCATGTACCGGACCATCGATGTGCTGGACAAGGCAGGCCTGAAAACCGCCGGAAGCCGGCCCAACACCGAGGTTCCTCGCTACACCATGGTCAAAAAGAAAGGGGTGAACATCGCCATCGTCTCCTATGCCTACGGCGGGATCCAAGGAAGCACCAGAGACCTGAACGGAAATCCCCTCACCCAAAACGGAGTGGACAGCATCAACGTTTTCAGTTACGAGACCTTCGATGAAGACTTTAAAGAAATCAAGGCAACCGTCTCCGCCGCCAAAAAGGCAGGTGCCGACATCGTGATCATGTACTACCACTGGGGAGATGAATACAGCACCAAATCCAATACCGACCAGCAAAAGATCGCACAAAAAACAGTGGATGAAGCCGGCGTGGACATTATCTACGGCTCTCATCCCCATGTGGTCCAGGAAAAAACCGTCCTGACCAAAAAGAACTCCAAGAAAAAAGTTCCCGTCTACTACGCCCTGGGGAATCTTCTCTCCAACCAGAGAAGGGAGCTGGTCTACAACAACCAGCACGTAGAGGAAGGCGTCATGGTGAACTTTGCCATCACCTACGATCCCAAGGCCAAGAAGATCACCGACATAGAGGATACGCCCATCCCCTATTGGGTGGATAAATACAACGATGGCGGCATCAAGTACCAGCTGATCCCTCTGGTGGAAGGATATGAAAAATCCCCGATCCTTGAAAAATCGGGGCATGCTTCCCTGGCCACCAATGCTCTGGCCAACGTCAACGCCATATTAAAGGGGGAATGATTCACACATCATAAAAGAAGCACTTCCCGCAAACCTCTGGCGAGGGGATGTGGGGATTGATTTGAAGGCATCGATCTTGGCATTTTTCCTTGTGGATGCCTTCTTTTGTGATGGCACCCGCCGGACATGAATCGATGGCTTTCCGGCTCACCGTCACATCTTTTGCCCCCAAATACTTGCTGTCGTGATCGATGTAGTCGATGGTGTTGGCGAGATCCACTCGTGCCAGCTCCTCCTCCTTCAGGGGAGCATAGTCGTAATCGGTGAACACACAGCCCACCCTGCCGGCAAAACCCATCTCCGTGTGGAAGGATCCGGCGATGCCGAATCTGCCCATCCCTGCCGTATAGGCGGCCAGCTTGTGGGACCACTCTTCCCTCTGGGTCTTCAGGTTCCAATCCATGGGGGTGTTGGCGGGAGAATGGAGCCTCCCCACTTCATCCAAAGTGTCCCCGATCACTCTGTTCAGCTCCATGGCAAGGTGCATGGAGTCGTGAAAGGCAGCTGTCCATTCCGGGGACGGATCTTCTCCTCCCCGGTTGCTCCGGGCAATTTCCGGAGAATAGGGAAGGAAGAATACGATCACCGTATTTCCGGGCCTATATATCCCCTTGGGATGGAGGGATCTATCCTCTTCCATAAAGAGGCGGAAGAGGGGGTGTTTCGCATTGACATAGCTGATGATGGGCGTACCGAAGGTAGTCTTCACCCCCGGCCGTTTTTCGTAATCTTTTATGGTGGTATGCAAGTTATCTCTTATTCTTCTCTTGATGTTGACTTCTCGGTCAAAATCCACGTGGACCTTATACATGTCTATCTTACTCTTTCAGGTACTCTCTTGTGACTTCCGCTAATATCTTGATCCCTTCTCTGGTCTTTTCTTCGGACATATTGGAGAAGTTCAGCCTAAGCTCGTTGTTCACCGAGCCGCTGGGGTAAAAGGATGTGCCCGGTATGAAGGCCACCTTTCGCTCTCCCGCACGGCGAAGCAGTTCCCTGGCATCCTTGTTCTTGGGTAGTTCCAGCCAGATGAACAGGCCTCCCTTGGGCATCACATAAGTGACTTCCGGAGGAAATTCTTTGTCGATCATTTCCGCCATGAACCGGCATCGGTCCCGGTAGACCTCGCTGATCTCCTTGATGTGGGCATCCAGATCGTTGTGCTTCAAATAGTCGGCCATCTGCATCTGGGAGATGGTGGAAGAAGATAGGTCCGCTGCGTTTTTCAAGACCAGGTATTTCTCCATGATCTCCTTTCTGGCGCAGAGCCAGGCTACCCGTAGTCCCGGGCAGAAGATCTTGGAAAACGTCCCGATGTAGACCACTTGCCCCTTCTTATCGTAGTAGGCAAGGGGTTTTTGGTACTTGCCGTCAAAGGACAATTCGCCGTAGGCGGCATCTTCAAGGACGGGGATGTCGTAATCCGCCATGAACTCCATGAACTCCCTTCTCCGCTCATCGGACCAGCTCCTGCCGGTGGGGTTTTGGAAGTCCGGATTCACGTAGATTATCTTTACCCGGTCCCCATATTCATCCAGGACCTTTTTCAGACTTTGGATCTCCATTCCTTCTCGATCGGTGGGAACGGAGATCAGATCCGCCTGATAAGCTCTCAAGGCATTGACCGCACCTAAATAGGAAGGCGCCTCAAAGAGGACAGCGTCTCCTTCATCCACAAAGAGCATGCCGCTCATATCCAGGCCCTGCTGAGAGCCGCTGGTTATGCTGATCTCATCCAGAGAGTAATCCAGGTCAAACTTGTCCTTCATCCGCTGTCGCATGATTTCCCGCAGGGGAAGATAGCCACTGGTGGAGCCGTAGCTCATGGCCTCCTTTCCCTGGTTTTTCATCACCCGCTGAAAGGATTCAGCGATGGCTTCCAGGGGATAGGCCTCAGCAGAAGGAAAACCCGCAGAAAAAGATATCATTTCATCGGTTTCTTTCAGTTCAAAGGCATCCAGAAGAGATCGATCTTCCAGTACTTCCAACCTCTTTGCATACTTCATCTTCAAAACTCCCAACTATTTAAATACTGTTCCTGTTCTTCTGTCAGTTCATCTATCCGCACATTCCACGCTTCCAGCTTCTTGTAGGCTATTACCCTGTCGATTTCTTCGGAAACATCGATCACCCGATTTTCCATTTTTTTATAGTTTTCCTTCACATACAGCGCGCTCATGGCCTGGACGGCAAAGGATAGATCCATCATCTCCGCCGGATGTCCGTCGGCAGCTGCGATGTTCACCAGCTTTCCTTCGGCCATCACGTGGACGGTGTTTCCCGCCGGCAACTTATATGCCATAATGTTCCTGCGAGACTCCTGCTTTTCCAGACACTTCTCCTCCAAGGCCTCCATATCGATCTCCACGTTGAAGTGGCCCGCATTGGCCAAGATCGCCCCTTCCTTCATCTTCTCCATGTGGGAAAGTCCAATGGTTCCCTTGCATCCCGTGGCGGTGATGAACACATCTCCCAGGGGTGCGGCTTCCATCATGGGCATTACATCGTGGCCGTCCATCCTGGCTTCCATGGCCTTGACCGGATCGATCTCCGTTACGATGACCTTTGCCCCCAGGGCCTTCCCCCGAAGAGCGATGCCCTTGCTGCACCAGCCGTATCCTCCCACTACGATAGTCTTTCCTGCTACGATCAAGTTGGTGTTGCGCATGATGCTGTCCCACACCGACTGGCCCGTTCCGTATCGGTTATCAAAGAGGTGCTTGCAGTCGGCATCATTGACTGCCACCATGGGAAATCTCAGGACCCCGTCTCGCTCCATGGCCTTCAGCCGGATGATACCCGTGGTGGTTTCTTCACAGCCTCCCCAGACCTCTTCTCCCAGATCCTGTCTTTCCTGATGGACCATTCCCACCAGATCCCCTCCGTCATCGATGATGATGTTGGGCTTATGCTCTAGGGTCATTTCAATATGTCTGCGATATTCTTCCGGAGATGCGTTGTGGAAGGCGTACACCCGGATCCCGCTGTCGGCAAGGGCCGCTGCCACATCGTCCTGGGTGGACAGCACGTTGCTCCCCGTAGCGCATAGCTGAGCCCCTCCCGCAGCCAAGACCTTGCACAAATAGGCCGTCTTGGCCTCCATGTGGATGGAAAGGGAGATTTTTACCCCGGCAAATGGCTTGCTTGCCATGAACTCCTTTTCCAGGCCCGACAGCAGGGGCATGTTATTCTTTACCCATGCGATCTTTTGGTGCCCCGAGGGAGCCAGGTCAATATCCTTTATTTCATAGGGTTTTTCTCCAAACAATGTTACTCTTCCTTCCACAATTCATCCGAGGCAGCTTGCGCCCCGCTCCTATTCTACTGTGACGGACTTGGCCAGGTTCTTAGGCTTATCGATGTCACAACCCCTTCGCTTTGCCACGTAGTAGGCAAAGAGCTGGAGAGGGACCACCGACAGCAAAGGCGTCAGTTCGTCCATGCACCGGGGGATATATATCCACCGATCCGCTTGCTTTTCGATTTCTCGGTTTCCTTCTTTCGTCACGCCGATGATATATGCGCCCCTGGCTCTCACTTCCTCCATGTTGGAGATCATCTTCTCAAAGAGCCTGTCCTGTGTGGCCAGGGCGATGACCAGGGTGCCCTCTTCCATAAGGGCGATAGTGCCGTGCTTTAACTCCCCTGCGGCGATAGCAAAGGAATTGATGTAGGATATTTCCTTCAGCTTCAGCGAACCCTCATAGGATACCCCCGCATCCGGTCCCCTTCCGATGAAAAACATCTCGTTTTTCCGGAAGAACTCGTCGGCCATCTTGGCGATTTCTTTTTCTTTTTTCAACAGATCTGTCAACTTTTGGGGAATTTCTTTCAATTCTCCGATGACCTGACGGTAATAGTCTTGATCGATGGTCCCCTTGGTGTGGCCCATATAAAGGCCGATGAGGTACATGCACATCAACTGGGTGGTGTACGCCTTGGTGGATGCCACGGCGATCTCCGGTCCCGCCCAAGTATAGAACACATCGTCGGCCTCCCGTGCTACGGAACTGCCCACGACGTTGACTACGGACAAGATCCGTGCTCCCTTTTTCTTGGCTTCTCTCAGGGCTGCCAAGGTATCCAGTGTCTCTCCCGACTGACTGATGGCGATAAACAGGGTGTGTTCATCCACAAATGGATCCCGATATCGAAACTCCGATGCCACATCCACCTCTACGGGGATCTTCACCATCTTTTCGATGCTGGCCTTGCCCACCAGACCGGCATGATAGGCCGTTCCGCAGGCTACGATATATACTTTGTTGAATCCTTCAATGTCCTCTGCCGTCATGGATATCCCGTCCAAATTAACGGTGCCGTCATCGTTTAGCCGGCGATTCAAAGTCTCGGCAAGGCCCTCCGGCTGCTCATGGATCTCCTTGAGCATAAAGTGCTCATATCCGCCCTTCTCCGCCGCATCCGCATCCCAGCTTACGTGGAATACATCTCTTTGGACAGGCCTCTGTTCCTCGTCAAAGATTTTGATCTCGTCCTTGGTCACGACGATGGTTTCATTGTTTTCGATCAGGTAGATTTCCCGAACATGCTCCAAAAGTGCGGGGATATCCGATGCGATAAAGTTGCACCCGTCTCCGATGCCCGCAACCAAGGGAGCGTCCTTTCGGACGGCAACGATCTTGTCCGGCTCGTGGGCACAGATCACCTCGATGGCATATGCTCCCCGCATCTTGTCCACCGCTTTGTTCACCGCCTGATGCAGGTCCCCATCGTAATAGATGCCGATCAGGTGAGCGATCACTTCCGTATCCGTCTCGGACTTGAACTTTACACCGTAGTCCTTGGAAAGCCACTCCTTCAGTTCCGTGTAGTTTTCGATGATCCCGTTGTGGACCACCGTCACCGTATTATCTTCATTGCTATGGGGGTGGGCATTCACATCGGAAGGCGCCCCATGGGTCGCCCACCTGGTGTGGCCGATGCCGATATTGCTGTCAAATTCCTCGTCCGCCGTGACTTTTTCCAGGTTGTCGATGCCTCCCACATGTTTTCTTGTTTCAATGATCCCATCTCTGTAGAGGGCGATCCCCGCCGAATCATACCCTCTGTATTCCAGTCTTCTCAGTCCTCCTATAATGATTTCCTTTGCACTTCCGTCTCCGATATATCCTACGATCCCGCACATATATGTTGTGCCTCCTATCCGAATTTCTTTGTGAGTAACTTTGCCAAATCTTCTGCCAGGGCTGTGATATGCTGGATATCTTCCCCTTCGATCATGACTCTCACTAAGGGCTCCGTTCCTGATGGACGAATCAGCACTCTGCCGCTGTCTTCCATTTCCGCCTCGATCTCCTTGATCCTGGCAGCAACTTCCTCGTCCTTCATGAATTTATTCTTGTTCTCATTTTTTATGCTGGCATTCTTCAGCACCTGAGGATAAATCTTGATTTCATCCGACAGTTCCGATGGTTTCTTCCCCGATGCCAGAACCGCTCGAATCACCTGGAGAGAGGAGAGGATCCCGTCTCCCGTAGTGGAGTGGTTGAGGAAGATGATATGTCCCGATTGCTCTCCCCCGATGACGCTACCGCTCTTCAGCATCTGTTCCAGCACATACCGGTCGCCCACCGCCGTAACATCCACGCTACATCCGATGGATTCGATGTACTTGTGAAAACCGATGTTGCTCATCACCGTGGCAGTCACCTTATCGTCCGGCAAGGCCCCTTCGTTTTTCAACATGTTGGCACAGATGCACATCAGCTTGTCCCCGTCGATCAGACGGCCCTTTTCGTCCACGGCAATGAGCCTGTCCGCATCACCGTCGTAAGCCATCCCCATGAGGGCACCTTCATCTACTACCGCATTCTGCAACTTCTCCGGATGGGTAGATCCGTAGCCCTTGTTGATGTTCATTCCGTCCGGCTGATTGCCGATGACGACCACCTCAGCGCCCAGACGTTTGTATACCTGCTCCGCCACCTTATAGGCCGCACCGTTGGCACAGTCCAAAACCAGCTTGACCCCCGTAAGGTCCACATCCACATGGGACACCAAGTAGTCCACATAGATTTCCGCCGCATTCTCCTCACCTTCCAGGCACTTACCCAGCTTATCGCCGGTGATGTGACTGTTCACATCGATGTCCCGAACGATAATGTCTTCGATCTCGTCTTCGATTTCATCATCCAACTTGAAGCCGTCGCCGTTAAAAAACTTGATCCCATTGTATTCAAAGGGGTTGTGGGATGCGGAGATGACAACGCCTGCTTCCGCATCGAAGTGCTTGACCAAGTAGGCGATAGCCGGTGTGGGAAGAACGCCCACCTTGATCACATTGCCGCCTACGGCGAGGATCCCCGCCGCCAAAGCACTCTCCAGCATATCCGCCGATATTCTCGTGTCCGATCCGATCAAAACCACCGGCTTACCCTTGTCCTTGCTCAACACGTGTGCTCCGGCTTTGCCCAGGTTAAAGGCCAGCTCCGGTGTTAGTTCCTGATTTGCGACGCCCCTGACGCCATCGGTTCCAAATAATCTACTCATTTCTATACCTCGCTTATTGTGATTTCAACTTCATCGGGGGAAAAGACCACGCTTTCCACTCCCTTGGAAGGTGCAGACATAATTTTCACCTTTCGGGTTCCCGGTTCCAGTCCCTTTCCCTCTATGTACGGATTGACATCCCGAAGGGATAGGTTGGTTGAATTGCCGTTCTTTGACTTAGCGATCACAGCGATCTCTCCGTCATTCACATGGACCTGAAGACCCTCTTTTAGGTTGTTGATTTTAATCTCTTTGGATGAAAATGTCAACTTTGACGCACCCAAACCCTTGATGGACACCACGACCAACAGGCCCATGGATTCCTCCGCCACCTCCGCCCCTCCGGGAAGAGTGATCTTCAAAGGGATTTTCACCGTCTCTGTCAAGCCGGCAATATTGATGGGATCCGCAGTGACCTCTCGAATATCCTTCAGCACATCCTTAGGCCCTTTGATGGTGATCTTTTGAGGCACCTCAACAGAGTCCAGCAAGTGTCCCGGCGGGACCTCTCCCACTGTTTCCACGATCAGGTCAACGGTCTTCTTCCCCATGACCACGGCGGAAACATGGATCTCATCTTGGCTCAACTGAACATGACCGACTTTGTCTCCCCCTACATCCACAGGGAAGCCCTTCACATCAGTTTCTATTCGCCCTTCTTTTGCCTGATTGCCATCTACCTCCGTTTGAATGTGAGCAACCCGGTCCACGGTGGATCGGGCGCCGGAAACTTCTATGGTCTCGGGTGACGTCCTTATCTGACCCGGCTCACTGCCCTCTTTAAACGTTCCCTTGAACTTGACCTTTATGGGCTTACTCTCTACCACCCGGTCTTCCACTGTAACATTGACCGTCTCCGCAGAGGTCTTGTAGAGAGCAGTGTTATCGGGGGCCTCCACCTTTACCGGCACCGCATTCTTTCCCTTGCCCAAACTGCTCAGATCCGCGGTGATGCGGATATCCTTAGGGTCCGTCTTCATGAGGACCGCCCTGTTTCCTTCCAATGTCACCGTCAGTTGGATGTTTTCGATCTCCGCAACAGCAAGGCCGTTTTCATTTAAATTCTCTTCCCCTACAAAGGTGATGGGCACTTCTGCAAATTTCTTTGTAGTGGTGGGGTTCACCTGCCCTACCACATACATCCAGAGAAGAACGGCCACTACAATGGCAATGACCATGTTGATCTTATTGCTCCTAAACATGGTCCTTCCTCCTGAATTTTCTTAAGATAGACTTGGATCTGGGGAACAACTCCGGACGATCCGTATTGAGGTAGATGCTCAAAAGCGCCTTTTCCACCCGCTTCTCATCCAGGAATCTTTCCAGTTTCCCGTTTTCCGCCATGGAAATGATACCGGTCTCCTCCGAAACGATCAATGTCACCGCATCGGACTTCTCCGTGATGCCGATTCCCGCACGGTGTCTGGTGCCCAGCCCCGGGGGAAGATGCTTGTTCTCTGTAAGGGGAAGAACACATCCCGCCGCATACAGCCGGCTACCCCTAACGATGACAGCTCCATCGTGGAGAGGTGAGCCTTCATAAAAGATGTTCTTGATCAACTCCGCCGATATGTCCGCATCCAATATGGTCCCGGTTTCGGTGATGTCCGTGAGAGAAGTCTGCCTCTCGATGACGATGAGCATCCCCGCTCTCTTAGAAGACATTTCCTCGATGGCATCCACAAACTGAGCGGTGATGATTTTTGCCTTCTCCTTGTTCATCTGAATGAAATTGGGCCGCACGATTTTGCTGCGACCCATCTGCTCCAATCCTCTGCGCAATTCCGGTTGAAACACGATGACCAGAGCGACGATGCCCAGGGTCATGGTGGTCTTCAGGATCCAGTGGAGGGTATAAAGGTGCAGCAATTGGGATGCAAAGGTTGCAATCACTAAAAGAAGCAGACCCTTGACAAGCTGCTCGGCTCTGCTTTCTCTTATGAATCCCAGTATCTTGTACACCACAAAGGCGACAATCAAGATGTCCAAGACATCGGTGATCCCGATGCCGGACACCAGATTATTGATGAATTGCTGCATACCGCTCCTATTGGCTTAGTAGGTCGTCTCCAGCAACCCGTAATCGTTTTCTTTTCGTTTATATACTACGTTGACGCTGTCTGTTTCCATGTTGAGGAAGATGTAGAAATTGTGCTCCAGCATCTCCATTTGCACCACGGCTTCATCCACCGTCATAGGTTCCAGCTCAAATCTCTTTACCCGGCTAACATTGATATCCTGAGGTGCCGTGTCCTCCGGCTCCGGCCATGCCTCAAAGCGAAACTCTTTATTATCTTTATGTTTCTTCTGCAACTTTCCTTTAAACCGTGACATCTGAGAGGAGAGTTTCTCCACAACGTTGTCTATTCCATCATAGAACTCTGCCGCCTCATCCTCAGCCCTAAAAATCATGCTCCTGACCTTGATGGTCGCCTCCAGCTTCTTTCTGTTCTTTTCTTCCGACAGCATGACGTTGACGCCGATGTCATCGGAAAAATACTTTCCTAACTTCTGAAGCTTTTTCTCGATAGTCTCCTTGAGATGATCGCTTGCATTGACATTTTTACTGGTAATGATTACTTTCATATAGATGCCCTCCTATGTCTATTTTGATGGTTAAATTATATCAATTCCTTGGCACTATTACAACAGCCGTTTAGCTGACCTGGTCTTTGCCCCCACACCTGCCTTGATCCGAATTTTTCGGAGGACTTACTTCTAAGCTGCGCCATGATCACCGCTGCCTTGCATGCGGCTTACGTGGGACCCTTTGCCCGCAACTGGCCTGGCCTTTCAACCACAGACCTAAACGGCTGCTATAACCTATCTTTGGGAGCCACGTTGCCCCCCGCCGCAAAGGTGAGGACATATACCATGCCTGCACCTCCGCTCTTCAATACCCTGCTGCAACTGTCAAAAGTGCTGCCCGTCGTGTAGATATCATCTATCACGAGTATAACTTTGATACAATTTAACGATGCACCACATACCCCTTTAACGATATGCACCGGGTGCAGATAAAAAAACAACTTGTTTTATAACGAAAAAAGCTCTACTCTGTGAGACAATATTATATCACAAAAGTAAAGCTTTTGTTCGAACATTTAGATTACAGTTCCGTCTTTAAATGTGAACTTTAGACTGCCGTCTCCCATCACCGTGGCATAGTCTAAAAGGTATGACCAGGCGGTCTCATCGAACTCCGAAAGCAACTCAGTGGTTTCCATATTCTCTATGAACTTCTTCAGCACTTGCCGCCTGCCGTTATCGCTTGCTATCTGCTCATCCAGATCATCAAGCTGCGCTTTCGCCTTGTCGTATCGCTCCACCAGTTTGTCGTATTCCTTTTGGTAGGCTTTCTGATTCTGCGCCTTCCGGGCATTAGTGCTAACCGTGTTTTCGATAAGTTCTGCCACACCTTTCATCTCCTCGAGAAAACTTTCACGTTTCTTTTGATGCTCTTTTGTTTTGTCGAGCATGACCATAATCAGTTTTGCATTCTCTATTACCTCATCACGGTATCCGAGTAGTTCCTCAAGGGCTACCATGAAGGCTGCTTTGACTTCTTCCTCATTCACCTTTGGCGATTTGCATTTCTCTCCGCCCTCGTATTTGTGATTGCAGCGGTAGATAACTTTCCGGTAGTCATCGTTTGAATGCCAGACTTTAGGACCGTACCAGGAACCGCATTCTCCACACTGTATCTTTGATGAGAAAATGCTCTTGCCGCTATAGGCACGAGGGTCTTTCTTTCGTCTCAAGATTTCCTCTTGCACCAGGTCGAACACTTCCTTCGAAACGATCGCCTCGTGGCTATCTTCCACATAGTACTGTGGAATCTCTCCCTCATTCTTCTTTTGCTTTTTCGTGAGGAAGTCTACCGTGTAACACTTCTGAAGGAGCATGTCTCCTTTGTACTTTTCGTTCTGCAGAATGCTACGCACCACGTTGGCTCGCCAGATGGTCTTTCCACCCGGTGTCGGTAGTCCTCTTTCCGTCAACTCTCTTGCAATTGAAGTGTATGTACCGCCTTTCAAAAACAAACTATAGATGAGCCTTACCGTCTTGGCCTGCTCTTCGTTAACTACCATCTCACCGTTCTCACCCTTCTCGTATCCGAGGAACTGGCCAAAGGCTATGCTGCCTTTACCATCTGCAAAGCGTTTTCTGTGACCCCACTTTACATTTTCCGATATGCTCCGCGACTCCTCTTGGGCGAGGGAACTCATGATGGTTATGAGCAGTTCTCCTTTTGAGTCGAATGTCCAGATGTTCTCTTTTTCAAAATAGATCTCAATGCCCGCCTCTTTTAACTGCCGGACGGTTGTAAGACTGTCCACCGTGTTTCTTGCAAAACGGCTGACCGACTTTGTAATGATAAGGTCAATCTTTCCGGCAAGGGCATCTTGTATCATCTGCTTGAAGCCTTTTCTGTACTTGGTGCTTGTTGCCGATATACCTTCATCCGTGTAAATGCCTGCCAGTTCCCAATCATCTCTTCCATTTATATAGGTCGTATAATAATCGACCTGTGCCTCATAGCTTGACTGTTGCTCTTCATGGTCTGTGGATACTCTTGCGTATCCCGCTACCCTTCGGAGTGATTGTTTCTGCTTGAGGGTTCCGTGGCTTATTTTCTTCCTTGCAGGTATTACCGTTACGTTAGACATAGCTCACCTCCTTCCTGGTTCCGTCAGCCAATTCAAATGTGATAGAGTTTCCATCAACATAAATCTTATTTACTCTTTCACGGAAAGCCTCACCATCGAACTCATCCCACCCGAGCACTTCGCAGGACAGCTCTATCAGCCTTTTCTCCGAAAGCCACTCTGATGTACAGCCTTTCTTTCCGTATTGCTTTCTCTTATAGCAAGTCCAGTAGTAGTTGGTGTAAGTGATGTGCGGCTTAACATTCTTCGACCGTATTCTCGAGTAATGCACACCGCATATCCCGCACACGATTTTTCTGCTGAAGGCTCGTGGCTCGTAGTACATAGCATTTCCAACCTCACGAACTAGAGCCAATCTTTCTTGCACCGCATTAAAGGTATCCATATCGATGATGGCTTCGTGAGTGTTCTCTGAATAGTACTGTGGGAGTTCCCCATTGTTCCATCTGTTCTTCTTTGTAATAGGATCCTGCGAGAAGGTCTTCTGCAGTAGCAGGTTTCCGGTGTAGGTAATGTTCGTAAGTACACCGCTGATGGTAGTCTTCTCGAACTTCTCTGCGCGGAGTGGCTTTCTGCCCTCTTCATCTAGAGCGTCTACAATGTTCTGCAGCGAATAGCCATCACGATACATGGTAAACATCCGCCTCACTGTCTCCGCTTCCTCCGGCTCGACAATCAGTTTCTTCTCGGAGTCTTTCCACCGATAACCGAGAAAGGAACAGCACCCATTCAGCTGTCCCTTCTCAAACTGTTTCTTTATTGCCCACTTGATGTTCTGGCTCATGGTCTCTACTTCTTCCTGTGCATAGGATGCAAGGATAGTCAGCATGAGTTCTCCATCGGCTGTCAGTGAGTTGATGTGCTCCTTTTCAAATCGAACCTCAATGCCAAGGCTCTTTAAATGCCTAACCGTTTCAAGCAGGTCGACTGTATTTCTTGCAAACCTGCTGATGGACTTTGTCAGAATGACATCAATCTTGCCCTCTTCACAGGCTGCGAGCATCTCCTGGAAACCCTTACGATACTTTATCTCCGTTCCGGATATCCCGGCATCGGTATATACCCCTGCGTACTCCCACTCTGTATTGCTCTGTATTAGATTGCTGTAGTAGCTAACCTGGGCTGATACAGAGTGCATGGTTAGGTCGGTTTCCTTTGAAACTCTAGCGTATACCGCCACTTTCTTTCTTGGTCGAAGGGACGGGATAGAGCTTTCAATCTTGCTGATTTTACGCATTTTTTCCTCTCCTTTCCCTACTATACATCACTCTGTGTGCCTTCTAAGTCAAGTGTAATTGTGCCTATTATCGGAGAGTATTTTTCGCTGAAAACTAGGATTATTTGGCGGTATTCTTCCTCGGTAATCATGCCTTCATCGAGCATCTTCTTCGCCAGGTTCATGGTGGATATGAACAGGACTTCACTACGGATATTAACCATCACCGAACCGATCCTTTATGTAGCAGCCGTGGCTACAGTATTTTCTCTTGGCATCACCATAGACAGAGAACTTCTTTCCACAAGTCGGGCATGTGTATTCGTAGACCGCTTTTCTCTGCACTAAATCAAGATGGCTATTCCACCAAGCTGTTCGGCATTCATCGCAGCAGAACTTCTTCGCCTTTCTTCCTGGAGTCTGAACCAGTTCCCTCCCACAGTTTAGGCATACCGATTCCGTTTCCGTTTGCACTTCGTTTGCTTTCTGCCTTTGACAGAACGACTTAACCGTGTTGATGGAAAGCCCAACCTCTTTAGCGATGGTGCCATACCCTTTTCCGTCCCTTCGAAGACTTGTCACTAATAATCTTTGCTCATTTGTCATTTTCAGCATTCCTCCTAATCTTCAAAGGACGGAAGACTAGGATTTGAGCAAAAGAAGACATAAAAAAAGAGCCTGCATACATCAACCGATGTACGCAGGCCATAGCTTTACTTCAATAATTCGTTTACTCTATTCTGCACGGCGCTATAATCATACCCCGCAGCTTTGAGTCTCTTCTTTCTGTCATCACCGTTACCCCACTTGCCTTGAATGACCTCTCTTGCAAGAGTGTCCACAGACTTCTTCGATGTGGTGGATGATGCAGTTACCGGATATACCTTCTTGCCGCCACTATCAAACACAGAGTAGCCCTTGTTCTTATCACAGCACTTCTTCGCATTAGCAAGATTCTTAAATGCCCCTTTCTGCGACTTCGAATCTGCCCAGGATTTTCTAACCCTATAAAGCTGACTGCTGCTACTCGTCTGCGTTGTCGTTCCTGCCAATCTCTTGTTCACCTCGCTTGCGATGTAAGGAAACTTGCCGCCAAGATACGGTCCAGGGCAGTTGGTATTCGCAAACCAACAATGCTTAGTAAGGTTGCCACTTGTATCTCCAGTATAGTTCAATTTCTTGATCCCATTACGCTTACAGATATCAACACAGAGTTCGATTGTCTTTGCGAGCGCCTTATCCGACACATGCCAGTTCCCACCCGTCTGGTCGTTGGCCACTTCAATCGTGACTGCTCTCCTGTCATTAGCGTAAGAAGACGATGTCCAGGCACGCTTGCTTTCCGGAACATAGAGTCCTACACGGCCGTTTGAATCCACGCCATAGTTCGAAGATGCCTGCCTGCTGCCTTGAAAGACATTAGCACAAGTTTCCACCGACAGATTCCCTGCCATGTGATGGATTGTGATCCTGTCAATCTTTGCTCCGTCTCTACTAGAGCAGTTAGGAGAAATCTTCGTATAGTTTATCAATTTACTGTTGCTCATTATCATCACCATTCCTTTCCTTGTCATGGAGTTGCTCCAAGACATCCTTTAACTTCTCTGGTATTGGAAGTCCTAGGTGTGCACAGTTCTCAAGGAGAGATAGCCCCTCGTTTGAGATATAAAAGAAAATGACAGCCGATCTAAGTACGCTACCAGTTCCTATCAGATGCATATCTGCGATGTTCGCAATTCCCACCAAAATAAAAATAAGCACCTTTCTACAGATGCCCTTGAACCCTACCGCGCTGGATAGTTTCTTATCGTGTACTGCGCACATCACCCCCGATAGGTAGTCACAGACCACGAATACCACTAATGCATAAATCAATCCGTCACACCCTCCTAAAAAATACCCGAGCCACCCGCCTATACCAGTAAAGGCGAGTTTAATCATCATCCAAAATTCCTTCATGCTCATCTGCTCCTTTCCTATAAGACCATCATCAGTACTCTCATCCAAACCACGTATGTGTTGCTTTCTCCAATAACCCGGTCTATCTCCTCCCAGTCACTTGATGACATTCCGTATATTTCCGCAGGGCTCATACCTTCCGGAAGAATCACCGTAGCACCAGGTGGAACTATCGCCTTACCTTCTATGGTTTGTTCAAGCATGCTAAACTTCTCACCTACCCTACCTGCATCAGCAGCCTTTCCATATTGCGTAAAGCTGCTATCAATCACGAACTGGTTCTTCAGAGTCTGAAACTCGGACACCCTTTGGCTCTCTGCCGTGGCTCTGCTGCTTTCTGCAGAGACTCTTTTTGATTCGTTTGATGCACGAGTCTTTTCCGCACTTACCCTTGACTGCTCCTGGGAGTTATAGGTCACCACTTCGTCATTGATGGCACTAAGCCCGTCATGGAGACTTTGCCTTACTTCTCGCCCGTATACAGACGAGAGAATCCTTTGTAAATAAGTTGATATGCTAGCCATAAGAATCACCTCCACTAGGCTGTTCGTTTCCACACGTAAACAGATAGATACGGTGGCATATTCTTTCCAGTTGCATCCACACCGTTTGCCGCTGCTGTACCCGTCACACTATGGGTATGAGCACCTGCTGATGCCGCTGTCCCAGATACGGAGTGCGTATGAGCACCTGCGCTTGCCGTTGACCTTGTTGTAAGAGTTCTGCTCGAACTCATGGTATAAGCTGAGCTTGAGCCAGAGCCGTTACTCCAAATGTTATTCATACTGTGCGTATGGGCTCCTGCCGATGCTGCTGTTCCAGATACCGAATGAGTATGCGCACCTGCACTTGCACCAGTTCCAGATACGCTATGAGTATGAGAAGGAAGTGATGCATTCGCAGAACCGCCCGTACTTCCGGCAACATACGAGTCACCTGCAGAAAGAAGGAATCTATCCTTTATCCTTTCCCAGATTCCTCCGAACACAGTGCCAGGGTCTACCGAGTTTACACTGATGTAAATTGACCCGACCGGATACATAAGGTTTCCAATCGCCACTGCATCAAGAACCGGAGTATCTCCTTTAGGGCCTTTGATATTTACAGATGGTGGATTTGCTTTCCCTTTATCGTTGGTCCAAGAAAGTTCGCCACCTTCAGATACGCTTGGAGTAAATGTCGCTCCATCAAAGGCACCGCTTTCTTTATCCGAGAGAAGTTCTGTCCTCAAAGCATCTGCTGCTGTAGCTGCATTCTCCGCAGTAGTTGCCGCCTCCTCTGCTCGCTCCGCAATCTCGTGGATTTCTCCGTTTACAGACCTTGCAGAATCAATAGTTCTACTAAGGCTTGATTCCTCGGTAATAGCATCATCGAGTGTCTCTCCAAGCATTTGGTTCGTCTGCTCTGCGGAATCGATAAGGTCTTCTGCTCTTGCAATTGCACTGATGGCACGACTGCAGGTATCCACCGTTTCATCCCGTGCCTCCGTGACTTCCTTTTTGATTCCGTCATACTTATTGTTGTCATCGTTTATAACTTCCAATGACGATACGATGGCCGCCCTTACTTCTCTGCCGTAGACCGCTTTTCTAATCTGATTTGTGTATGGAGTTATGTCCCTCGCCATCTTCTACCTCCTCATCATCAAAAGTGATCTGCTCCGTCATCATCGCAATCCTCTGCTGCTGTTCTTCTGAAAGCACCGCATGGATAATGAGGTCAATTAAATAACCGGGGAGATCGTACTTCCCGGCTATCTGATTCACAGAGTATCTAAGTTCGTTTCTTGCTTTTTCAAGCCGCAAGATTAAAGGCATCTCATTTCTCTCCATCTGTTTCCTCCATCTTCTTTAAGTTCTCAAACAAAACTCTAGCCTTCTCCTCATCGGCACCAAGAATTGCCGCCAGAGCTGTTAATGCATCGCTCTTTTCTGCTGTTACTTCATCAGGCACTTCAGGGGCCTTTTCCATGCTTTTGCCTTCTTTAAATTCATACTTCATTACGAGCTACCTCCTTACGAAAATGTCCCGGCAATAAGTATGCCGTTCTTGAATTGCAGCTTATTACCTGTGCTCCACTTGGACACGGTTCCATCAGAACTCATGGAAATGATACGCACAAAGTTGCAGGTTCCTGTGATACCGCCATCTGGCCAGGATACGTTGCGCAATTTCCAATTGTGCATATCAATATCACACCCCGCGTTTAGCATGCCTCCGGAGAAGTTACCAAACGAAGACCTTGCATAGGTCCACTTCATATCGTAATTCGCACCCGATGACGGCTGTGCGGCCCAGGTCATGTAGTTTCCGGTATACTCAAGGTCAAAGTTAAGTCCTACCTTTGTTGCGTCCTTCGCATAGCCATTGCCACCGATAAGACCTACTTCCTTGCCATCATAAAAAATGCGAAGATATCCACTACCCATGATTACCTTTCTGTCCCCGGACTCCGCTGTAACTGTTCCCTCAAGCGTGGCATTCTTTGCTGTAAGATATCCGCTTTGAGTTAACGTGAAGTTCGTACTATCGATGGAAAGCTTCTTTGCAGTGATTGCTCCGGTAGACATGTTCCAGGTCATGTTCCCATTCTTGTCTTTAAGGATACCTGCTTTAATAAGGTCTGCGTTCAGCGTTCCTGTGGTGATATAGTCCGCAACAATTGAGCCGTCCATCGTGATGGCGGTTCCGTATGATCCGTTATATCCCGTCTTGGAATACCCTAGCCCATTCAGATTCCACCGCCATACCTTCTTTGCTGTTTCCACCTTATCGGTATCCATGATGAGGATTTCGTTAGGTCTTGTTACAACATGACCTGTGGTAGCTGCAGTGATAAGTGCCGTAGCATTCTCCTTTGCCATCTGCAGCGTCTTGGATAATGGTGTGAGCGAGTTGATTCTCTTTATCACATCCGCATTCTGGCTTGTACTCCTTTCGGATATCCCCGCCTTAATGCTCGTACCGAGCGTGATGGTGTTGTCCTCCGGCTTATCCAGCCTGATGGTTAAGGCTGTCACCGGGAAATATCTATCCATTCCGTGTGGCTTTGATATGACCCGTATGGAATCACCAAGCTTAATTCTTTCCACCGATCCGTCCACCATGTTAAGGTCTATCGCCTTACAGGTAAGCGACAGGTTTTCAAACTGAACATCCGAAAGGTACTGCTGTGCCTTTTCTTTCAAGTTTTGCGGAACTGTTACATCATCAAAACTGACAGTTCTTGTCACAATACCGAACTGTCCAATTGCAGATGCCGACTCCGCATAAGGAACTCTGTCATTCACGGATTCAATAGTGGTGTAGCTTTCAAGAGCGTCAATACCGCTTTCCTCAAGCCTTGCTCCAAGCGGTATGATTCTCGTTGCTACATCAGATGCATCCATGTCCTCGGTATAGTCCAGGAGGTTTTCTCCGAACTCAATCACCTGGGTATTCGTATTATCGTAATCCTCCAGGTAATCAAGATACCTTGTACTGCCAACATGACGAACACGGATATGCCCGCCAAGTCTAGATACGAGTTTATCGTTGATATCATCCAGGGTAGTCTCCCAGTTGGTATAGCGATAAAGGCTGTCGTTTGGATCGTTTACCGTAGTCATTCCCACGGTGAACTTCTTCGGATTCAGCTTTTCCTTATCTTTTGAAGTCAGTGTATGGGTGTAATGCCATAGCTGATTGGTGTTGTTGTTGTATGGATTATGCGTAGACTCTATCGTCTTATAGTCTTTTGTCTCCACAACCTCATACGAAGGCAGACTGGACTTCGTACCTGTTTCCGCAGCCAATCCAGTAACAGAGATATCATCAATAGAAAAGCCATATCCGTTATTGACTGAACTGTCCGTATGCCAGTAGATATAAAAATCCAAGCTTGGTATAGCAAAGGTCTGCCCAGCGATTAGATTAGCGTTCTTCTTCTGGACCGCTGCATAATATGAGTCGCCCTTCTTGTAATAAATGGAGATATAGTCCCACGAGCCACTTTCGCCGCTGCACTTCGGAGAAAAAGTCACTCCAATGTTTAGTGGCATTTCAGCTTGACGATTGTGTTCATTTAAAAGATGCGTTAGGAATTGTCTAACGGTATAATCATGAAACTCCTTCGGTGGCTGAATGGTATCAAGAAGATATCCAAGTTCTCCCTCACACACCACCGTCTTCATGTTTGTGAAGTCTCTTGTTACAGAGATTGGCCTTCCCCTAAAAACATCTTCTCCGTCCTTTGTCACATGAACTACCGATGTCAGTTCATGAACCTTGTTATACACAGAACTTGTAATCGGCATTTGAAATTCAAACGACCCCGACTTGTTATCCGCAAGCTCAATCTTAGGACACATGATCGACTTAAGCTCATCGCCGGGAGTATAGATTAGTTCCCCATCAAGATAAACTTTGTACATTACAAACTCCCTCCTCTAAACTCAATCCCCAGAGTGTATTTACCGTAGATATATAACCGCCCTCCGGAAGGTGGAATGACAAGGTCTGCGAATCTGTTCTCTCCTTCTACAAGCGGATACCTTGTTCCGTTATATGTGATATATGCATCTCTTTCATTCGAGTAATCCGACACATGAAAAGTCGGAGTAACAGGAATACTGCTACCCTCAATCATCTTATTTGTGCTGCCATCAACCGCAATGGAATCATATTCTCTGATGTATCCCGTCTCAAAGTTAAAGGAATCCCACTCCCAGTCACCAAGAGAACCGGAGATGTCATATTTATAGGCATCCGCATTAACAGTCATCACAAAGGTGCCAAGTGTCCCTGCTCTATCAAAGCCATCAACCTCGGCTCTACCTTCGTAATAGAACTCCGGCTCCTGGTCTAATATGACACGCACCTTTCTGCCGTGGAATGTATTTAGTATCATCCGGCATGTTTCTGCCCATCTATCCTTTGGAAGCTGAATACCAAACTCGAACTTAAGAGTTCTTCCTTCAAACTCAACATTCCCGGAGAGAGTTTCGGTTAAGTCAATCCTCTTACTCGCTCCGGGAATATCAATAATATTTATTTTCGGTGTTGGGGATGAAACAATGTCGTTATTTCCTATCACCAGGCCGAGATTTCGTAAAGTATGGTAGCCATTGATCGTTGCTCCATATCCTGCTGTAGTGTAAGCCATTAGACCATCCCCCTTTCTGCTTTGAACTTCGCTGTTCCAAGATTACGATTCATCCCAGGTGCAAGCTCTCCAACTAGAGCTCCGCTATCCAGGATGATATCTTTTGCACTATTTGCTGCGATGATGGCAAGGTACTGCTCCATCGCACCTGTTCCCATATGCCCGGTTAGGATATTCTCAAGCTTGTCATAGAAACCTTTCAGAGGAAGAATCGCCTCTGCTCCTGCCTCTCCTCCTGCCATGAGACTTGATCCGTTCATTCCAAAGAATGTTGGGCTTGTCATGATGCCGCCTTCCTTATACCAGTCGATAGACAGTTTCGGAATTGACGGTGGTGCAAGGGACAGCTTTCCGGTTATGGAGAAGTGTGGCAGTTTAATATGTGGCAGTTTCAATTTCAAGCCAGAGAAGAAACCTTTGATTTTATCAATGATTCCTTTGACCTTATCCTTTGCAGCCGTTATCGGTGTAACAATAGCATTCTTGATTCCATTCCACACGGAAGATGCTACGGACTTAATTCCGTTAAACACAGAACTAACCGAGCTTTTCACCGAATTGAACACGCTGCTGACCTTGCTCTTAATCGCACCTACCACAGTACTGATTACAGACTTGATACCGTTCCAAATGGTCGATGCCACCGTCTTGATGGCATTGAATACCGTAGTGACAACCGTCTTGATGGCATTTACTACTGTGGTAACTCTCGTCTTTATCGCATTCCAAATCGTAAAGAACACGGTCTTGATGGCATTCATCACGGTAGTAATAAAGGTCTTGATGGCATTAAGCACCGTTGTCACCACACCCTTGATGGCATTCCAAGCAGCAATGATGATGCCCTTACAGTTCTCCCAGATAAAGCGGAACGGCAAGGTTATAATCTGCACCGCCGCCGATATGATAGAACCAATCAGCATAAGTGCTGTCTGCACAATATTCTTCATGGTGTTCCAAATGCCTGTAAAGAATGAAACAATCCCATTCCAAATCCCGGTAAAGAAGTCCTTGATGCCTGTCCAGATCTGACTCCAACTAGTACCAAACCATCCAAGCACGACATTTGTAACATCCTTAATAGCAGTAAAGGCTGCTACCAGAACCCCCTTGATTCCGTTCCAAATAGAACTGAATATCTCCTTCACGCCCTGCCATACCTGCGACCAGTTCCCTGTGAAAATACCGATAAATACATCGAGTATTCCGGTAATCACGCCAAGAACGGTTTCAAGTACGGTAGCGATTATCTTAAACGCACCTTCAAAGAGTGGAGCGAGTATTTTACAAAACTGCTGCCATACCGCCTTCATCATGTCTGCCACGCTCTTAAAGTCAAAGCCAAGAGCATTGACTCTATCTACGATGCCCTGGGCAAACTTTGAAATGACATCCTTAATCTTCTGCCAAGTAGCAAGGATGGAGTTTCGGAAGTTCTCATTCGTCTTCCAAAGATATACAAAGGCAGCAACAAGCGTTCCTATGATTGCTACCACGGCTACTACCGGAGCTGATATCCCTCCTATTGCAGCACCGACCTTACCCATGAGTCCGGAGAACCCTCCGACTTTACTCGAAACAAGCATGATGCTTTTTCCGAGTTTAGCGTAGGCCTGCATGGCGATACCAATCTTGGATATCAGTGTACCGACAATCACAAGAACGGGACCAATAGATGCAACAAAAAGGAGCAGAGAAAGCACTGCCTTCTTCTGCCCTTCGCTCATACCGTTTAGTTTATCTATGAATGCCTGCACCTTTCCTACGATGGCTCGCACCACAGGCATCAGGATATCTCCGAATGAAATCGCAAGTTCCTGGAGCTGGCTCTTAAGGATGGTCAGCTGACCGCCCAGGTTGTCCTGCATGGTAGCCGCCATCTCAAGGGATGCCCCATCACAGTTTGCAATCGCATTCTGTAACTTCTCTACATCCTCCGGTGCCGCATTCATAAGTGCTAGGAAACCTGACATGGCATTCTTACCAACAAGTTGCTGTGCAACCTGGGCTTTTTCTGATTCAGTCAACCCATCAAATGCCCCTCGGCAGTCTGACAGGATGTCCGAAAGACTCCTCATACTACCATCGGCATTCGTTGTTGCAATTGTCACTTCTCCGATGTTCTTTCCGCTGATCGTAAAGTCCTTGGAAAGATTGTTCATGATGGTACGAAGTGCTGTACCTGCCTGGGTTGACTTAATACCCGCATTGGCCATAAGACCGATTGCTTCAGCTGTATCTTCTGCGGAGAAACCTAACGCACCTGCGATAGGTGCACAGTACTTAAAGGTCTCGCCCATCATGGATACATTAGTATTTGCATTAGATGATGCCGATGCCAGGATATCTGCAAAGTGACCCGCATCCTTTGCCTCAAGTCCAAAGGCCGTAAGCGCATCGGTTACGATATCCGATGTCGTTGCAAGGCCCTCACCGGATGCAGCCGCAAGGTTCATAATACCTTCGATACCATCAAGCATGTCCTCGGTTTTCCAACCGGCCATAGCCATGTAGTTAAAACCTTCTGCTGCCTCCGTTGCCGAGAACTTCGTTTTAGATCCCATCTCACGGGCCTTTGCACGGAGCTTATCAAACTCCTCACCCGTTGCTCCAGAGATAGCAGACACTTTACTCATGGCTGTATCAAAGTCCGCTGTGGTCTTAAGCGATGCAGCTCCTAGCCCACCAATGGCCAAAGTGAGTGGCATCATCTTCTTTCCTGCCCCGGAGATGGAGTTTCCTACCGACTCAAACTTCTGTCCCACAGCGGAGATTTTCTCCAGTTTCGCATTGCAGTTGACGGCCTCTTGTTCAAGCCTTTTCAGTTCCTGCTCGGTAGCGATGATTTCACGCTCAAGTGCCTCGTACTTATCCTTTCCAAGTTCACCTCGTTCCATCTGCTCCTTCGCTTGACGCTGCGCCTCTTTAAGGCTATCAAGCTTTTCTTTTGTGGCGGAGATGGACTCCTTTAGGATTCTATGCTTCTGTGCCAGGAGCGTGGTGTTTGACGGATCAAGTTTCAGCAGCCTATTTACATCACGAAGAGAACTCTGCGTGGTTTTTATGGTGGCATTGACACCTTTGAGTGCTTTCGATAGCCCGGTGGTATCGCCGCCAATTTCTACTGTAATTCCTTTTATTCTGTCAGCCAAGCTATCTCACCTCCTCGTTTTTGGCATAAAGAAAGCTACCATCAGAACTTATCAAAGTCATCCTGGGTAGCCACCTTGTCGTATTTCACGCTGTCGTTGTTCTTCTCAGTCCACATATCAAGGACCAAGCCTACGGTTAATAGGTCAAGGTCCCTGATACTGATACCGATTTCTGTTGAACGCAGAAGGAACAATGGCGTGGTCATTTTGCGCTCACTTCTGCTAATCTTTTTTTTGATTCAATCTCCGTCTTCATGTTCTCACCCCAGAGTTCCAGGATTTCCGGGAGCACCTGGTAGATGGAGAACATATCAAACTGGTCAAGCCACTCATCGATGGTTTTCGGAATGGTGGCATCTGCGTGAAAAGCCATGATGTATGCCACGTTCTCGAAGATTTCAAGGTCTTCGATTTGGAACTCATCACCTTCCGTATCCTTCTTGTTATAGGACTTCTCCAGTTTTGAAAGGTCCTGGAAAATGTCCCGCTTAAACTTTGCCCTGTAAAGGCGAGGGATGGTAGCAGATGATCTGAACTTCACCTGCTTACCATCAATATCTACAACCTTCTCAATCATGCTTTACGCTCCCTTCGTTCCCGTACCGCTTGTACCTGTGCCGGAAGTCGAGTTACTTGCTCCGGCAGAAATGTACACGCTCTTGTACCAGTTATCGTAAGTTGTCTGGTCAGTGGTGTCTCCTGTTCTTGCCTTAACAAGGCCATCAGCTCTAGGATCTGCCGTGATAGCAAGTTTCTCTGTACCAGGCTCAATCTTATCTTCCTTCGTTTCCGATTCGATGGAAGGACGAGAGCATGTGCAGTTATACATGACGTGTCTGATACCGTTCTTATCGCCATCAAACTCAAAGAGCAGTGCGAACTTCACCACATCAAGAACGCTGGTATCTTCGATAAGGACGCCCTTATCATCCAGTCTCTCCTGCAGGATTTCGGTTCTGAACCACTCCGGAATGAGAGCAATCTCCAGGTCTCCAGAGTAACCGTTGTTGGTTACCGAACGGAAATAGACAATACCATCTGCGTAAAACGGATTGGTATCACCTTCCGAATCAAGTCCAATGGAAACCGCACCAGGGATGGCTTTTGGAGTGCCATAAGTAAATGTGGACACACCATCCTTTACGGTTTCAGTAAGCTTTGCTGCATGGACATTCTTCAAATTGTATTTGACTTTGTTAGCCATCTTGCTTTACCTCCATTTCAAATGAATACAAGACCTCATAGAGTTTCTCCGACTGAATCCACACTTCGGTCTTGTCATAAAAAATGCCGCTTGCTTCAAGTGCGGCTTCTACCTGTTGTTCCAACTTAATATCTTTCTTATCGGTGTAGAGTTCTATATGAACTATGCTTGCCTTAAAGTAGACCGAGCCATCCGCAGCGAAGTTATCACTTCCCGGCATCAGATAACAGATGAACGGCGGCTCCGGTGACTCAACCTCTGCAAAATGGTCATAGGCAAACGGAAGTCCAATGTCACTAATCGCCTTCAGTATCTTATCCATCTCTGATGCTCCTTTTGATGTCTTCCTCAAGTTTCTTTATTCCATGTTCTTCTGCAGGCCCTATATGTGTTATCGCTTTACTTCTTCCACCATTTCGGAGTACATGTCCGTGTTCCAGTAGGTGGGCAAGCTGATATCGGTTCCTTGAATGTACGGATATTTCTAACGTGTGGGAGTTTTCCTTTAGGGTCTTAACTGCCCAGCTCTTGGCATAGTCACCGGACTTAACAGGCGCACCTGCCTTGATTTCATTCCGCACCAGTTTCCCCGCATTCTTTACGGCCTTCTTCATTCCCTCTTCGGTGGACTTTTCGTATTCGGTTAGTTCCTTCATAACCTCTGTGGCGAGGTTTTCGATACTTACTTTTCTACTCATCGTTCCACCCTCTTGCACTTAAACTTGAGTGCCTTTTTGCGATAGCTCATGTGATCCACGGATTTGATGTCATAAAGTTGCCCTTGAAACACTATCCGGTATCCGATGTTTGTGATGGCCGATGCCTTCTTTGAATAGCGAATCGTCACATTCATGTCGGTGTGGTCTATGACCTGCCCGGCAGCTACTACCTCGTCACCACCTTCTCCGGAAATCGTGGCATGGCAGACAAGATACGGCTCCCACGAATTAATGTGATTACCGACCTTGTCCACCGTCACAACCTGTTTCTCGAACTCTACCTTTTCATTCAGTAGTGCTATGTTCATCAGAATCCACCTTCTCTCGCACCGAAGAGAAGTGACCTTAATGTCATGGTAAGATCATGATGGTCAGCTTCTTCTCGGTGTTCATACAAATAGGCGGTCGTAAACATGACCGCCACACCTGCGTTTTCAAGGCTCCAGAACTTCTCGTAATCATCCTCCCTTGCTATGTCCATACACAGCCTTTCGGATGAAGTAAGAAGACCCTGTATGAGAACATCGTCCTCATCCTCGTCCACACGTAGATAATTCTTCATCTCGTCCAAAGTGACCATCATTACTCACCCTTCCTTATGCCTTCTTGATGTTCAGAAGCTGTACCGCTTCAGGCAGCACCAACTTCGCATCGACTCTTTCCTTTGCAAGGAATCCTACCATTCCGTTGCCTGCGAAGAGTTCCTTCAGTTCCTGGAAGGAACGAACTCCACGGTCACCGATGTTGTAGTAGGAGAAGTCACCAAAGGCCATGCAAGGTTTACCCGCTTCAATAGTCGGAGCAAACGGAGAGGTGTATGCCTTGAATCCGAGGATTCTATCAGGCTCGTTCTCACTGTAGGAAGGCTGCCAGATATATGCACCGTTGAGGTCCTTCAGCTTTCTGATTTCAGCCATCGTCTGGTCATTCAAGATAAAGCATGCGTTCTTGCGATACGGTCTCTTCAGCTTGTAAACCAGGTTGATGATATCATCGCTTGCAATGGTACCGGCCGCAGTATCAACTGTACTCTTCGCCGCAAGTGCCGCAGTGAATACTCCGGTAGGCCTACCCTTACCATCACCGTTCAGGAAGGCATCCTCTTCCGCATTGGAAAGCGCCATACCAAACTGCTCAATGATGTAATTTTCAAGCTTGAATGCGTTGTCGTAGAGCAGTTCCTCAGTTACCTTGATGGCAACGTGAAGTTTGTGAGCATCAAGAATAATCTGGTCGAAGGTTGCATCTCCGAAAGTCAAAGCCTTACCCTCTTCAACCCAGGATGCCGCAGGCTTTGTCGCTGCGATGTTAATCTTATGCTCACCGCTTGTGGTGATAGTGGTACCAAGCATACGCATGACATTTTCTTCGTTCAGAATGTCAATAATCCTAGTGTCGTACTCTTCCGGAACAAGATAGCCACCATTAGGGTCAATGCCTTCCATAAGGTCGTTACTAATCTGACGGAAGTTTGTACGGAACGCCTGTAGCATTCCTTCCCTGTATCCATTGGATGCCCTTCCTTTCTTTTCCGGTTCATTCAACCCCTTACTCGGTTTTCCCTTGATGGCTTCGGTTGTCGGTTTTTTAAGTTCCGCATCCATCGCCTCCATAGCCTGCAGTCTTTCGATTTCCTTACTGAAATCTTTGACCTTGGCTTCCATCTCGGCATACACCTTTGCATCTTCCTCGGAAAGAAGACCGTCAGCGTCAGCCTTTGTTTCCACGAATGCCTTTGCAGCATCCCATGCTTTACTTCTCTTTTCCATCATTTCCATAGTCGTATTCATGTGAATTACCTCCAATTCTTAATGAGTTCTAGCCGATCAAAAAGCTGACCAGCACTTACTTTGGTTTCAGCGGATACTTCTTTAGGCTTGACCTTGCACTTTCTGGCAATCTGCTCCATCAGTGAATTGCTAACAACCACCGGGGAGTACATCATGCTAGGAGGAGCGAGTTCCTCATCCTTTGCATCACGCTTTAAGATTTCATCGGCAAAGCCAAGCTCTACGGCTTTACCTGCATTCATCCACGTTTCCGAGTCCATGTAGTGAGACAGCTTTGCACGAGATAGTCCCGTCTTGATTTCATAGGCATTGATAATGGACTCCTTAACCTCGTTCAGCATTTCAATTGCCTTCTTCATCTCTGTACTGTCACCGAATGCCATCGTCATCGGATTGTGAATCATAATCATGGACACGGGGCTGACGTAAACCTTCGTTCCTGCCATCGCAATGACGGATGCTGCCGATGCGGCAAGGCCATCAATCTTCACGGTGACATCTCCCTTGTAGTCCATCATCATGTTGTAAATCTGTGCGGCAGCTACACAGTCACCGCCGGGAGAGTTGATCCAGATAGTTATGTCCCCTTCGTCACTAAACAGCTCCTCTTTAAAAAGAGCCGGTGTGATATCATCATCAAACCAGCTTTCTTCAGCGATTGTGCCGTTTAGGTACAGGGTTCTTTCCTGCCTCTCTTCCCCCGTTTCCTGATTCACTACCTTGTGGTTCTTCCACTTCCAAAACTTGTGCATCAGAATCCTCCTTTCCGTCACTTGCACCCGCAGCAAATATTCCTGCGTCTTTGAGTTTCGTCATATTTCCATTGATGAGATATAAATCGCCGCCTTCTTCTTCCGGGATGCGGTCAAGATTCTCAAGCTCACGGATATCGTTTGCACTCATCCATCCGTTCTGCCTTCCTATCGCATATCCATTCATACGGCTTTGATAATCCCCTCTAAGCAGTCCGTCTACATTGAACTTGATGAAAAACTTCCCCTTCTCATCAGGTTTCAGTAAGGCGCGAGATAGGTTCTGCTCCCACCTGGAAACCCACGGATCAAGGGTGTACTTTACAAACTCAAGTGACTGCTGCTCAATATTAGAAAAGCTCGACTTATCCAGATCTCCAACCATGTGTGGAGGCACTCTGAATATGCGAGCTATTTCATTGATTTGAAATTTACGAGTTTCAAGGAACTGTGCCTGTTCTGGGGAGATGGAAATCGGTGTGTACTTCATTCCCTCTTCCAAAACAGCGATCTTATTTGCATTCCTTGAACCTCCGAATGTCTGCTGCCAGCTATCACGAATCTTGGATGGATCTTTAATCGTTCCAGGGTGCTCCAATACTCCGCTTGGCGCAGCGCCGTTTTCAAAGAACTTGGCACCGTACTCCTCACAGGCAATCGCCATACCTATCGCATTCTTTGCCATAGCAATTGGCGAGTATCCAACAAGACCATCGAACCCAAGCCCTGGAATGTGTAAAACCTCCGTAGGTGCAAGTCTTACCTTGCTCCCCTTGTTTGTGGGTGCATCATCACTTGAGACCATGTATTCGTAATAAAGCTGTCCGTTTTCATCACGGTCAACAGTCATTCTGTTTGGTATAAGCGGATAGAGTGCTGCTATCTCGCCCTTGCCGTTTCTAATAATTTGTGCGTAGGCATTTCCCCATAAAAGAAGATGCGTTTCCAAAGTTTCTCTGAAAACAAAGGAGGTCATCTCCGGGTTTGGCTCATCGTGAAGTAAGAAGTACAGCGGATGGTTCACCGCCTTTTCCTTACTCCCTTCATCACCATAGCTATAGACATGAAGTGGCAGGCTTGCCATTGCCTCGGATAATATCCTCACGCATGAATAAACAGCCGTCATCTGCATGGCCGACCGCTCATTTACAAACTTACCGCTTGATGTACCGCCCATGAAAAAGCTGTACGCACTTCCTGCTGTTCTGTTTTCCGGCTTATCCCTTGACTTAAATAATCCGCTGAATATTCCCATGTGTGTTCCTCCATTAAAAAAGCACCCCTTGCGAGATGCCTTAAGTTTGTAGTAGCTATTTTTCTTCTGCTGCTTGTGCAAGGATTCTTCCGATTCCTAGCACATGGTCTGCGAGAACTTCAGCTGCATGGATGAGGTTAGGATCACTTGCTCCATCCGCCATCCATAGCACACTTTTAATTGCTTTCGCATCCGATATTAAATCCGCTGATAGTTCTAACATTCTCTCCTTTGTCATGATCTGCTCCTTCTTTTTCCAAAATAACGGAGCAATATAGTAACACCAGGTCTATATGAAAACCATAGCCTGTATGTACAGTTTTTACTTTTAGTTCAAGTTTTCTAAAAAACAATTAACCCGCGGTCTTCATAGACCGATTCTCTGTTGTCGGCACCGCAGCGAATGGCACGGTCAAGTCCCATGATAGTGGCTACCGCGCCGTCTATCTTCTCTGTGGATTTTTCCTTGTCTGCCTTAATGTTTCCAGCCGGATCTTTTCTGACATAGATGTTATCCATCATCCATCGTAGAACCGGATTCCCGCCGTGAGCGATCTTGCCCTCCAGGGTCAGTTTCATGAGTTCCTTTGTCGGTGGACTCATATCCTTAAAGCCTTGTCCGAATGGCACGACCGTGAAACCCATGCCTTCTAGATTTTGCACCATTTGTACTGCGCCCCATCTATCAAAGGCAATCTCACGAATGTTGAACCTCTCCCCCAGACTTTCAATGAACTTCTCAATAAAGCCGTAGTGGATGACATTTCCTTCGGTTGTGAATATCTGTCCTTGTTTTTCCCACACATCGTATGGCACATGGTCTCGCCTTACTCTTAAGTCCAGGCTCTCTTCCGGTATCCAAAAGTACGGTAGCACTTGGAACTTATCCTCTTCGTCAAGTGGTGGGAAGACAAGTACGAAGGCCGTGATGTCTGTGGAAGACGACAGGTCAAGACCACCGTAGCAGACTCTTCCTTCCAGGCTCTCTTCATCCACAGGAAAACCGCATGCATCCCACTTGTCCATTGGCATCCAGCGTACCGTCTGTTTCACCCACTGGTTCAGTCTTAGCTGTCTGAATGTATTCTCTTCTGCCGGATTATCCATTGCAGCTTTACAAGCCTCCGCTACTGATTCTTCCTTTATGGTTTCTCCCATAGAGGGATTTGCCTTCTTCCACACATTAGGGTCTGTCCAGTCATCGTCCATATCCGCCCCATATATTACAGGGTAGAATGTGGGATCGATTTTCTTTCCTTCAATAACATCAACCGCCTTCTGATGAAGTTCGTAGCAAAAGGAGTTGATGTCATTTCCTGCCGTTGTGATAAGAAAGTACAGCGGCTGCTCTCTCGCATCACCCGATCCCTTTGTAAGTACATCGTAGAGTTTTCTGTTTGGCTGAACATGGACTTCATCAAGAACCAGTCCCGACACATTGAGTCCATGCTTTGTACCAACTTCTGCAGAAAGCACCTGGTAAAAGCCATCGTTTCTGAAGTTCTTTATCTGCTTTCCTGCCTCCAGTATCTTTGACCTCTTATATAAAGTCGGGTTCTTCTTTACCATCTTTGCGGCTACATCAAATACGATCTTAGCCTGGTTTCTGTCAGCCGCCGCCCCGTACACCTCCGGTGATGCCTCACCGTCTGCAAAGAGAAGGTATAAAGCGACCGCTGCCGCAAGTTCGCTCTTGCCCTGCTTCTTTGGTATTTCAATGTAAACTGTTTTGAACTGTCTGTTGCCATCTTCCTTTATGGTTCCGAAGACATCTCGGATGATTTCCTTCTGCCACGGGAGTAAGAGAAATGGTTCTCCATCCCACTTCCCCTTCGTGTGCTGAAGGCATTCGATGAAGGCAACAGCATGCTCGGCTCGTTCTTTGTCATAATACGAATCCGCCGCCATAAATCTAGACGGACTGTGCTCCATCTTCCTCACCCTCCTCGCCTGTCTCCTCATCCTCGTCTATGGGTATCAGCCACGATGGGTCTGCCACCATAGCGTCATAAGGAAGTTCATTTCTATCAATCAAAAATTTCATAAGTCCTCCCAATAAAAAAAGACCTTATAGGCCTCCTACGACAAACAGCCCCTTGAGGGCTATCTGCCTTTTGTTTCCTTTCGCTTTAGTTGTAATCGTTCAGCAGGATACAGAGGGCGAGGTTAGCCACCTCCGTCTCCTCTTTGACATCCCAACCTCTATCGTAGTTCAGGATGACTTTCTCTCCTTGCTTTACCATCAGCTTGGAAATGCGTCCTTCGTTTATTCCAAACTCCGAGCCTTCTTCATAGTGCTTGACCCAGTAATGAACAATTACCAGCTTTTCCTGTCCCTTGACCGGAATTCCAATGGTACCTTCTCTCCACATAGTGCTTGCTCCTTTCCTTTAGCAGATGCTCATCTTGAATGCTGGGAGGATTTCCTTTTCTCTCGTTTCCCAGTCGGTATAGGTTGCCTTGACCTCGGTTAAGCCTTCCAGTTTGCAGCCTCTTTTTTCAAACTCGGCAATCGTTGTGATAAGTCCGGAAAAGGTGCTTGAAATTGTGAACTCTGTGATTCCGTATTTCTTGCAATCCTCAATGATCGGTTCAATGTCCCTGTCCCAAATGACCTCTGTGAAGTTCGGCAGGTCGTTTCCTGCCTGTAAGGCTTGGTAGTAGGCTGCCAAAAGCGTGAAGTTCATTCCCGCCTCTTTCGGCTTCAGGTTCTCATTGATGGCTTTGTCAAATTCTGCGATTCTCTTTAACATGGTTTGTACCTCCTTGTGATGTGTTCTTTTGGTATGTACATATATCACTCTAAAGGCACATAATAGCAAGCTATATTTTCAGATAATGTAGTTTTATTTTTCGTCACCGTACATGATGAAATTCACATACTCTTTCTTGTTGTCCTCAATCCAGTTGACCAGTTCGTAGAGGTTCATCTCGTAGGCAATCCGCTGAACGGCAACCGTGTCAAACATATTGGTTTTCCCTGTGTCTCTGACCTCAAGAATCTGATCTCTTATAATGCTATCCATCACTATTCCTCCTCGTCTGTGCATTCCGAAAGGCCACTCATGATTTCGGTATAGATCTTTGTGTATCGGCTCTGCTCACTTCCTTCGGTGGCAGTCATTGCCTCGAGGAAGAACGCTGCCGCATCTTTTCTGTCATCCCATACCTGTCTTTCCCCGTAGCAAACCGTCACTACCGAATCCAGCTTTCTGCAGGAGTCTTCTCCGTAGGCAACCGACAGCCCGGAGCCGTTGTCCCATTTGACCATGATGGAGGCAATATCATCTACC
This sequence comes from Anaerovoracaceae bacterium, assembly GCA_050946655.1. Classification (GTDB taxonomy): domain Bacteria; phylum Bacillota; class Clostridia; order Peptostreptococcales; family Anaerovoracaceae; genus JAXGRD01. The sequence goes on from JBMNVE010000002.1 coordinate 45,271, forward strand.
CCCGTCACAGTCCCTCTTGTTCCAATGGGTGGAGCTTGCATGTCTTCCATATGCGTGAGTTCCACACGGCACCCTCTCGGGTATGCCTTTCTTACCCTCTCCACTACTTCTCTACTCGGAAATCTCATTCTTTGCACCTCCCTTAAATGCGGATGAACCTGTGAAGTTCTTAAGCAGGATTTTTCTGTCCGTCTTGTACTCGTCCCCGATGAAGCCAAGTCGTAGAAGGAAACATCTGAATGCGTACTTCTCATTTTCCACAGGCTTTTCTTTTGCCGTGATTCGCTTGCTTTCTTTGGCCATCCTTACAAGGGCTGACACGAAGTTCATATAGGCTTTCGTCTCTTCTGGAGAAAGGCCACCCTTGAACCAATCGAACTCAAGCTTACCATCGCTTTCCCCGACCATGAGGCTGTCTGCTCCGAGTGCCTTTCGGATAAGGCTTGCCTTTGACTCGATGAGTGACTCAAGCCTTGAAATGGCATCTCCGTCAATCCCGTCCATGCCGATCTGAATGTTCAGACCGTACTCGGTAGCCTCCGCCTCGTAGCCTTGCTCAAGCAGGTGTTCAGCGAGCTCTTCAAGGGCATTCTCATCCTTGCAGGTGATGTTGCCTTCCTTGTCGATGATGAAGTTGTCCACCACGTATTCAAAGCCCGGTGCTCTTTTGTAGACGGCTTTCATCTTTGCGAATTGCTCGACTGCCTCGACCAGTTCTTTGCGTTCGTTTCCTTTTTTGTTATAACGTAGTTCCATGCTTACCTCCTTTTTGTGTAAGTGATTTTTGGTATGTACATATATCACTCTAAAGGCTGTAAATAGCAAGCTATTTATCCATTATCTTTTGAGAAATGTACGATACCGGAAAGCACGAATACTACGTTAGGAAGAGCGACTCCGTTGCCCCACATCTTATACTCCGCAGAATCGGAATGCGGGTTTTCAAGCCACTTCACGATCTGCTTATCCGTCTTTGGCTTACTTGCCTTTGTGACTATCTTTCGGTGTGTTTCAAACACCTCTCTCCAAAAGCGGATATCGGCTACAGTGACGTCTTCCGTTTCTAGACCCGCGCACCACCAATCCGGAAAACCCTGGAGCCTTGCACACTCGGTCGGAGTAAGCCGTCTTACGATATACTCCGTGTCATTTACGAGCGGTGGATCTTTATAGTCGGTAGCAACAAGCGTACCTGCGAGTTCCTCTTCTGCCCGTGTAAAGAATGTAGCCTTGTTTGCAGAATACCGTGGCTCAAATAAGGTCTGGTCATTGTTGCACGATAGCGTAGCTGACTTGTTGTCTTGGATGAGCGGACCTTTGCCGCCACCCTCTTTGCCACTTCTTATCTTCAGTAGTTTCGGCTCTGCAACAGCACCGGGACCTCGTGCTACGATGGTCGGTTCTTTCTCTTCTGTTACCGCAAAGTCGTACTTGGCATTCTTGCCCTGGTTAAAGGCTGCTCGGTCAATGCCATAAGCAACTGCGTGACGATCAACCGTGTTCAGCGTATATTCTGTTTCCTCGTTATATCCATCCCCTTGCGGTCCGTTCTCGTCTTTTCTTCCAATCATCGAGCCTTGCACCGCCACAACAGCCATGCCTCCTTGATTGCATCCGGGGTTTCCACCGTTACAGTCGAGGGTTCTTGATGTGTCTGCCTCGTAGTAGCCGGAGTTAGGATTTGCCGACTTCATGGAATTACTCCCGTCTGAACAGATACCAAAGCACTGCATGACAAGAGGCTGATTGTTGCCGCCCGTTCCAAAGGTAGCAAGGACAGTCTGCGACTTATCAAGAGGACCTTTGTACCTTGAGTCCTGTGCATGGTTTTCAAAGACAAGCGGCGGATGGTTTGACGAGGCACGGAGTGTGGAAGTCATCTCTTCCGTCACATCCATGCGGTTTCCACCCTGGTCGTTTAGGCACAGGCCGCTTGCCTTACAAGCGCTCTCTTCAAGACTTCCGGCAGTTCTTTGCCACGCTTTGAAGCTCTCGTGAGAATACCCTGACACGCCCTCTGACTCAAATAGTATTTCTCCGGCACTCCCTCCATCAAAAACTGCGACAAGGTAGATGCGTTTTCTTCTCTGGGGTACTCCCCAGTACTGAGCATCGAAGGTTCTCCAGGCGATGGAGTAATCGTCTCCCAGGATGCATCCTGCCTTTTCCCATTTTGAAGGTTTAGATATAGAAGCGTCTGCGTCTTTGACACTTGCGACCTCTTCGAGGACGGCTCTAAAGTCTTCTCCTTTGTTTGAGGAGAATGCGCCTGTGACGTTTTCCCATACAATGTATCTTGGCTTTTGTCCATTGGTCTTTTCCCTCATTTCTTTTACAATCCGAATCGCCTCATAAAAAAGAACGGACTGACTCCCGTCAAGGCCCGCTCTCTTTCCGGCAACGCTCATGTCCGTGCATGGCGATCCAAAAGTTACGATATCAACTGGTTCTATTTCTCTTCCGTCCACCTCGGAGATATCACCGAGATGTTTAATAAACGGCATTCTCTTTGTCGTTACCCGAATTGGGAATGGCTCAATTTCCGATGCCCATAAGGGAGTAATCCCGGAAAGAAGTCCTCCAAGTGGAAAACCACCGGAGCCGTCAAAGAGACTGCCCAAGGTAAGCTTACTCATCTCTTCCCTCCACTTCTTTTACAAGGGATGAATAGTCCATCTTTACGCCATCTCGCACAACATATACATTCTCTGCATCGCCAGTCAGTTCAACATATCTACGAAGAATGACCGATGCGTACTTCTCATCCAGTTCCATCATGTAGCAGATACGGTTCATCTGCTCACATGCCATCATGGTCGAACCGCTGCCTCCGAAAGTGTCAATAACGATGCCATTCTCCTGGGAGGAGTTCGCAATCGGATAAGACAGAAGGTCAAGCGGCTTGGATGTTGGATGGTCATTGCTGCGTTTCGGTTTATCGTAGTTCCAAATGGTGGTCTGTTTACGATCCGAATACCACGGATGTTTTCCGTTCTGCAGGAATCCATAAAGAATGGGTTCATGTTGCCACTGATAATCTGACCGTCCAAGAACTAAGCTGTTCTTTACCCAGATGCAGACACCTGCAAGGTGAAATCCCGCATCGATGAATGCCTTTCTAAAAACAAGACCCTCTGTATCAGCGTGAAATGCATATGCACTACCGCCCTTTTCCAGAGAGTCTGCCATGTTCTTAAATGCACTAAAGAGAAATGTGTAAAAGTCATCGCCCTTGATAGAGTCGTTTTGAATGGTAAGTCCGGTGCTACTCTTAAACGAAACTCCGTAAGGCGGGTCCGTTACGATGAGGTTTGCCTTCTTTCCATCCATCAGCTTTGCCACTTCATCTGCATCCGTTGCATCCGAGCAGTAAAGCCTATGTCTTCCCACCTGCCACAGGTCACCCTTCTCCACAAAGGATGCTTTTTCAAGGGCAGCGTTAAGGTCAAAGTCATCGTCTTCAACCTCTGTATCATCATGCTTACCAAATAGATCCGTAAGCTCCGATTCATCAAAGCCTGTGAGCCCCAGGTCAAATCCGAGTTCTTCCAAAGACTCCATCTCGACCTTTAAAAGTTCATCGTCCCATCCGGCATCAAGAGCGAATCTGTTATCCGCAATGATGTATGCCTTCTTCTGCGCCTCGGTCAGATGGCTTGCAAAGACGCATGGCACTTCCTTGATGCCTTCTTCCTTTGCCGCCAGGATTCTGCCGTGACCACATAGGATTGTGTAATCATCATCCACGATGACCGGGCTTATAAAGCCAAACTCCCGAAGCGATGAGCGAAGTTTCGTTATCTGTTCCGGGGAATGGGTTCTTGCATTATTCACATATGGGACTAGCTTATCAATATCAATAAGCTTCATTTCTGTCGTTGTTTTCATATCAGTAAAGCCCCCATTCTGCAAACTTCTCAAAGCCACCAACGGACTTAATGTATTCTCTTGCCTGGTCAGCTATCTCCTTGTACGGTTTGCCATCAATCATTTCATCTCCGATGGCGCATGCAATCTTGACTGGCTTTCCGGTTTCCTGCGCTTTAAGAAAGGCATAGATGTTAGTCGATACATCCGCTTTTGAGAGGTCTTTACCATGAAGACCGCCACCCGTCACAGAGTTAGCCATGTCCGAACCAAGCTTTCTGTTAACGGCACCCGTATCGGTATCCGTTCCACCAGTCCACTCTCCAATAGGATTGATTTCCGCATTCGGATAGTCTTCCTTGATGTCGCTTGTGCAGGCATTGCTCTGGCAGATGATGAGCCTTTTCCCATCAAGAATGTATTTGCCATCATAGGGGTATTTGCTGTAAAGGTCTCTTGCAATCACCGATAGCTTTAACTGCTCGCTTGTAAGAGGCACACCCTTAAAGATTCCGTTGTCACCGCAGCGGATCTTTCCTTCCTGGTTTTTAGAAAGGTGTGCATCCTGCTTGACGATGATGATGTCCGTCTTCATCTTCCCTGCGATTCTTGCCACGGCTCTTTTGATATGTCTTTTCTTAAGAGCAACCGATGACTCGATAATGATGTGACACTTGCCATGCCCAATCAGAGCCTCGACAGCAATCTTTGGATTATCGTTTTCTTCATATGCCATATCAACAATGGCACCCGCGATTCTATCTGCCACCTTGTCCGGATGGCTTGGGTTTACTTTCTCGATCATTTATCTTCCCTCCCTTGCTCGGAGCAACCTTTCCATCAAATCATTTTGTGGCGCAGGGTCTCCGTAGTCTGTGCTGCAGTTTTCTTTGACGATCTGGAATATCTCATTCCAGAGTCTGACTGCCTGGTTCATGTAGTTGATTCCAATGTTTATAAACGGTGACGGTATCGGTTTTCCCGTAGTCGGGTGCTTGGAAAGAAATCCTAGCTTGTTGGTCATCTCCTCGCACTGTATCCATCTCGCACTGCTCATGGCATACCGTTCAAGTAGCTGTGGTGATACCTTTGCACTGCAACCGATATCCTTAAGCCAGAGCCATGTCTCCTCGTAGATTTCCTTTGCCTGCAGTGGACTTCCGTCTCTTTGCTCTGCAGATAGGAAGTCGTGTGGCTTTGGCATCTCCACTCCATCAATCTCCGGGATGTCTAAAACCTCAAGTTTTCTACCGCCCGGATTCCCGTTTTTTGCTTTCTCTTTTACAGGCGATTTCTTTCTTCCTGCCCCGGCTCTCTTGCCGCCGCGACCGCCTATGTTATTCGATTTTGTCGGCATTTTTTATGTGTCCTCCCTATTACCCTTTTGAAAACGCACTTTTTGCACACGAAGGGCCGGCACCGTTCCCGGAAACTCAAGTCGTAGAGATTGGTACCGCCCCTCCCGTCAATAAATATATTTTTCAAAATGGTTAATACGTATATTCTTTATTCTTCTTATGCCACCTATCATCCATCTCTGCTGTGATCCGTGAGTGACACGGCTTGCAAAGAGCCATGAGGTTATCATCTCTATGGTCACCGCCACGGGACAGCGGGTTGATGTGGTGAACCTCCTCTGCTTTGGTGTATCTACCTTCCTTAAGACACTGTTCACAAAGCGGGTGAGCGTTAATGTATCTGTCCCGGATTCTCTTCCAGGCTCTTCCGTACTTACGCTTGGCCACCTTGTCCCTGCCGTAGCGTTCGTACCTTCTGTCCTCTTCCTTTTGGTGTTCCTCGCAAAACCGCTCCTCGGTTAGGTTGGGACAGCCAGGATAGGAACAGGAGCTTTTAGGTTTTCTTGGCATCGTCCTTCTCCCTTTCATCCTCACGCACCACGACCGCGGCAAGGATTAAACTTGCTCCGCTAATCATGCCGATAAGGATTCCAAATACAAATCCCATGTCGTTCTCCTTTCCGGTAAAACAAAAGACCCCGGAGGTTTTCCCATCCGAGGTCTTGGTCCGTTATCCAGTTTTCACTGATTACACTATATCATAGGTACTACATGCATAGTAGTGACAAACCATGTCAACATGCAGGAACGATTACTTTTTCAAGTGCTGCACCGTGGATGCGGTAGACCGTGCGAAGGCTGTAATTCATATCGACAGCAATCTCCTCCCAAGTCATATGGTTCAGATACCTTTTCTCCAGAAGGGTTCTGTACTCCTCTTCCTCAACAGCCTGTATCACATTAAAGATTTCACGCTTGAGTTCCACAAGAGAACTAATCTCCCTGTTGATGTCACTTTCAAGTTCCATCATCTTTATGATTGTGTCCTCCGTCTTATGAACGTTCCTTGTCCTTTGCACGATGTCCTGCTGCATGACAGAGGTCACCCTTGTTGCAAGTGATGTCAGCATTTCAAGTTGCTGTACCTTGGATTCAATGTGGTGGTTGATCCAGTAAGCCTGGTTCAAATATTCCTTTGCCTTCATCCCGTCACCTCCGAAAGTAATAACGCATTTAGCTTCCCTCGGATTGACTCTGATTGTCTTTGATTTTCATTTCTGCTTTGACGGCATTGATCAGTGCCGCCTGCGTTACATTCTTGCTCTTCAAGGCTCGTACTATCTGTTCATCGATTGTTCCGGCAGTAATGATGTGCATCACCACTACCGTCTCCGATGTCTGCCCTTGCCTCCATAGTCTTGCGATGGTCTGCTGGTAGTTCTCAAGGCTCCAGGTAAGACCGAACCACACAATGGTACTACCGCCCGACTGAAGGTTAAGGCCGTGACCCGCTGATGCCGGATGGATAAGGGCAATGAATATCTTTCCTTCGTTCCACCTCCTAATGGCATCGTCCTTTTCCAGTCGTTCAAATGACAGCTTTAGTTTCTTTAGCCTTTCTTCAATTCGCTCCCGGTCGTGCTGAAACCAATAAGCAATAAGAAGTGGCTTTCCGTTTGCCGATTCGATGATGTCTTCCAAAGCATCAAGCTTTCGGTCATGGAAGAGATGTGTGTCTCCGTCATCGTCATAGACAGCACCGTTAGCAAGCTGTGATAGTTTCCCGCAAAGGACTCCTGCATTGGCTGCGGTAATCTCTGTCCCTCCAAGGGGCAGTAGGAACTCATCTGCCATATCCATGTACGCTCTTACCTCAGCATCATCCATGAACACCGGATACTCCGTTGATATCAGTTCAGGCATCTTTAAATGGTCTTCAGCCTTCATTGATATGGTGATGTCCGATATCCTATCGTAGATTGCCTTTTCCGAACCGGGCAGCGGTATGTAAGAATACACGATCTGCCCGTTGGTAAGTCCAGGTCTAAAGTAGCGTGTACGGTACTGTCCGATGAACTTTCCGAGCCGCTCTCCCATATCCAGGATTCTGAACTCCGCCCAGAGGTCCATCAAACCATTCGGTGCAGGTGTACCTGTCAGACCTACAATTCTCTTAACCCTCGGTCTGACCTTAAGAAGGGAACGAAACCTTTTTGACTGGTGGTTCTTAAAGGATGACAGTTCATCAATCACTACCATGTCATAGTCGAAAGGTACTCCGCTTTTCTCAATCAGCCACTGCACGTTCTCACGGTTGATGATGGTGATGTCGCACCCTGCCTTGATGGCATTCATCCTCTGCTTTGGTGTTCCTACTGCTACCGCATAGGATAGGTTCGATAAATGATCCCACTTCTTTATTTCGTCAGGCCATGTGAACTTCGCTACTCTGACCGGGGCAATGACCAGCACCTTCTTAATCTCAAAGCTGTCATGCATAAGGTCCTCTATGGCGGTAAGTGCAATCGAACTCTTACCAAGACCCATTGATAGGAATACTGCAGCCACCGGATGCTCCTTCACATATTCGATTGCATACTTCTGATATTCATGTGGCTCGTATTTCATCAATGACCTCCTCTACCTTATCTAGCCCATCCAAAATGTATGTGGGAAAGCCTAGCTCACGTAGCATCCGCATTCGTGAAAGTTGAAGTGGCCGTGGCTTTTTCCCTTCGGCCTTTACTTCCACAAAGGAAACCCTGCCGCCGGGAAGAAGCACCATGCGATCCGGCATTCCATCAAACCCGGGTGAAACAAACTTTAATGCCAGACCACCCATCCGCTTTATTTGCTTTGCGAACCTCTGCTCTATCTCTTTTTCTCTCATAGCTTTTCTCCTAGTGGTGTAGGCTATTGCAAGTCATTACATAAACTTTTCTATATAGAATTTTCCTTATTTTTTTGCCCTAAAGGGGTTTTATGTTTAGACCTACAATGCGCTACACACTTTTCCTTAAACAAAGTCTGTAACCCTTAATTTCAAGCCATATATAAGCACTCCGTCTCTTTTGCGTCTGCGGGTGAACCCTTTCTGTTCAATGGCCGTATAGAACTCCGTTGTGCTGCGTACAAACTCACCTGTCCTCTGGCAATAGGCACGGTACTCCTCATACACTTTGCCCGACTTTTCCTGGTAGGTTGCATCCTGCTCACAGCAGTCTAAAAGGAAATGCTCTAGCCAGTTACTATCCTCCTGGTATTTACTGATGGCATCCTCCACACACTTTGGCTTTTTGAAATTAAAGCCACAGCCGATGGCCTTGTTTGCTCCCCGCATAAGCCAGGAAAGAATATAAGGCGATGCGTTCTCAAGGAGGTACTTGGAGTAATTCTTGATGTCGCTACTCCCGGTAATCTTGGCATTAAAAGGAATGACGATAAGTCTTCTCCAGGTGCCCGAGTCCATAGCACCAACTCTTGGCAGGTGGTTCGTATATAAAACGAGCATATGGGACGGTGTGAAGTCAGACGGGTCTTTGTACTTCTTCTCCGCAGAGATCCTGTCCGTGGAGCACAGCTGCTTTACGATGGATGTGGAAAGGCGCATGCCCTCTTCAAGTTCCGCTGCGATAAGGAGCCGCTTTCCCTTTGCCTCCGCAAGTTCCGGTTTGACATTTCTTCTGCATCCGACCGTAAGGGTGTCCGCAGAGATGCTGCCGCTGTAGTTTCCAAGAACTCCTGCGATGGTGTTCCAAAAGGTCGACTTTCCGTTTGAACCTTCTCCGTAAGATATGATGAGAGCCTCAAGATCCACCTCACCAATGGCACTGACTCCTGCAATCATCTGAACATAATCAATAAGCTCCTTATCGCCCTGGAAAACAGTGTCGATAAAGTCGAGCCACAAGTCCTTGCCTTCATCCCCCGGAGATGCTGTTGTCACCTTCGTAATGTAGTCAGACGGTGTATGCTCCCTTTTTACTCCTGTATCAAGTTCATAAGTCCCGTCCGGGCAGTTCAAGACATAGGGGTTTTTATCAAGGTCTTCATACTTTATCTCCACCATCGGCTTTGCCGCCTGGAGTGCCGACATGACATACTTCATATCGCGCCTCTTCATGACAAAGGCTTTATATGCATTGGCACTAAGGAAACGAAGATACGCATCACGCTGACCTTCCCCCACTTCTTTTTCGAGCGCCTTGCCCCCAGAGCGAACCTTACTTTCATCAATGCCGGAGCTGACCATTTCTTTAAAGGCTGCATCGTACTCATCCTTTGCATCTTCTAACTGAAGGTCAAGAAACTCCTCCATTGCAGCTACGGCTCTTTGCTTTGACTCCACCCAGCAGACTCCGTCAAAGCGGAGGTAGTCGGTGGCAGGTGTATAGCGGAGCTCCTCTCCGTACTCCTTTACAAGAGTCTTTGCCTGTCCGATGTCCGAGTAGTCGGGTGGTTTTAATGATTCATTCTGAAACTCGTATTCTTCCGGGGAGATATATCCTTCCTGGCTTTGTACCTTTCTTGCAAAGCGGCAGGCACTGTTCCAGATGGTACGTAGTTCATCTTCTCCAAGAGGTGGATCGCACTTGGCCGCCTCTTCTCTAAAAATGTCATAGGATCTTTGCGTTATTCCGTACCGCTTAAGGACACGTCCTGCAAAGCGGGACATGGTGTTGTTTCTCTGTCCTTCCGGTATGACGGAGGACTCAGGCTCTGCAAGAAACTCTTCGATATCCGTCTCGCCTTCATGCCATACAACTTCATCCGATACTGCCCCATAGACAAACCTTGCCTCATCAAGAGCACCGTCATCAAAGAAGGTGTATCTTCTTGCCAGTTCCTGCTTTAAGGTAGCACACCGATTTCCATCGGTAATGACGCTGTGCGGGAAGTAGATATGGAGCCTTGGCCTTTTCGACTTCTTCCCCTTTACCTTCATGTGGTTTCTGCTTGTTGCCACGATGTATGACACACCCGGAAACAAGTCATTCAGCTTTTCAATGGTGATCCACTCTTCCGGGTCTTCTGAGTGGTCGTTATCAATATCCATCACATCCACATCGGAGGAGATGAACGTTGCCTTGCTGCGGTAGTGCTTTTCAAACTCGGCGCATGTATGGTCAAACTCAATAGCCGATTTGAAGTCTTCCGGGTTATCGATAATCTGCTTGTTCTTGTAGTAGCAGTTCTTCTCGTTGCCCGTGCATCCGCCAGCATAAATTGTTACCTGCATTTATTAACCTCGCTTTCTTTGTATTAGAAATACCTTCCTATCTCTCAAAGGACAGGAAGGCAGGTTTTGAGCAAAACATTTAATAATTTTAGCGAATTGCCTCATGGTATAATAAGTTATGGGAGGCGATTATTATGATGATTAGCCCTGACAGTTTCAAGGAATTAAACAAGGATAAAACCTATTCAGAACTACTAGAAGTACGCAATGAGTTGTTGGCTGAAATAAAGTCGTTTGAGGAAGATGACCGAAAGTCTGATGAACTGATTGAAATTTCTCCTTCACCAGAGGTTGTATATCAATGCAATCTTTTATATCTTGCCAAGGTAGCAGAACTTTTATCAGAGAAATATAATCAGGAAGTGGTTTTTTCAGATGACATGAAAAATGGAGAATATCTCTACCTAATAAAAGAATTACTGAGGAATAAAGGAATCACTTATGGCCCTGAAATAGATGAGAGCATTAGATTGCGAGAAGAAGGAAAAGAATTCTCCTTCTCAGAGCATATTCGTGCCATGATTTATTCTCTTCTGTCTAATCAAAGGCCGTGGCATCTTCTTACACCGCATTTAACCGAAATAGATACATTGTTTTTTGACTACGATGTTGACCGGATAAAAGCAACTGATGCTTCATACTTCTATAATGGAGTGACAGCGATTAAGTGCGGAAACCGAGATATCAAGAAACAAATGAATACTCTGCACAAAAACATCTCAACTATGGAGCGAATCATTGGGGATTACGGTTCAATGGATGCATTTGTAACTTCTGCGTCAGCAGAGAAGATTGTTGAGCAGTTATCTTCCGCTAAATCCAAATACAAGCTCAATAGAATGGGCGAGGCGTTAGCTTGGGAATATATACGGAATGTCGGTATTGATGGTGCCAAACCAGACACGCACCTTTGCAGATTCCTGGGTAATGCTAGAATGGGCAACTGCAAGCACGACATTGCCACTATTGAAGAAGTCAGAGTACAAATAGAAGCACTTACCGATTCGACGGGTATGTCAAGAAAAGAAATTGATTATCTTATCTGGGCATTCTGCGCTGAAGACAATGGCGAGATATGTACAAGCAGACCTCATTGTAACGCTTGTCCACTAAGAGCATACTGCAACTATCAATAAAAACTTTTGCCGGGGGTATTAGCCCCGGCTATTTTAATCCTTTCGATAAAATAAAGTTTCGTATCCATCGGCACGAAGAAGGAGTCCCTCTGCCCAGGGAGGTGTCCTTCCCATCTGTTCACAGATGGCATCAACGGATACATCCTTTGTGCATTCAATGATGAGTTCATCGTGGACATGGGCATTGATAAAGCAATACGAAAGTGTCCTCATGGCATAGGCGAGAAGATCTCTTGAAATTGCCTGGACGATGTTTTCCACAAGCCTTGCCCCATAGGTTTCAATCCACTCCCACTTCTTTGTCGAACCAACTCCCATATATAAAACGCTGTCTCCTCCGAATCGGTTCTCACCGATCTTTGGTTTGACATAGGCTAGCCTTCTTCCGGACGGCAGCTGGATAAACAGCACTCCTGCCTCATAGCTAAAACGGATGCCGTGTGTTTCGGTTATCCGTCTTTCCCGGATAGTCTGCTTTACGCACCTGCCCACATCCCACCAAAGCTGAACGATTTGGCTGTTTGCTGTTCGCCAGCTATCCACAAGTGGCCGCAGTTCCTCTTCTTCCATTCCCATCTCGATAGCACCCATCGCCTTTAAGGCACCGATAGAGCCACCATAGCCAAGTGCCAATTCTGCGACCTTGCCCCTCTGACGAAGGTGACTATTCACACCATGCTTTTCAACGGGGACATGAAACATAGCGGATGCCGATTCGCAGTATATGTCAGCCTTCGGTTTTGCGAAAACTTCAATACGCCATGACTCTCCTGCAAGCCAGGCAAGTACCCTCGCCTCAATGGCCGAGAAGTCAGCGACCACAAACTTATATCCGTCTCTTGGCACAAAGGCGGTACGCACAAGTTGCGATAGGACATCAGGGACGGAGTCGTAGAGCATTTCAAGAGCGTCGTAGTTATTTTCCTTAACCAGTCCCCTTGCCTCTGCAAGGTCTGGCATATGGTTTTGAGGCAGATTCTGCAGCTGAATAATCCTGCCTGCCCATCTCCCGGTAGACGCACCGTAGAACTGTGTCATACCCCTGGCACGGCTGTCTTTACACACGGCATTTTCCATTGCCTGGTATTTTCGAACCGATGACTTGGCCACCTTCTGCCGGAGAAGAAGAACCTCCTTGATGTCTTCCGGGACTTCTTTCATCAGTTCCTTGACCTGCTTTTTCCCCAGGCTATCCACATCTATCCCACGCTGCGTTAGCCACCCTTTCAGCTGCTGTACGCTGTTTGGATTTTCAAGTCCTGTCAGTTCTGTCAGCTTTTCGATAAGCACTCCCCTTGACCGTTCATCAAAGGCAATGGCATGACGAACTACATCAAGGTCAAGGCCAATGCCGCGGTCGTTGATTTCTTGGTCGAGCCGATACTCTTCCCAGGTAACCTCCGGCATAGGGAACCGAGACAGTTTCTTCTGTGCCTGCATCTCCACCTCGACATCTCGCTTGTTGTAACTTTTGAACCGCTCCCATTTCTCTGGGTCATGATGCGGAAGGTTTCTTGTGCGGTACCCATTCGTCTTGGTCGGTTTACAAGGCACACAGAAATACCGGATAAGATCACGCCCTTCCGACAGTTTCTTATTGGTAAGATTCATGGCATCGCCAAGCTTCTCAAGGGACATAGGAAGTCCCACATAAGCCGCCCACACCATAGAGCACCGCCAGCCTTCTGGGTCAAGGTAATCTCCAACCGTATCTTCTTCAATGCTGTAGGAGCAGAACTTCTCCGGGTAGTTTTTTTTCAGCCATGCCGAGATACAGGCTCGTTCAAAGGCACAGTTATGCGCCCACTTGGTAACCGCAGGATCCGTTAATGCATTAAGCACCTCTTCCGGGACTTCTTCTCCCTGGGCAAGGTCGACCACCGTCACTTCACTTCCGTCCACGCTATATCCAAAGAGCAGAATCTCAAAGGCATCGGAGGCGGCATATTTGTAAACACCGCACTTGGAAAGGTCGATGTCACTATAGGTTTCCAAATCTATATGTAATTCTTTCAATGTTTCCTCCTAAAAAGCGAGGGCGGCGAGTAACCTCAACCGCCCTACTGGTACTACTTTTCTAACGATTCTTTTCTTAGCTTTTCTCGCCACTCTTCATCACGTATGGTCTGTCTGATTTCTCGTTCCGTTTCGATGGCCTTGCGTTCTCTCTTTTCACGCTGATCTTTGATGTCATCTCGGATAATCATGTACATGAAGTACATCCCGACAAGCGCCCATACCGTGCAAACAGCACATGTAATTATTGTTGTGATCATTGTCTTATCCTTTCCAGGAGAGCGGCTCATGCCTCCCTCCCTCTACTTTGTCTAGTCCAAGAAGGACTCTTCGTTTTCAAATCCCGCAAAGTCATCCTCTGCTCTCGTCTTACCACCAAGCGGCTCTCCGTCACGAATCTTCTGCAGGTTATTCAGACCGCAGGCGATACCACGATTTCCGTTGGAGTTGAATGCGTAGAAGTTGATGGATGCCCTTCCGTAAACACCGCTGTAGACCTCACCTCTGTCGATGATAGGCTGCCTGTTCGCATCTACGATTCCGGGAGCCGTTGTGCTGTTCGCATTCAGGAAGTAGCAACCTTCGTATGCCAGATCGTCCGGTCTCTCCACATCTCCATCCCTAAGAGGAGTCTTGATGTTTTCAAGGGCAGGTACGGACTTGCCGTTGCCCTTCAGCTTGGACTCACCTTCAGCGTATGCTGCATCGATTGCCTTCTTAATCTTGTCCACGGTCTCCTTATCACTCTTCGGAATGATGAGAGATACCGAGAACTTGGGGGTGGAGCCGTTGATGCTCTTTGCATCCCACACATTGGCATAGGACCATCTTGTGTTTACTCCGGTGATAACTTTCATAGGGTTTTCATAAATAGCCATAGTCTTATTCCTCCTTAAAGTCTTCTTTGGCTGTGTTCATTGGCGGTCTTTTGTCCGTCAATGGAACAAGTACTGGTTTTCCTTCGGGCTTGATAATCAAAGCCCCTAATAGTTCATTGAATCTTTGTTTTCCTAGCGTCTGCGTCATTGCCGTGATACCGAGAAGTTTCTTCTCATACGGTTCATATCCGGCATCGATTACAGCTTGTGCCACCTTGCCTTCGTCAGCGTACTTTCGAACCGAACGGCCGGCTACGACCTTCCAGTTCACCCACTCTTTTCCGGAAAGAGCCTGGCGGAGTGCGTAGTCTTTTACATCCGATGCCCACGAGGTCAGTTCATCTACCCTGGCAAGGACATCTTCGATTTCTGTATCCGTGAGCTCTGCGGTATCGGCAAAGTCGTACTTAGCCGCCTCCATTGCAAACTCGCTGCGTTTCCTGCAAGTGTGCTTGATGGGACAGAACTGGCACCAATCGCCACAGGCATAATCGCCTAGTCCCTCGTAAGCAAGAGCCGCCGCAGGTTTCAGCACATTCTCTGCCCAGTCCAGAAGGTCCTCTTTTACAAGCATGGACACGCTGATGTTGTCCCGGTTCGGCTGGAAGATGTGCATTGCCACATCGGTGATGTTATAGATGCCTTCAAACATTGCCAGGCATCCAAGTGCATAGCACCGCATCTGACTGTTGTCTTCGCTCTCAACGAGAATCCCCGAACCGTTCTTATAGTCAATTACGTGGAGAACCCCGTCGCTGACAACGATGGCATCCGATGTTCCAAAGCCATCCTTTACCCACTGTTCATAGCTGATCTGCTGCTCGATGAGAACTACCGGGTCTACGCATTCTTCCTTTGCCTTTTCATAAAGTTCTACCACGTAGGCTACGTAGTTCTCTGCGTTCATAGCCATCTGCTCGCTATAGAACTCAAGGGTCGGTTTCGGATCATCCATCTGGATACCGAGTGCCTGCTTTAACTTGTACTCACAGAGAAGGTGTGCCTCTGTTCCCTCAATCGCATATTCCGAGCCTCGGTTTTCGTATCTTTCTCCTGCTCTTACTGACGGTGGGCAATGTATCCAACGGTGTGACGATGACGCTGATAACAGTGCATGTCTTACCATTAGAGCACCTCCACTTCTGACATGAGTGCTGCGTAGTCATCCGGCTTGATGTCCGACAGGCGGTCTGCACCATACTTCTTAAGCAAGGCCTTGACCTCATCGGTATGTCCTTCTCTGGACTTCTCTGCAAGCTTGGCTCTCACATCCGTGAACTCGATTGCCTTTTCTTCGGTAGGGGTTTCTTCTTTCTTACCAAAAAGTGTATTAAGCGAGTCTGCGATGTTTAAGACTGCCTGCCCCGCCTCCATCAAGTTGGTGGCATTTTCCACAATGCTCTTTCCGGCTTTGCGAAGTTCATCCAAGTACGATGACAACTCTTTCATTTGGCTCATTTTCGATTTCTCCTTTCTCTTCCTCCGGAAGTTCTTCTGCTGCCAGGTTAAGTGCCAGTCTCTTTGTCACTCGGCTCAGTCCCATCAGAATTGCTGCGACTTCTGCCTGGCTGTACTGCTTGTCTTGTTTATCCATGTGCTACCTCCTTCCAATCTTCAAAGGACAGCTGATTTTGTTTTGAGCAATGGCGATGAGAAGTTTTTTCTGTATCGCCCTCTCAACACTCAAAGGACTGTAAGATTGGAAGTGAGCAAAAGACCCCACAGATTTTTTCTGCAGGGCCTTTCCTGTTACAGCAGATCGGAGAAGTTTTCTCTGAAGTAGCCTTGTACTTTTCTTTTCCTATACGATACTGTTGTCTGTGGCATGCCGAGTCTTTCCGCAATCTTTCTGTCGGTCAAACCTTCAGCCAGGAGCATGATGATGGTTTTGTCTACCTTCTCCATCTTGTCCAGCTCTTCGAGGAGAACTTCCAGACTGTTAGCTGCGATGACCTCGTCTTCCACGGACTCCTGCGCCGGAACATCCATCCCCAGTTCAAGCATCATCTCAATGGAGAAGTCTCCGCCTTCACGGGTTCTCTTACACTGACTGCAAGGCTTGTCACAGCGTTTGCCTCCTTCGATGATGCAGCGAGTGCTTCTTTCCTTTCTCTTTTTCTCTCGCCATGCATCTCTAATGAGAACTTCGTAAACTGCATCTTCGACTTCGATTTCTGTTCCATAGTAGTTGTAGATTTTCATAAAAAGACCTCCGTTTGTCTTCCGCTTGGGCGGTCGACACGAAGGTCTACACATGGCTAAACAGACTACCCAGGTCGTGACCGTTTCGATATCTCGTATCGATCCGCCACGACTACCCGGTAGCCGTTAAGCTTGATTTTCAATTGTCCCTCACAGCACCGGGAATACCCTGTACAGTCAGCTACTGTGAGAGCTGGTTTACGCACTTTTCTCAAGTGCTAAACCTATTATGGCAAACAAAAAAGACCCTGTTTAGGGTCCATAAATGTCCGGTTTTTTAAGAAAATAAAAGGCCGTTACCAACCACTAAAGTCGATAACGGCCATTTCATGCGTTTTTTATACGGACATTATTATGTCCGTATAGGTGCCATTTTTTATATTTGTATGTCATATTTTAGAAGATGTTTTCGAACATCCTCTATTTTATTACCCCACTTCGTTAAAAAAGCGATCTTAATCCTGTTGTGATTATCATTTGCAGGCATCAACTTATGAGGAGCTCGTTCCATCAAAGGCAAACTCAATTGAGGAGGTAGTTCCATTGCAAAAAGTACTGCAACTATAGTTTCCAAGCTACCAGATTCTCCCGCAAAAATTCTCCGCACCTGCCTCTCATCGATATCGACTCTATCAGCAATCACATTATACGATACACCCATGAAATCTTTGCTTGCCTTCATGCAAAATGAGAAGTCGCTGTTAAATGTCGCGGCAACCTTTTCTGCATCAAGAAGATATTGTTCAAGAGCCTTCTCTTCCTGCTCGGGCATCATTGGCTTTTTACCAGTGTATTGGTAATCAAATTCAAAAGGCGAATGTTCATCTTTATTAAGATAGCATTCTGTGTGATAACTTTCGCCATAAGCCTCTGGATTTCTTAATGACAAATCGAAAACAAGAGCACATTCATCCATGTGTCTTCTTGCGTACTCAGTCAGAACTCTATTACCATCTAAGTCTTCGGTTATGTACTTCGGACTCTTGAAGACAAAGTGCGATTCTATATATTCATACTTACCGCTTTCAATTTCCTTCCTTGCATAAGTCAAGGATTGTATAGCTGCATCAAGTTCTCCGATCGTAAAGGTCTGATTCTTTTCTATAGAATCTTTTTTCCATGAGTGTGGACGCACATAATGACCATCGACATAGTTCAGAGAACCTGCAGCATCATGATATCCGGCGTCTATTAATCGAATCTTCGCAGCAGTAAGAGAGACATTATAGAAGGTGCTGATTTCACGAATAATCGGTTCCAAGGCATCAAGGTAATCCATCCCTTGACCCTTATACTTTCTAATAAGATTTGAAACGTGCTGCTTAAATCCCGTGAGTGGCATTTGAATGCGTGGTGTGATTGCATTTGCCTGTCTTTCCATCCATGTAGTAGATTCCCTAGCATCTCCTTGAACTCCACCAGTAACAAGACATCCTATTTGCGAGGCATGCTCGTTATATAGTCTTTCAAGTTCAAATGCCTTTTTATGCATAAACCAATGAAAGCATTCGTGAATTATTGTATTGTCGAGGTGCCCTAAACTTTTCATATAGTTTGCAAAAGGATCAACCATGATGGTCTTACCCTTCACCTCGATTTCTTTCGCTTCTCCTGTCTTTCCATCATAAATCGTAGTTTTATCATCACAAAAGAAAATACGACCAAATACGGAACCATCTGAAGATAAAGTTTCTCGCCTAACCGTAAGGCCAAAAGCATCTGCTACCTTTAACGGATCCAGATGAATGGGTGCAGTTATCGCTGCATCAAAACCTGCAGCTTTAAGAAATTTTGTAGCTATATCTTCATACTGCTCTCTTCTCACATAAGGGACCAAAGAGTCATCAAGGGGATTCTCTTGCTGCGGTTTAGACTGATACTCTTCCGGTTGAGAAAGCTTGCATCCTTCTAAATTCCTTCCCAAATCTCCAGAGCCTGTAAAACTAAACCACTTCGTCCCATCTTCCTCACTTTCTCCATATCGATTACTGCGTTCCTGTGCCGTGTAGCAAGCCTCGACAAGAATAGTAAAGGAAATCATGGAACCCGGGAGATTATCAACATATACACGCTTAACTTCCGCAGACTGCAGGTCTACATAATCAACATGTTCAATATTATAAAGATCTCGTGTCAATTCCTCACGGTGCCCAATTAGGTAGTTCGATATTGAGTTGAATATATAATTGTCATAGCGCTTACTGACGTAATCCTTGAATGATCTACTTCCTGGCACAGTATTCTCCCTTCGCTAACCGTTTGCTTTCCCTTTTCCTTTGATATATCCCTTCTCAAATTTCTCAAGAAAGGTTAACAAATCTTCTTCTATGTCTCGCCACTCCGTATCGAGATTGATTGTTTTTACAATGATGTTAGAATCCTGGATTGCAAACATCTTCCCGTTAGCAATATCATTATTCACCATCGGGTAAATCAATGCGCCCATCTTATCGCCTTTAAACTCACTATCGATGAGATATCCCCGCACCTGATTAAGATGTCCGGTACGCGCTCTCTCATCATCCGAGTTCATATATGCGTTAACAAATGTCTTCTCGTAATATTTTGCATCGAATATCAGCTGCAGGTTCAGTTCCTTATTTTCGATAACAATATCCGTTCTCCTGTCTCCAGGACTATCCTCAACATCGAAGAAATCACCCCATATTTTATCAGCATTCTCATCCAGATGCCAATTAATCTTTGGTGCGTGTACACGATATTTCTTTCTATCGAGATGCGTCTTATAGAAGTTCAAGACGAACATCTCAAAGACCTTATGCATCTGCTCCTGGCGGTAGAAATCCTTAAATGTATCCTTGCCATATTCCTCGCTGACTACAGTGTTGTCATATAGCATTGTGGCAATATTGATGAGCAGCTTATAAGTGATGTTGTTCCTGTTGAATATGAGTTTCTGGCGATTCTCTTTTGTGGGTGGTAAGGAACCAATCCCACCAAAGAAAGCACTCTCTTTTTTCAGTTCTCGCTTTGTGAGTTTGTCCACGTTCGGGTTTTTGATGAGAGAATCTATGGTGTACTTAAGAATCTGATTGAAGATATCGTCAGTTGAGTATTCGTCATATGTGCAAATCAAGTGCTTACGCTGCATTGTTAGCTTACTCATGCTTTCCTGCACTTCAATCTTTCCACGCAGAGTTGACAGTTCTTCCGTTTTTTCAATGTATGATCTATGGAATCCGGAACGAATAAGTTTTCCAATTCCATAGGCATATACACGCGCAAGAAGATTGTAGGCATCATCATAATCGTCTGTGCCCACCTTAACGTCATCTACGACCGCTAACACATTCCACGCATAGCAGAGCATATAGAACAGATTTTTAATTGGAATCGGTGTTTTCCTATCGCTCATATTACTCCTTCACCAACTTCTCCTTACAGTCATCTGCCTTGTTCTTATCATCCCACCAATACTCATCTAGGAGCGGAGAAACTTCGTATTTGATAATCGTGTCATACCACTCCTGATCCGACTGTCCATCAACGGGCGGATTACAGAAATAGCTGTGCCCAATGCAGAAGCCCTTCCCGAGACCGGAAGTCTCTTCATCAGCAATCTTGGCATTTAGGTCTTTGAATCTATCAATAACCTTGTTAACAACATTACTGTCTTTAATATAATCCTCAATATATTTCTTGAACGAAGGCTTATCAAAGGCTGGCTCTACATCAAAGAAAGAGAATCTTCTTCTCAGTGCGTAATCCATCATTGCAAGGCTTCGGTCAGCTGTATTCATCATGCCTATGAGATACACATTCTCCGGCACATAGAATTGCTCATTCCTATACGCAAGAGTTATCTGGTTGTCTTCCCCGCGCTTATCTCCTTCGATAAGCATCATAAGTTCACCAAAAATCTTACTGAGATTTCCACGGTTAATCTCATCGATGATGAAGAAGTATTTGTGATCACTATCCTTTCTTGCTTTCTCACAGAAGTTATAGAACACGCCAGTCTTCAGTTCAAAACCATCATCCGTAGGCTTGTATCCCATGATGAAATCTTCATAGCTATAATTCTGGTGGAATTGGACAACCTCTATGTATTTATCGCTCTTAGAACCGATGACGGAATAGGCAAACCTCTTGGCCAAGAAAGTTTTACCCACACCTGGCGCACCCTGGAGGATTACATTCTTCTTATACATCATGAGCTTGTAGAGATCATCATACTCATCCGCATCAAAGAACACTTTCTTTAGGAAGTCATCCTTGCCGTATGGTTCAGCGACTTCCTCCTGTTCTTCCTCCTCATAGTCTTCATAGATATCGTTCAAGTACTTCTCGTACCATTTCATTGAACTGCCCAGGTATCTGTTTCTTATAGCCTCGTTAACTTCTGCAAAATCATGATGCCCACGGATTATATCTTTGATGTCTAAATATGTATCAAGGTCTGTAATCTCGAAAAGACTCTCTAACTCCGGATACTCTATGATATCCATACGCTTGCACACTTCTTTAAGCGCATGGCAGTTATTGCTGATAGTCGACTGTGTGGGAGCGCTTCCACTAGTAGTCACTTGGAGTGACATCCACTCTCTGAACCGCTGTTCATTCTCTTCCACATCTACGGATATGTTGCTCTCTTCGTCCTCCGGCGTTTGATTGTTTGCACAATACGTCCAGAATATATGACTAAATAGGACATTTGATATCCCACACTCAGATGCAAAATCCTTCATTTGGCTCATGCGTTCAAGCGAGTTCTCTTCTGGCTTAATACCAATCGTTGTTAGCACATTTCTTTGCGCATTATCTCCGAAGATAGGTGGGAATGCTTCTGGGCGAATGATCTGATAATACTTCAGAAACCACACACGATTGATATTACCACCGGTAACATCAAACAGTTTTTTATACAATTCGAAGTAGTCCTTTCTATCATCGAGAGGACTATATGACATTACTATTTTGGCCCCTTCTACAAGTTCGTCTCTTATTTGTGCGCCATATTCGATAGCCTCATCATCGGACAATTCTTCCTTACGTCCTTTCACCCAGCCATAAAGTTTTTTATTAAAATAGAGGCCGTATTTGGCTGCAGTGCCACCTCCAATACCGCCAAACAAACGTGTGCCTTCTTTGTTGTATTCAAGTTCATAACAAAGATTGTCTTTATTATCGTCATTTAAGAATATACCACGCAGTAAATCAATGCCTTCAAGGGCCTCCAACTTTTCAGGAGCATACCTATTGAGAAATTTATTCCGATAAGTATCTGCTTCATCATCATAGTTCGGGAACTCGAGTGCCTTTTCTCTAAACCATTGAGGCGAATATTGCTCTGTACTCTCATCTTCACTCACTTCAATATGTTCATTCAACTCTGTCACAGGGCCGGTATGCAACCACTCGCAGTTATCAAGATAAAAGTAAATCAATTCCCGTCTAAAAGCACACGCATATTCACCACGGCCTTTATTTTGTTGTGCGAACCCATTTTTAATTGCTTGTGCTATTGTCTCAATCTTAATCTGCTTGGAAATTGGCGTCTCTTCCGAAGCCGCATTTGATTCAGCTAATTTCCACGCACAAAAGACTACAACCTCTTCGTTTTTATATACACCAAGAGATACAGCCTTATTGCCCTTTCGGTTTTCGTTATATGCATAATTAAGGTATTTCACTTTCTGCTGAATCCGTTGCTCATTCATAAGAGCGTTTCGACCACCTGGGGTAGTGCCTTTCGCGCAGATTATCACTGAACTAGATGTTGCACTATCAGAAATATTAGCACGAAAAACCTCTGGCAACTCCGAACTTACACTTTCAACTGAAACAGTTTTGTCATAACATTCAAAAGCTGCCTGAAGTTCCCTCTTTACCTCTTCATTGCTCAAGGCCATTCCTCGATTGTACTCAGCTGTAACTATATCGCCATTAGCTGTCGCATACTTGTATTCTGGCATCTTTAACCCTCCTTCGTTGACCATTATTTCGAAAAGTATTGATGCTGTATTGCTTCAGCAACTATCTGCGCCATTTTTACAGGAACCGCATTCCCTACTTGTCTCCACTGGTCTCTAAAATCTCCACAAAACTCATAATTGTCATCAAATGTTTGTATTCTTTTTATCTCTGATATTCTTAGGAACCTATTTCTCCAATGAAATGGCCCCATGTTATTCGAAAAACTTGCTTGTATTGTCCAAGATGGTTTATCAGGAGATAACTTTAATAAAAACGACCAGTACCTTGATCTCCACTTGAATATTGGATTTGGATAGCCTCTTTCTTCTGTAAAGAACAGATAGTTATCTCCTGGCGGAACAAGCTTTAAAAGGTCTTTATGTTTTGATCCTGCTTGCATGTCTTTGTCTTCTGGTAGTGGGTAGTCTAAGTCTCCAATTGCCTGCTTGCAAGTAACCCACGGTAACTTTCCATCGGTTTCAGTTTTTTTTGCACTATCGGGGTCAAAGTGCGTTTCTTCCGGGAAAATAAATTTATTCCCATAGTCTCGTCTCACTCCAACACAAATGAATCTCTCTCTCTTCTGTGGTACCCCATAGTTTGCAGTATTCACGACTTTGTATGTAATATCATAACCATATTCTTCTGTCCTCTCCTTAAGTAACTCGAAGGCTGCTTTATGTGGTTTATAAACAAAACCAAATACATTTTCAAAGAAGAACACCTTTGGCCTTATTTCATCCAAAGCCCTAAAGTATTCGTAGAGTGTGAACGAGTTTTCATCTTCAAGTGCTCGTTTCTTTTCTGTTCTATAAAAGCGTGATTTAGAATATGCCGGGCAAGGCGGCCCTCCAACAAGGACATCAATATCACTTTTTTCAAGGCCTATTTTTGCAAGTTGTGCGTCATAGTCTATCTGCCTAATATCATCACACACAACTAGATCCCCTACTTTATTTTTTTTAAGCGTCTGACATGCTGGCTTCCAAAAGTCAGTAGAGAAGCAAATTCTAAAGCCTGCGTTTTTGAAACCGCAATCAATTCCGCCTCCGCCTGAAAAAATACTCAATACATTTGACATTATTCTAAACTCTCCTTTAAAAACTCTATCATTGCTTTACCCATTAAGCACGGAACTGCATTTCCTATTTGCTTTTGAACTGATCTTCTAGTTCCACAGAATTTATAGCCTTTAGGAAATGTTTGTATTGCTGCTGCTTCCGGTGCACGCAATCTTCTATTGTCCCAATGAAAAGGACCAACCCAAGGTCCCGGTTGTGCCGTAATTGTCCATGACGGCAAGTCCGGTGAAAGTTTTAGGAGGAAACTCCAAAACCTTTTATCGGCCTCAAACTTTGGATTAGGGTATCCAGCCCAAGCAGTTAAAGCCTTGTAGTTTTGTCCAGGCGGCACCTCACACAAATCATCATAATAGGTTCCACCTTTGGTAACTTCGTATTCCTCGAAATACTCATCGCCGTCAAAACCTTTCATTACTTCTCCAACCGTCACATATGGCTTAAGACCAAGTTTCTCAACTTGCTCTGGGTTTCCATGTGTTTTTTCAGGCTGTTCTCTTTTAAATTCCCCAGTTGTTCCTATAATAAATATGCGCTTTCTTTTTTGAGGAACACCATAATCAAGAGCGTTGGCTCTAACTATGGTAGTTTTGTACCCACACTCCTCGGCTATCTCTATGAATTTCTCAGCAATCATTCTGTTGGTAGGGTGAAGTAAACTCTCTACATTCTCAAATACAAAACCGTCCGGTCTAATATCTGTTACCACCCTTAAATATTCATCAACGAGAGTGGCTCTCGGATCATTTATTCCTTTCCGCACGTTATTCCCAACCCAGTAACCCGCTTTTGAAAACGGCTGACAAGGCGCACCGCCAATTACAATAAATTTTTTTGCTTTTTGCTTTTTTACAATATCTGCGAATACGCTGCTTTCGATTTGATGAAGATCACCCTCTATAATCTCTGTTTTTCCAAAATACTCCTCATTTTCTCTAAGCGTCTGTATGCAATCACTATCAAAATCTGTGCTTGATACTACAGGTATTCCAGCCATAGTGCTTGCAATATCCAAACCTCCAGCACCAGAGAAAAGACTTACTGCTACAATTTCTTTGTCCATTTAATTCTCCTAAAATATAAAATAGTGGGCATGGTTATAATGCACTTTTCCCACTTTTAATCCATTCATCTATCTCTGACAACCTAAATTTCCACTGCCGTCCAATTTTCTGTGCAGGGATGTCAGTTTTCTTTATCCAATTTCTTATAGTGTCTTTGTTGACGCCAAGATACGAAGCTACTTCTGCAATATTTACCCAGGGTTCTTTTACTGACTGTGTCATTTGGCACCTCCTAATACGCTTACTATTTTACATTGATTTTTACGAATAAGCAAGTATTAGCATTCTTACCCTTTGTTTTATATGAATAAATATGATTTACATGTATATATCGATGAATTGACATAGTGTAAAGTTAGAGTGGGAAAATAAACAAAAAAAGAAATAAGAGCAAAACCTTTATGATATGATTAATTATCACCAAAAAACATATGAAAAAGGAGTGCTCTTATGAAAAACATTATACTATC
>JBMNVE010000003.1:0-45316 GCA_050946655.1 Anaerovoracaceae bacterium
GATGTACCAGTTAGGCTTGATGTGTCCCAATTGCTTACAGCCGGATCGGCTACCTCCGCAAGGAAAAACATGTCCGACATATCCTCCACCTTCGATGTATCCCAGTTGCTTACATCCGGGTTGGCCTCCTTTGCACCCCAGAACATGTCCTCCATGCTTTCCACATTGGAGGTATCCCAATTGCTCACATCCGGATCGGCCATCTTTGCATGTGCAAACATTGCTTGCATATTGGTTACATTAGAGATATTCCATTTGCTTAAATCCGGGTCGGCTACCTTTGTATTGGCAAACATGGAACCCATGTTTGTCACTTCACCGGTAATCCATTTACTTACATCCGGGTTGGCCATATGGGCATCCCAGAACATATACCCCATATCTTTCACATTGGAGGTATCCCAGTTGCTTACATCCGAGTTGGCCTTTTTTGTTCTGGCAAATACCTGGTACATGTTGGTGACATTGGATGTATTGATCTGCGGATTTATGGTGATCTCCCCTCCCATCTGCTTAAAAAGTTTTGAGGAGTCATCGGGAAGCTGTACATCCTTACTGGAGATTTCTAAATGGAAGTCAGAATTATCATCCCCCCCAAGCGCGGAAATCATCGCTATAGTTGTCTGCATCAAACTTCTTTGCCATTTCTATCCACTTGCCCCGGTCGATTTTTCCGTTCCCGTCTATGGTCAATTTTTGCCCTGCCTGATCCCAGTGGGCCTTCACCGTCCCCCCATCATTCAGGTCAAAATCCACAAAGGGATCTTGTGGCGTGGATTCTGCCAAGGCCACCTTGGTATTGAACGAAAGCCCCATGGTCAGGACCAAGCACAAAACCAAAATGAAGACAAGTCCCTTTTTCTTCTTACTGATGCTCATTTTTTTCCCTCTCTTTCTATCCGTTTTTTTATACCGCACATAGCTGCTTATTGATTTTATTGTACAGAAGAGGTGTTAAATAAGCGTTAAATTTTCGGCTATTTTCACTTTTTTTGTTGATAAAAAAATGTTTTTTGATTTTTGTGGATTTTGGGCCACCTCAACATTTGACATAGAGCCCGAAGATTTTTGCAGTGGTGGCGGCTGCGCCGCGATCAGGTAGCAGGGATTCGGCCACTTAGACGGGCTCCCGACACCCGCCCGTCCATATCGACCGAACCAAAAAACTAACGAGCAGTTAGTCTGCTCGTTAGAAAAACATCCGATCTTTTTTCAGTCCTTTTAATTAGTCTCTCTCTACCAATAGAGTCGTTCCCTGTCCGCCACCGATACACAGTGTAGCAAGGCCCTTCTTTGCATCTCTTTTTTGCATTTCGAAGATCAGGGAAATGAGGATCCTGCATCCTGAGGCCCCGATGGGATGTCCCAGTGCAATGGCTCCGCCGTTGACGTTAACGATGTCCATGTTGAATCCCAGGTCCTTAGCTACCGCAACGGACTGTGCAGCAAACGCTTCGTTTGCTTCAATCAGATCCAGATCCTCTACCGTCCAGCCTGCTTTTTCCAGCGCCTTGTTGGATGCGGGAACCGGCCCGATACCCATGATCTTCGGATCCACACCTGCAGATGCATAGCCTGCAACCTTGCAGAGGGGTTTGATCCCCAGTTCATCGGCCTTTTCCTTGCTCATCACTACGACGGCCGCTCCGGAGTCATTGATGCCTGACGCATTACCCGCAGTGACCATACCGTCTTTCTTAAATGCAGGTCGCAGTTTTGCCAAACTTTCTGCCGTTACTCCCGGTTTGGGGTATTCGTCTGTATCGAAGATCACCGGATCTCCCTTTCTTTGAGGGATCTCAACGGGAACGATTTCGTCCTTGAACTTGCCCGCCGCCAAAGCTGCCTCCGCTTTGTTTTCGGAGTTTGCCGCAAAGGCATCCAGCTCTTCTCTAGTCAAATTCCACTGTTCACAAATGTTCTCAGCGGTGATACCCATGTGATAGTGGTTGAAGGCGTCGGTCAGACCGTCATTGACCATCATGTCGATGACCTGGCCATCGCCCATCCTTGCCCCCCATCTCATCTTGGGCAGAACATATCCGGCAGCGGACATGTTCTCTGCTCCGCCGGCAACAACGATGTCAGCATCTCCGGCCTTGATCATGGATGCAGCCAGCCCGATGACGCGCAGCCCTGACCCGCAAACCTTGTTTACTGATACGGCCGGCACTTCAATGGGGATTCCGGCTTCTATGGAAATCTGTCTTGCAATATTCTGACCCAGGCCGCCCTGCAGAACGGAGCCCATCAAGACCTCGTCTACCATATCGCCGGTGATCCCGGCCCTCTGTAGGGCACCTTTTACCGCAACAGCGCCCAGCGTAGACGCAGGGACATTTTTCAGCGATCCGCCGAAACTGCCGATAGGTGTTCTTGCAGCACTTACAATTACTACTTCTCTCATCTTTGGAGTCCTCCTTATATATATTAAACAAAACTATTCAAAATAAATATGCCCACGGGAAATATAATATCATAATCCTGTTTAACTATACAATAGAATTTCCGGGCAAATCAAGCGTTAAGTTATTAACTTTTAAATTTGATAATATACTTCTCTATGAGTTTACATGGGCGGTAGGAAAGCTTAGCTTTTCGCAAGTTAGGTATTCCCATATCCTCTTCTCTATTGATGTATTTTACGTGGGAGGCCATATGCTTACAGAACTCATTGTTGATGGCCTGGTACAGCCCCCGAAAGTTGACATTGGCTTTTTCCACATGCTCCGTTACCGCACGTTTTCCCAGCTCCCCACCAATGGCGATGGCTTCAATTTTACCGTCTATGGTAATGGCACCTGCCTTGTATCCGACTTTTTCTATATTCCGAAATACATCCTTCATGGCCAGTTCTTCCATCTTGAGCAGTTCCATCTCATGGGGCGGAACATCTTTCCGTTTATTGAATTCATCGATGAACCGCATGGCGTCATCCGCCATGTCCGAAGTCAGAGTCACATATTCATAATCAAAGGTCCGGTGAAAGTAGTTCAAGTGATTTTTCTTCCCGTGATACTCCCTCCCCTTCAGGTCGATCAAGTCTCGCGTCCTGTACACATAATCGTAGTTTGGACGGTCATCGATGTACTCCACCTCTCCGGGAAGAGCCTGCTCTATACAGTCCAGCATGTGCAAGGGAACAAGCCGCAAGCTGAACTCATGCCCGGCATCCTCAAATATCTTCCGCGCCTCGTATATAGTTTCCCGCAGCTTTTGCGGATCGTAACTTCCGGTCTTGGTCAGAGGCGGGAACATGAAGGGCAGAACGATGCCCTCCTCCAGCTCTAAATGGCTGATGCCGGTGATACACATGTAATCCCCTATGATTTTCCAACTGAATTTATTGATATCTCTCCACATATAGAGGGCAGAAAAAGACAGTCCTGAAGTCTTGTACTCATATCCTCTCAGATACTCTTCCAGGATTTCCTGATTTTCCATGGATATCCTTCCATCAAACATATACATCAAGATGCCCTACTTGATAATGGCAGATATCTGCTTGAACTCCGGCGCCTTAGCGGACTGAAGAAGCTCAAACAAAATCGCTTCATGGGAAGTAAGGATGGCACCGGATTCTTCCATTCTTCTGAGGGCCAGTTCCTTTGCTTCTTTCTGACGGGAAGATACACAGTCGGCAGCCACAAATACATTATATCCTGCAGCCAGGAGATCCAGAACTGTCTGTTGCACACAAATGTGGGTTTCGATCCCGCAGATAATCACTGTGTCTGCGCCGCTCTCTTCCAGGGCACGAACAAACTCATCAGTCTTCATGGCACTGAATGTCACCTTTTCAATATGCTCAAACTCTCCTAAGGCAGAAGATATCCTTGCTGTAGTGGGCCCAATGCCCTTTGTGTATTGCTGTGTCACCAGGATCTCCATCCCTAAGACTCTTGCGCCGGATATCAGCTTGGCCGCATTGCTCTCCACATCATCGGCGTACTTCATCACCGGGATCAATCGCTTCTGAAAATCGATGGCCACCAGGATGGCTCTATCCTTTTTTATCCTATTTGTTTTCATTGTTTCTTCCCCATTTCTTCAAATTTTCTATCTCATTATAATTGGTCATATCGCACTGCAGCGGCGTGATACTGGCATATCCTTCCTGATCGGCGATAACATCGATGTTGGTGTTGACGCTGTCATAGATCACCGGATACCCGTGATACCAATATTCCGCTTTGCCATCGGGTCCCTCCTTGGGATTGAACCATTCTTCGTAACCTCTTACCCCCAGCCTCGTAAATTTAACACCTTTTATTTCTTCCTTGGGAAGATTGGGCGTATTGATGTTCAGGGTGATGGGGTTACCGATGTACTTTTTGATATATGGAAGGACATCCACGGCCAGCGCGCAAGCAACATCAAAGTGCTCCGCCTCGTGACTGTTGCAGGAGACGGCCACTGCCGGCTTGCCACAAAGTGCCCCTTCGATGGCCGCCGCCACGGTGCCCGAGTAGAGGGTATCCGTGCCCAGATTTCCGCCGTGATTCACTCCGGAATATACCAGATCGATGTGGATGTCTCTCACCTCTAAATATCGCAATCCCAGTTTTACACAATCCGCGGGAGTTCCGTTGACCTTCAGCCCCATGACAGCATCCTTAAAATCCACTTCGTCGATGGTGATGGCCTGCCTCACCGTGATGCTGTGTCCCGAGGCGCTTCTTTCCACACTTGGTGCCGCCACATAAACTTCCGCCACCTGGGACAGAGCGGAAACCAGCTCTTGCAGGCCTCGGGCATGGAGCCCGTCATCATTTGAAACAAGTATATTCATATATTAGCCACCTTTCTAACTGTTTTCTCAGACATTATAGCATATTCCGATCTTTTCATACCAAAGTTTTACCTCTTTGCATCGAAATTAAACGGGGCAGTATATCTATACGGCCCCCGTATTCTAATCTCTTTTTTCGTCTCTTCCCCACGCTTGCGACCCTGCCCATGATGAAGGGGTACCCAAACTTCTGTGGAGGATCACTAGTTGTATCACTTAGGAATAAACACCACTTCTCCTAAAACCTCTCCGATGGGATCATTGATCTCCAGATCCACCCGCATATGGCCTGCAGCCTTGCTCTTATTGATCAGGACGATTTTATCTCCCCCAAAATAATTGACAAAGCTTGCCGCAGGATAGACCACCAAGGAAGTCCCTCCGATAATCAAGGTATCGGCATTTTTTATGGCGTCCACAGCAGCCGCGATCACCTGATCGTCCAGCGCCTCTTCATAGAGGACCACATCCGGCTTTACGATGCCATCACATTTGTTGCAGTGGGGAATGCTTCCCACACAGTTCTTCTCGTCCAAAACAAAGTCAAGGTCATAATCAGCGCCACAGTTCATGCAGAAATTTCGCTGCACGGATCCATGGACCTCAAAGACATTCCGGCTCCCCGCCTTCTGGTGAAGGCCGTCGATATTTTGGGTCACCACAGCCGACAACTTCCCTTCTCTTTCCAGCTGTGCCAAGGCCAGATGGGCCTTATTGGGCTCTGCTCTGGGATAGACCATGTTGTTTTTGTAGTAGTCGTAGAACGTCTCCGTGTCCGCCAGAAAAAAACTGTGAGAAATCATTTCCTCGGGAGATCGCCCGTAAGTGCGCTTTGCCTGATACAGCCCCTTCTCCGACCGGAAGTCCGGGATGTCGCTCTCAGTGGAGACTCCCGCACCGCCAAAAAAAACGATGTTCTTGCTATCGTCGATAATTTCCTGTAAGGCTAACCATTTATCCTTCATTGCAATACCTCCTTACCGTAATTATCTTATATTATATCACATTTCTTCTTTCATTTCCGTCAAGTGCTTCCAGTATCGCACGGGCATGAAGTTTTTCTGGCACTTGGGATTTGTTCGCTCTTTTATGGCTATGGTTTGAAAGTAATCCCGCCACAGCCGCTGATATACTGCTTCATCCTCGTCTACTGCAGGGATCCGGTCTACCGTCATTTGGGAGATGTACCACTTCCCTTCTGCAGAAACCAGTGCTTTTTTTCGGGAAAGGTCATGGATGAGAAAGGCCTCCTTTGCAAAGCGATCAGAAAAGTGAGGTCCGAGAAACTCGAGGATGTCGTGATCCGGCTCTATGGGGCTGTAGAGAACTTGATTCCCCAGAAGGGAAAAGCGAATCAGGCCTTTTAGCCGGTGGATCTCCTTTGATATCTTCCCCTCTATCCGCTGGATCCTAAAGACTGCCGGATCTCCATGGAGGTTACTGACATCCTTCCCCTCTTTGAACCCTATCTTCACGTAATCCAAGATTGCCATCTCCTTTCCCGGATCGGATGAACGATATACGCGGTACAGCCGGCGCAGATCATAATGTGATATTTTTTCGGCGATGGCCTTGTAGACGATATCCGCCTTGTCTTCCCGGGTAAGAATCACCTTGAATCCGTTGAGCATATTGGATTGATAGCACTTCTCCTCATATATCCCCGCCGCTTCCTCACGGTGGTAATTGTAGTAGATGCAAGTGAGCAGCCCCTCAAAAGAGCCGTCATACAGGTAATCGATCATGTTTTCTCTCCCAGGAGGGGCGCCTGTTGACCTTGGCCGAATAAAGAGATCTGAACACCATTGCTCTCCCGAAGGAGTTCTTCTCTGATTTTCTCCGGTGTTAAATGATGTCCTCCCAGATACTTCCCCTTGCAGGTCAAAAAGAACTTGGCCCGCTTTAGCACAACCCCCATCTTTTTTAGATCCTCATAGCCCACGCTGTGGTGACGTCTCTGCCTGATAATGCGCAATGCAGACAGTGTGCCGATCCCGGGGATCCGCAGCAGTTGGTCCATGGAAACCTTGTTGACTTCCATGGGGAAGAGCTCCGGATGACGAAGGGCCCAGGCGATCTTGGGATCCATATTTGTATCCAGGTTGGGGTGAGCCTCATCCAGCAGTTCTTGGGCGCCGAAGCCGTAAAACCTGAGGAGCCAGTCCGCCTGGTACAGGCGGTGCTCCCGGGAAAGAGGCGGCGCAGTATGCAGGTCCGGCAGGATGGGAGACTTGATCACCGGAACATAGGCACTGTAGTAAACTCGCTTCACCTTAAAGTTCCGATAAATATTCTCACTGGTTTTGATGATCTGCAGGTCCGTTTCCTTCTGAGCACCGATGATCATTTGAGTGGTCTGTCCCGCCGGAACAAACACTTCCTTCCGTGAAGAGCGTACCGAGGGGAGACCCTCGCCGTCACCGGGCACCAGCGGTGCCGCTGATCCCCCCAGGAGGTTTTCCCTCTTGTTCAGATCTTCTCCCGCAAACATCCTTCCCGGTCCTTTCAGAGATTTCCTTTCAATCAAGGTGTTGGTGATTTGCTTCATGGGGGAGAAGATATCGCTGACCTTCTTTTGCGGCGCAAAGCGTTCAAGACCTTCTCTGGTGGGAAGCTCCGCATTGACGCTAAGCCGGTCCGCCTCAAGGCCGATGGCATGAACCAAAGGGGGAGAAACCCCCGGGATGATCTTGGCATGGATATAGCCGGCAAAACCGTACTTGTGCCGGAGAAGCATCAGCCCGTGAAGTATCCTTTCCGTCGTATGGTCGGGGGATATTTCCACAGCCGAACTGAGGAAGAGTCCCTCAATGTAGTTTCTTCGATAGAATTCCATCGTAAGTCGGGCCAGCTCTTCCGGCTCAAAGGATGCCCGCTCCCCGTGACGACTCCGGGCATTGATGCAGTAAGCACAGTCGTAGGCACACTTGTTGGTGAAGAGTACCTTCAGTAGGGAGATACATCTGCCGTCGGCGGTCCAGGAGTGACAGATCCCCGCATCCGAAGCATTCCCCATCCGCCCTTTATTTTTTCTGCCTACTCCACTGCTGGAGCAAGATACATCGAACTTGGCGCTATCCGCCAGGATCTTCAATTTCTCATAAATATCTTTCATGGGCGACCTCCGAAGGGAACATTTGTTCTATTTTATCACATCATAAACATACGTTCAATTCATTTCTTTCCTCGGCAAGTTTTTGTTTATGCTTTCTTTTTCTCTGGAAACTAGCCAAAGCAGAGTTTGTTGCTCCATCCTCTCTAATCAGCTATAATATCTTGCAGGAGGAAAACAAATGGAAAAGGAAAAGAAGACCGCTTTGGTTTTAGGCGGCGGCGGTGCCAGAGGCGGATACCAGATCGGAGTTTGGCAGGCCCTGAGAGAAATGGGGATGACCTTTGACATTGTTACGGGAACATCTGTGGGTGCTATCAATGCAGCCATGGTCGCTCAAGACGCCTTTGATCCTGCGATGAAGCTCTGGAAAGAATTGGAGACGGAAATGGTCTTCGATATCGACAAGGAGAAATACAACGATTGGGATAAGCTGGAGATTGGCGGCAGACCGATGGACGAGGTCCTGGCTTACCTAAAGGAACTGGTGGTCAGCGGCGGTGCCGGATCCGATGGGCTGTATGAACTTCTTCAAACCTATGTGGATGAAGACAAGGTGCGATCTTCTCAGATGGACATGGGTCTTGTGGTGGTTTCCGTTCCTTCCATGAAACCGAAACTCTTGTATAAGGATGACATTCCCCGGGGCAAATTGCGAGACTACATCCTGGCAAGTGCCTCGGCGTTTCCCGCCATAAAGCGCTATGACATCGATGGCAAACTTTACATCGACGGCAGTTATTACGACGTCCTTCCGGTAGAAATGGCCATGAAAAAGGGGGCGACAGATATTATCGCCGTCAATCTGGAAGGCACCGGCATCCTCAGAAAAAACACCATCAACGCCGCAAAGAAAAATTCCGATTCCTTCCTGATGATCCAAAGCACCTGGGATCTGGGCAGCATATTGGCCTTCGATCCGGACAACACCGCACGGATCATTCGCTTGGGGTATTTAGAAACCATGAAGGCCATGGGCAAGTACGACGGGATGTGCTACACCTTTGAAAAGGGCGTCTTTGGAAAAGGGGAAGTAAAGGAAGTTGACGCTTTGGGGAAGATCCTCGGCTTGGATGCCGCAGCGGTCTACGATAGAGAAGCCTTTGACCGGGCTGTTAAGCCCAAACTCCTGGATGCTCAGATCGCCTTTCGTAAAATGGAGCGAAAGATCCTGGACAAACGGGATCTGTCCTCCTTCTTGGGGGGGAAGATCACCGATGACCTGCTGATCGTTCTCATCTCCGAAAGCATCAAACTGAAGGGTGAAGACAGCATCTTCCTGACGAAGACTGCCCTATCGGCTCTGCGCCAGCAAATCTTTGCCGCTCACTATATCATGAAAAAAGGATGGACCATCCAGGAGGATTAGTCCATCCTCTATTTTTCTCTTTCCGCTTACTTCCCGGTCTCCAGATTGTATTGAAAAATCTTGCCTGCCGGGGTCCTGTACAGGGCGGCAGCCAAGGCGCTTGCCAAAACCACCCCAACGACAAACTGGAGGATATTCATGGGGATCCCCATGAGAGGCGTGACCCATGAACCGTACATGATGCTCTCCGCCAAATAGTATCCGCCGCACATAAATGCACCGCCCAGGACCATTCCCGTGACTTCTGCGATCCTAAGCCGAATAGTCGATATTCCCGTCTTCACCACTCTCTGGATGAACAAGCCCACCACCATAGCCATGACAAACTTGACCACCAGGGTGACCGGCGCATAGATGGCGTATCCGCCCCACAGGTCCGCCAATGCAGACCCTACCCCGGCAGCAATGGCTCCATATTTCCATCCCAGCAAAAGCACGCCTAAGAAGATCATACAATCCCCCAAGTGGATATATCCGTTGGTCGCCGGTACAGGGATGCGAATGATGATCGTCATGACCATGATCATGCACATCATCAAAGCGGTCATCACCAGAGTCTGCACCGTAGTTCTTCCTTTCATCACCTGCGTCTCCTTTCTATTCATGCACAAAGCGAGAGGTTCCATATTCTGTTTACATGATACCCCTAAAGTGCTATGATTAAAATATACAAAAATAACTATTTTTTAGTATACAGATTGGATTTGTGATGAAAGCGATTTTACCCGATTTCAGCGATAATTCCGCTGAACCTCTCTATATTCAGCTATATTCCTATATCCGAGATGCTATTCTGTCAAAAGAAATTGTATCCGGAGAAAAGCTTCCTTCCCTGAGGAATCTGTCCGAATCTCTTTCCCTCAGCCTGACGACAGTAGAAACCGCCTATAACCAGCTGGCCGTGGAAGGATATATCTACAGCAAGCCCAAGTCCGGCTTTTATGTGCGGACCATGTCTTACCCGGGGATAGCCTCGGAGCCTTCCGGCCCGCCTCCTGCCGACCACGCTTTTGTTCACCGAGAGCAAAACTATCTTTTTGACCTGTCCTGTTTTGATTTCAACAAATGGAAAAAATGCGTCAATCGAATATTGACCGACCATCCGGAGCGTCTCCTCTTTGAGGGGGATCCCCAAGGGGAGCCGGCTCTTCGGTATGAAATTTCCAAATACGTCTTTCAGTCTCGAGGGGTGAGGTGCAAGCCGGATCAGGTGGTCATTGCCGCGGGGACACAGCAGATAACCGCCCACCTTTCCCGGATCTTCAAGGAGATGGCCATAGGACACGTCGCTTTGGAGGAGCCGGGCTATCTTCCCGTACGCAACATTTTTCACGACAGCGGGTTTGCCATTACACCGGTAGAAGTCAAACAGGATGGTATCACCATCGAGAAACTCCCCGGAAACATTTCATCTGCCGTCTACGTAAATCCTTCCAACCAATTCCCCACGGGAGCCATCATGCCCGTAGGTCGGCGCTACCAACTCCTCTCCTGGGCAGAACGAAACAACAGTTTCATCGTGGAAGACGACTACGATAGCGAATTGCGATACTTCGGCAATCCGATCCCCGCCTTGCAAGGGCTCGATTCT
This sequence comes from Anaerovoracaceae bacterium, assembly GCA_050946655.1. Classification (GTDB taxonomy): domain Bacteria; phylum Bacillota; class Clostridia; order Peptostreptococcales; family Anaerovoracaceae; genus JAXGRD01. The sequence continues at coordinate 10,865 of JBMNVE010000003.1, forward strand.
CGCCAGCGGGTGATCTATCTGGGGTCTTTTTCCTCCACGCTGTTTTCCGCCATCAAGATCAGTTTCATGGTTCTCCCCGAGGAGATGCTGCCCATCTTCAACGCCATCAAGGACGACTATGCCCAGACCTGCTCCAAAACAGAGCAGCTCACCCTGGCCCTCTTCATGGAGAAGGGCTACTACCAGACCGGCCTGAAAAAGCTCAGGCGCCTCTATGCCCAGAAGTGGGCTGCCGTAGTGGATATCCTCTCTTCCAGCCCCTATGTAACAACCACCGGGAGCCCCTCCGGCATCAATATGATCATCAGCGTGCACACTAAAAAAACGGCGGACGAGCTCTGCCGGGAGGCCATCTCCCTGGGCATCTTTGCCACTCCCGCCCTGACCAACGCCCCCCGGGATGAAGAAGTCGCATTGGTTCTATACTACAACAAGCTTCCACTTTCGGACATCAGAAATGTCCTTTTGGAATTGCTCGCGGTCTGGGGCGGAGAGTAAGGCACGTGGGATTCTCGTCGCAACCACCGACTTTTGTCTAAATTCGAATTATTAGGCCATTTTGGACAAATACAATTCATCGCCATTGTGGTGTAAAGTGTGCTAAGGCTAATTGCTAAATTGATGGACGAACAGGAACAATCAAAATAGGGGCTACCTCAATAATGAACTTTCTTGAGTCAGCCCCTACTCAATTATGCTTATAAGTGTGCCAGGTTATTTCTTCTCTAACGCAAGTTTGGCAAAGTGCCCGTAACTCCAATCAGTAAACCCGTCTACGCTTTCTGTTACTTCTAAGAAAAAACATTTCGGTATTTCTCCATCTTTTAAGCTATCTTCCACACATAGGGAACAACCCTTATCGTGATTTCTGGGGTTATTCACGCATTCATAGTCGTCACATGGACAGAAACTTGAAATATTAGTCATTTTTATGCTCCTTTCTAAGTATTATTATGCACTATTTCCCCATTCATAATGGTCAGAGTCACCTGTGCATCCAAAATACTATCCTCTGGAACCTTAAAGAGATTCCTGTCAACCACAATAACATCCGCTAGTTTTCCCTGCTCAAGAGTTCCTAATTCATCCTCCCTTCTTACTCCATAAGCCCCCCCATATGTATAACTTCTCAACACTTCAAACATCGTTAGCTTCTGCTTTGGATTCCACCCGCCTGCTGGCTCTCCATCATTATGAAGTCTCGTTACTGCTCTATAAATTTCTAAAAACGGGTTGTTGCTTACAACAGGACAATCACTTCCCAGTGCCAGGATTCCTGAAGAATCATACAAACTCTTAAACGGCCACGTCCTTGATGCTCTATTCTGACCTAGAACTACGGGGTATGGATTATCAGCAAAAGCTTGGGTCAATGCTAGATGCTCCGGTTGAACCGACGGAATTACCCCCAGCTCTTTGAACCTTGGGATGTCCGTCTCATCTACCAGCTCCAAATGCTCAATTGCATGACGACAGTTTTTTCTCCCATATTTCTTATTTGCTTCTTCAAAGAAATCAAGGCATAGTTTAGCTGATCGATCACCACAAGCATGAAGCTTTACAGAAAATCCTCTTTGGTGAGCTTCGGGCACAGCTTTTTTGATAGCTTGAATGTCAAATAGCGAAGTGCCACAATTGCCGGGAGCATCTGCGTAATCATCTAACATTAGTGCGGTGTGTGTTGTTGCCACTCCATCGATGAATTGTTTTAGCATATCTACCCGAAGATTACCATAATGATACTTTTCTTTCCACTCTTCTGCTTCATCTAAGTCTCCTAAAAGGTCTACTGCCACGTGCACCCGGGATGTAAACTCCCCGTCTTTTGCCATCTCTTCATATACCGTTAAGTTCCCCATATTTCCATGGAAATATGGTTGAACATCATTGATAGAAGTGATGCCAAAGGCCTTTGCTTCTTTCATGAATGATCTTAGAATCCTCTTTTCTTCTTGCGGCTCCAAATCAAAAGCATGTTTCGTTACAAGTCCAGTCGCAGACTCAAGCAAGGTTCCTGTTGGCTCTCCCGTTCTGGTACGAAGGATTTCTCCACCAAAGGGATCTGGTGTGTTTTTTGATATGCCGGCTATTTCCAGTGCTTTTGTATTTACCCATGCCCCATGTGCCTCTGCATTGATTAGGCAAACCGGGCGATCCGGAAATAGTTCGTCTAAGGTTTCTTTCTTCGGAAATTGTTTACAGTCCCAAAAAACATGATACCAACTAAAACCAATGACCCACCCTTTATCGTCTGATTTGTCCGCCGCTTCTTTCACCATTCTTGCGGATTCTTCTTCGCTTCGAGCATTTAGCAGATTCGCATATATCCCGTACATCCCCGCCATAATAAGGTGGGTATGGCTGTCGTGAAACCCAGCCATTATTAATTGATCTCCGTATTTTCGCACATCAGTCCCATCACCTACTAGGTGCGAATAATCGGCTTCCTTAGATACTTTAATTATTTTATTTCCCTTAATTGCTAAAAAGCCTTTATATGGTCGCTCATTGATGCTGTCAAAGATCGCATTACCTTCTAGAATAATATCCGCTTTCATTTCAACACCTTTTCTCCTCTCAAACAATTGAAAGGTTCAATATTTCTTTATAGGAATCCACTCTTCGATCGCGATGGAACTGTAGAATATCCCTTGCTCTCTTGATTTCATCTAGATCCAGTTCCGCTACGATCAGGTCCTCCTCTCCCCGCTTTCCTTCTGCAATTATTTTCCCCCAGGGATCCGAGACAAATCCTCTCCCGTAGAACTCCATGTGCCCGCTCCCATCAACCGCGTCTTCTCTTCCCACTCGGTTGCATACACAAATATACATATTGTTATGGATCCCATGAGCTTTGATTCCATCGATCCAGGTTTGAGAAGTATCAAGCTCAGGATTGTCGGGCTCAGAACCAATTGCTGAAGGATAGAAAATAAAATCAGCACCCTTAAGCGCTAATATTCTTGATGGTTCAGGAAACCATTCATCCCAACAAATCAAAACCCCAAATTTCCCATACTTGGATTCAAATACCAAGTATGGAGAATCTCCGGGTGTGAAATAATACTTTTCGATATATTGGGGCCCTTCTGGTATATGGTGCTTTCTGTAGTTTCCAAGCAAACTACCGTCCGCGTCAAAGACTGCAGCAGAATTGTAGTAAACACCATCCATTGCATACTCATAATAACTACTGACGATGACCACATCTAGTTTCTTTGCAAGATTGCTCATTGCAATGTTTATCGGTCCATCTATAGGTTCAGCTTCGTCATACGCTTTATAATCAATGGTTTGCGGGAAGTATTTGCCGGCAAAGAGCTCTTGTGTACATATGACTTTTGCGCCTTTTTTTGCTAAAGCACTTATTTGTTCTTCTGCTTTTTTGATGTTCTTTTTCCTGTCCGCTTCTGCTTTGAACTGTGTCATCCCTACTATTATTTTACCTTTTTTCATTTCGCTTTCCTTCCATGTTGTACGATTACAATTTACGCGATTATTATTCCCAATGCCAGATATGCTACAATTGCAATTGCAAACGGAACCATGATCAATGGGATAGAGGTTCTTGCATAATCCATATTTTTTATACCTGTCGCTGCACACGTTACCGTGACAGCATCGCTGTAGAAGCAGGCGTGGCTTCCAAAAGAAGTCGCAGCTGCAACACATCCGATTGATACAAATGGACTAATTCCCATTGCAACCGAAAGCGGTAAAATAATTGGAAATGAAATAGCGGCGACACCCCAGAAACTTCCTGTGGCAAAAGCCAATAGTGCCACAACAATAAAAGTGATGACTGGGAAAAGGGCAGGGCTCATTATAGGTGTTACGCTTTCAATCACAAATGGTGTAAGACCTAGGGCGTCATTAAAATTGGATAAAACAAAAGCAGCAAGCACCAGCATAGTTACGTATAGCATATCCTTAAAGCCGTTGACAATCGAGTCACAAAATTTTCCTAAAGTAATCTTTTTTTGCGGAAACAACATCACAAAACTTACTACTACAGAAATAATGACTGCTAGTGTGATATCACCGGTCTTTATTGCGAAAAATACCAAAACCCCCATCGGAATGATAAAATTCCACGCAGATGAGGGCTTAGTGGCTTCCAACTGATCCATTGCTTCGATGTAATGGGCCTCAGGAAAAACCTTCCCTGTTTCCAATACTCGTTGTTCTGCTTTTTTCATTGGACCAAATAATGGAATGACTTTTAGTATGAATAAGGGGACCAATAGCACGGCTATCCAAGCATAAAGCATATAAGGTATGCTGTGGATATAGGCCTGCACCCCACTCATATCCTTTACGATCCCCACCTTTTCAATCTGGCTTGAGTATAATACGCCCCATGAGGAAAATGGGACTAAGATACATACGGCAGCGCCGGTTGAGTTTACAATAAAGGACAGCATCTCTCTAGAGATTTTCCATTTATCTGTCAACGACCGCATTGCAACACCAACTCCTAAGGCATTAAGATAGTCTTCAACAAAAATGATGATGCCTAATAACCACGTAAACATTTGGGTTTTCTTCCTGCCATTTGCAACTTTTGCACCTATATCAGAAAACCCCATTGCCGCACCCGATTCATCTAGTATACGAATCATTGTACCAAACATGCCAAACATGATGATGTAGTAAGCTGAATTTCCAATCTCTTTCAGAGTGTAATCAAACCAAGTTGACCACCACCCTCCCTTTGCTAGAATAATTGCTGCAACAAAGGTTCCGAGAACCAAGGACTCCAGCGCCCTCTTTGAAATAACCGCTGTGATGATTACAACCGCAACCGGAATAAGACTAAGTAGTCCATAAGTTGTTATCGTCTCTTCCATTTTTCTTCCTTTCTGTGTTGTATATTTTAACAAACTCACCGCTAATTTTCGCCTAATCATTCTGTCAAGCTTGGGTGTCCAATACAACCGCTCTTTTCAAGCTTCTTTCATTGTATCCCCTTAGGAATGGCCTCCTTTCTTCAATGAACTTTAAAACTGCAAATCCCATACCAGATGGGAAACGGCCTATTTTACAGGTTATCAAAAAACGTGTGTCAGTTTAAACTGACACACGTTTAGTATTCGCTCGACTTTTCCGAATATTCCAAATACGTCTTCGGGTGTTGGTATGTGCGAACATGTCATTCTGCACATACACTATTACTATTTATTATGTTTAATCTTTTCATTTTCTGATATAACAATGGCCGGGATATTTTTAGATATTTTGCTGTCCTGGTTTTATTCCCGGCAAAAACAGCCAATGCCTCTTTGATCAGCTTTTTCTCTGCTTCTCTTTTAATCATCTCAATGGGATTGTCCACATGACTTAAAGATTGTAAATCAATATCAATTTTATCAGCGCACCAATTAAAATGTTCTATGGACAAGGTATCCCCTCTTGCATAGTTCATGGCACGCTCCAACATATTATATAGTTCCCTTACATTCCCAGGCCAATTGTAGTCGTGAAAAAAATCATAAACTTCTTTTTCCACCTCTACAATATTCTTTCCCAGTTCTTCGTTTAATGTGCTGATTCTGTTTTCTACCAACTCCTGAATGTCTTCTTTCCGGCTTCTCAACGGAGGGACAATTATGGGAAAAACATTTAATCTATAGTAAAGGTCCTGTCTGAACTTCCCCTGCTTCACCAATTCTCCCAAGTCTTCATTCGTTGCCACAATAACCCTCACATCCACTAGAACATTTTTTTCACTCCCAACAACGTCAACTTCTCCTTCTTGTAGGGTTCTCAATAGTTTTGGTTGCAACTCCATTGCCATATGTGATATTTCATCTATGAACAACGTCCCTTTATCTGCAAGCTCAAATTTTCCCTTTTTACCCCCTCTCTTCGCTCCGGTAAACGCACCTTCTTCATATCCAAATAGTTCTGATTCTGCAAGCTGCAAAGGAACCCCTGCGGAATTAACTTTAATAAAACTATGAAGTCCTCTGCCACTCAAATTATGAATAGCATGTGCAACAAGTTCTTTTCCCGTACCAGTCTCTCCACTTATTACAACTGTGGATTTTGATTGTGCCGCCAGTTCAATTTGCGTCTTTAAATCTGCAATTGCTTTCGAGGAGCCAATAATACTATTGATTGAATATGTGGTACGTTGAAATTTGCGAATTTGCTCGCGATAGTACTTTAGTTCCGCTCTCATGGCGTTAGTATATTGATCTAAGAAATCGTCAAGAGAGTCAATGTTTTGCATCATATCATACTCTAATACGCCTACTACTTTTCCATCAATTTTTAGTTGTGCCTGAGTACTTACGCTCATCCTCCCGTCTTCAAAGTAGAAATTAGTATTAAATGCTTTATTTCCCGTGAGTAATTCTTTCATTTTTGTGGGAGGAAACACAGTTTCAATGTCTTTTCCAATAGATTCCCGCTGGTCTTTTCGTATATAATCTGCACACTGTCGATTCATATACACTAGTTTACCATCAATATCAATGACCATTAATCCACTGATTGTTTCTAAGAAAAGCTCATAATTCTTTCCTAAATTCATGGGGATTTCCTCCATCTTCCTCTGTTAGGCTCGGACCTCCTCCCTCTTGCCGCAGGCGTTTATCCTGATTATGAGACGCTCTTCACCTAACATTATTTCAAAAATTCCACATCACTCATGCTGTTATGCCATTGATTGTACCATATTTTATCATATGTTGCCTTTCTTTCATCTATGCTCCCCCTATCAACAAAAAAATATCCTCTTCCCCCCTTGACAGCCACCCGCAAAAAGTGCTATCTTAAAATCAAACAATTAAACGCTTGCTTAATTGTTGAACGGTTTAGTTCAAGTGCCGTATGAAAGGAGCATGATGAAAGAGTTCAAGCCAGAAGGGGCATCCTTTTCTCTCCCACACGATCACGGGGAAGAAACAAACAAGCTCCTATCCAACAAACCCAGCGAAGATGCCTTCATCGATAACGCTGACTTGTTTGCACTGATCAGCGACAGCACACGTTTAAAAATCCTATGGCTCCTCTACCACAGTGAGGAATGCGTCATCAATATCGCGGCTGCCGTAGAGATGAGCTCTCCTGCGGTTTCTCATCACCTGCGCATCTTGAAGCAGGCAGGCCTGATCACCAGCCGGAAGGAAGGCAAGGAGGTCTATTACACCAAGGCCTCTTCCCCAAAGGCCAAGCTGACCCATGGGATCATCGACCAAACTTTTGATATTCACTGTAACGATGACTGAACCAAACACTTGCATCAAACTTACATCACACACTAGAAAGGATTACTAAGATGAAACGATCATTCAAACTGGAAAACCTGGGCTGTGCCAACTGCGCAGCAAAGATGGAAGATGCCATCAACAAGCTTCCTTCCGTAGACGAAGCCTCCATTTCCTTTATGGGGGAGAGGCTGAACCTTACTTCGGATGATATGGATCTGGCTGTCCGGGAGGCACAGAAGGTAATATCAAGGTTCGAAAGCGACTGCAAAATCAAGGTGAGACCATGAAAAATCCACTTCTGATCCGCATTATTATCGGCGCCATTCTTTTCATCGGCGGCCTGCTGATCAAAGCAGAGCCGGTTTCCATCGGGCTGCTTTTGGCATCCTATGTCATCGCCGGTTACAGCGTTCTTTGGTCTGCCCTTAAAAACATTGCAAAAGGGCAAATCTTCGATGAGAATTTCCTCATGTCTTTGGCCACCGTCGGCGCCCTTGCTTTGAGGCAGTGGGACGAAGCAGTGGCGGTAATGCTCTTCTACTTGGTGGGGTCCCTTTTTGAAGATATGGCCGTGGACAAGTCCAGAAATTCCATTGCCGACCTGATGGATATACGACCCGATTACGCAACCCTGCTAAAGGACGACAAAGAAGAAATGGTGGATCCTTACGATGTTGCCGTCGGTGACATCATTCTCGTCAAGCCGGGAGAAAAGGTCCCCCTGGACGGTATTGTGCTGGATGGTGCGGGGACTTTAGACACTTCCGCCCTCACCGGAGAGTCCCTCCCCAGGGAAGTCTTCCCGGGGGAGAAGATCATCAGCGGATGTATCAACATCAGCGGACTGCTTCGCGTTCGGGTCACGGGCCTCTTTGAGGAATCCACTGTCTTCAAGATTCTGGACATGGTGGAAAATGCCGGTAGCAAGAAGGCGAAAATGGAAAAGTTCATTACCAGGTTCGCAAAGTACTACACCCCCATGGTGGTAGGTTCGGCAGCCTTGCTGGCGACTCTTCCGCCGTTGATTTTCGGCTACAGCTGGAGCGATTGGGTTTACAGAGCCCTTCTCTTCCTAGTCATCTCATGTCCCTGTGCACTGGTCATTTCCGTTCCCCTCAGCTTTTTTGCAGGGGTGGGCATGGCCAGCAAGATGGGCGTGCTGGTAAAGGGTAGCAATTATCTTGAGGCTTTGGCGTCTGTGGACACCGTCATATTCGACAAGACCGGTACACTGACCACCGGCACCTTCGGCGTTACCTGCGTAGACGGGCCCGACGATTTGCTGGAGTTGGCGGCTCACGCCGAGTCCTATTCTCCCCACCCTATCTCTCGGTCCATCGAGGAGGCCTATGGGAAACAAGTCGATAAGAGCAGGGTCGAAAAGGTGGAAGAGATCCCGGGCAAAGGTCTTCGTGCAACGGTGGATGGAAGGACCATCCATGCGGGCAACGAGAGTTTGATGAAAGATCTGGGCATTGATCAAGTCCCTTCTGATGCGACCTCCACTCAGGTGTATGTGGCAGTGGACGGAGCATATTATGGCACCATTTCTCTTTCCGACTCCCTTAAACCGGATGGGAAGCAAGCCATATCCCTTTTGAAAAACGAAGGGGTGAAGCATACGGTGATGCTCACCGGAGACCGGTCGGTTATCGGACAGTTGCGAGCAAGGGAACTGGGAATCGAAAAGGCTTACTCCCAGCTCCTTCCCGAAGACAAGGTGAAGATCACGGAAGAGATCATAGAAAACAGTCGTGACAAGGTCGCCTTTGCGGGAGACGGAATCAATGACGCACCTGTCCTGGCACGAGCGGACATCGGTATTGCCATGGGCGGTCTGGGATCGCAAGCCGCTATCGAAGCGGCGGATATCGTCATCATGGATGACAGCCCATCAAAAATCCCTGCGGTCATGAGGCTGGGGAAACGCACCCTCGGCGTCGCCAAGCAGAACGTGATTTTTGCATTGACCATAAAGGGCATCGTTCTTTTACTGGGTGCCCTGGGCATGGCGTCCATGTGGGCAGCGGTTTTCGCCGATGTTGGAGTTGCTGTACTGGCTATTCTCAATTCTATGCGCATTTTTCTGATGAAAAATGATATAATGGTTGGAGAAAGACTTGGAATGGGAGGTAGCAAAGATGAACGAAACATTGAAAACTTTAGAAACCCGCAGAAGTGTGCGAAAATATAAGGCGGATCAGGTTCCCGAGGAAACCATGGAGAAGATTTTAAGGGCGGGAACCTTTGCCCCATCGGGGCGAGGAGCACAAGCCACGGTGACGGTAGTGGTGAGAGATCGAGAAACCATTTCGGCCATCGGGAAACTAAATGCGGCCGCCTTGGGGAGCGATACAGATCCCTTTTACGGAGCACCGACTCTTGCCATCGTATTCAGCGAAGCAGATCGGCGAACCAAGGTGGACGATGGCTGTGCCGTCATCACCAACATGATCAACGCCGCCCACTCATTGGGCGTGGACTCCTGCTGGATATACCGAGCCAGAGAGGTGTTTTCCGGCCCGGAAGGTAAGGCTTTTATGCGGAAGTGGGGCATTGACGAACATCTTGAAGGTATCGGAAACGTGGTCTTCGGATATGGTGATGGCCCTGCCCCCGAGGCGAAGCCGAGAAACGAAGGCAGGATCATTTGGGTATGATCAGGAGAACAAAGAGGGAGATGCAACTCCTGCAAAAGGAAATGAAGAAAGTAGAACATCAGGAGGATAGGATGTTCTATTTTCGACGTGAGCCCGATGAGGATGCGGGGATCACAGGCAAGATCAGGAAGAAAATCCCCGAGAAAGCCATGGCTGCTCTGGAAAAGGCCTTTGAAAAGGGTTTTCTCTTTCTCTTCGAAAAGGGAGACAGTGTGATCGAAAAAACCGGGAGCCTGCAGCGTGCAAGAGAGCAATGGGAAATATACAAGGCCTCCCTTGACCGGATGATCATCCCTCAGACGATAAAGGCCGTCACTCGCTCCGCCTCCGGACGGGTCAAGACCAGCAAGGGGGTCACCACAGCGGAAGGTTCCGCCTTGGGGATCTTTGGCATCGGCCTACCGGACATCCCGATTTTTTTGGCCATGCTCCTAAAGACTTCCTATGAGATCGCAGCCAGCTACGGCATCGATTATCGAGAAGATGAGGAGCGAAAATACACCTTGGCACTGCTCAAGGTGGCATTCTCCGGCGGCTCGGAGCGGCTTAAATATTCAGCGGAATGTGATGAAATCGGAAAAAATATTGATGACGGGGATTTCGTGGATCCGGAAATTACAGAAGAAGATATTTCACTGGTCTCACAAGTCTTGGCCACGGATATGCTGGTAGCAAAGTTCATACAGGGCATCACCTTTGTGGGGGTCATCGGCGGCCCGTTGAACTACAGGCTGGTGCACAAGATCGGCAAGGTGGCAAAAGTAAAATACAAGAAGCGTTTTCTGTATCGGTTAATGAAAGAAGAATAGGTCACATAAAGATCTTTCTGAATGCCTCTTCAGTAGCAGCTTCCACTTCATCCTTCAGGGCGAGGTACTTTTCGATCAAGTCCTTGCCTTCCTTTGTGAGGTGAGAACTTCCCCCTTTCTTCCCCCCCGTCTGCCTTCTGATCAAGGCATGGCCCATCTGTTCTTCTGCATCGTTGATCATGGTCCACCCCCTGCTGTAGGGGATTTTTGTCTCTTTACAGGCTTTGTTCATGGAGCCCATCCAGTCGATGGCGATGAGGAACTCCACGGTCTCCAGGTTGATGAACTCTTTTTTTCTGGCCAGGGAAATGGCCACATCGGCCCGCAAGGGCTGAGCCATCAGCTGCTCCGTTTCATAGGAAACTGCTTTTTCCCACTGATCCTCCGTGTTTGCCTCGATGAGGATCCCTTTATCTTCCACTTCAAAAGTCTGGAATCCTATTTCTTCAATAAAGCCTCGCAACCCTCTCTTCCCGGTGTATTCTCCAAGGAGGGGCAAGATTTCCTGGTCGATCAGGATGGGATGACCATTTCTTCCCTCGTGGGTAGGCACCACGATCATGCCCGTCTGCCCAATCAGTGCATTGACCGTTTCCTCGGAGACCGATGGGATATCCGCAGGAAGGATCAGTAGCTTGTCCGGGTTCTCTGCCAAGGCACCGATACCAAGCTTGATGGAATCCAGCATCTGGGATTTTCGGAAAGAGTGGTTCCGGACACAAGTGACCTTGCGGTGGACCAATTCTTTTTCCACATGATCTCCATCATGGCCTGTAACCACTACAACATCAGTCACCCCTCCGTTCCTCAGCTGGGTGATCTCCTTTTTGATCAGCGGGATGTTACAAATTTCGTTTTCTCCCGCCGCCAAAATGATAGCGGCTATTCTCTCAGCCTTTTTCCCCTGGGCCGTTGCCATATACTCACCTTCCGAAACCGCAGTTGGGATAGATACAAACGTCGCAATCCAGACATAGGCCCCCCGCACCCAGGGTAGTCAACTCCTCCAATGTGAGGGTTTGGCCCGCCATGATCCGGGGCAGCACAATATCGAATATGGTTCTCCTGGAGTACATGACACAGCCGGGCAGGCCCATAATGGGGACCCCCTCTTTTGTATAGGCCAGCAGGAACATGGCTCCCGGCAATACCGGTGCCCCGTAAGTGACGATCCTTGCTCCTGTGGATTTGATGGCTGTGGGCGTGGTGTCATCCGGGTCCACGCTCATGCCCCCGGTACACAAGATCAACTCCGCTCCCTGCTTCAAAAAATCCTCGATATGCCGAGCAATGTCCTCCGGGTCATCACCGGCGATCTTTTTTCCAAGAAAGACCGGATCGTATTGGGCAAGTTTTTTCTCCATTACCGGTCCAAACCGATCTTCTATCCTTCCGGAAAAAATCTCGCTCCCCGTAACGATGACCCCAACCTTTTTCTGTCGGTAGGGGGATATCTTGAGAAGAGGCTGCTCCCCTGCAACCTTCCTTGCCGCCTCCATTTTTTCCTTTTCGATCACTAAGGGAATGATCCTGGTTCCCGCCAGTTTGTCACCCTTCTTTACCGGGAATCGGTTTCCTCTGGTGGCGATCATCATCTCGCCCAGTCCGTTGACCTGATTCAGTCGCTCCACATCCACCTCAAAAAGGCCGTCCACATCTGCAAAGACCTCGATCTTTCCCTCCTTCACCTGGCTTCTGCTCATGTGGGGCCCTAAGCACAGGTCAAGGAGAATCTCCGCAGCATCATTTTCATGCAGCATGGATTCATCGTTCTCCCAGACAAAGAGATGTTCCTTTCCCATGGATAAGAGAACAGGGATATCCTCTTCCCTGACCACATGGCCTTTTCTAAACTGCGCGTCTTTCATTTCCCCCGGCACGATCCTGGTCATATCATGACAGAGAACATGTCCTACAGCCTGCCTGGTATCAATCTTCTTCATACTTTCCTCCGGTCAGCAATAACAGTTTTTCCGGGGGAAGATACAGGCTTTCCGGTGCCTCGCTTCCCCATCTAGTCTCTTCATAATCGGTTTTTGATAGTTTCCACCAAAGGTCACCTTCACCGGTGGAAAAAATAACATTGGTTTCAAAGAGGTCCCCATGGATCTCCTTGATTTTTCCTTTCGCCTCGTTTATCCCGGCAGGATCCAAGGAAATGTCGTGAGCACGGATGCCCACATATCGGATGTCTTCTCCCACCGGCCCTGCCGTTTCCAGCGCCACTCCCCAGTCCAGTGCATAGACGGAATTCTCCCCGATTTTTTTCGCGGGAGAAATGTTCTTGCAACCGGAAAGTCTGGCTGCCGTCACATGCTCAGGACAGCTGAACACCTCTCTTGTATTCCCTTTAGCCACGACGCTCCCCTCGTGCAAGATGACGATCTTCTCACAAAAGCGATAGACCTCGTCTCTATTGTGGGAGACCAGAATCACCTCTCCCTGATATCCGGTCAGCACCCTCTTGACCTCCTGCTGAAGCCTTTCCTTCAAGTACTCGTCCAGAGCCGAAAAGGGCTCGTCCAGCATGATGATACAAGGTTCGTAAGCAAGGCATCTGGCAAGTGCCACCCTCTGCTGCTGTCCACCGGAAAGCTGAGAAGGATATCTCTTTTCCAGCCCGTTCAGCTGGAGGCTTTCTATCATCTCTCGAACCTTGGGTCCTACGCCTCCCCCTAGACCACAGGCTATATTTTTCTCCACCGTCATATTGGGGAAGAGGGCATAGTTTTGAAACAGGAATCCCACCTTTCGTTCCTGAGGAGAAAGATTGATCCCCAAAGCCGAATCAAAGAATACTTGATCCCCCAGGGCGATCCGCCCTTCATCGGGAGTAATGATGCCGGCGATCATTTTTAATGTCATGCTCTTCCCGCAGCCTGAGGCACCCAATATACCGTGCCACTTCCCATCTGTTTGGAAATCGACTTCCAGGGAGAACTGTCCCAGCCTTTTCTTCACATCCACCTGCAAACTCATGATGTCTTCCCTCCCTTCAACGTAAAATAGTTGAGGGCAACCACCACTGCAAAAGATAGGACGCAGATGATCAACACGTAATCCATAGCCCCGGACATGTTCCCCGAAGCAACGTCGGAGTAAATGGCAAGGGGCAGTGTCCTGGTCCTGCCTGCGATATTTCCCGCCAGCATAATGGTGGCACCAAACTCACCCAGCCCCCTTGCAAAGGCAAGGACGCCGCCGGCAGCAATACCGGGCTTGGATACAGGGAAGACGATGCGCCAAAAAATCTTGTTTTCCGACATCCCCAAGGTCCTTCCGGCAAAAATCAGATTTTCATCCACCTGTTCAAAGGCTCCTCTTGCCGATCGATACATCAGGGGGAAGGAGACCGCCACCGCAGCGATCACCGTAGCCCACCATGTAAAGACGATGGTGTATCCGAAGGTGTGGAGAATGAACGCCCCGATAGGCCTCTTCACACCAAAAATTAGCAATAAAAAGAAACCCATTACCGTTGGCGGCAAGACCAACGGTAGGGTCAGAAATCCGTCTATAAACATCTTTAGTTTCTCGGATTTCATGTATGCCACCCAGCGAGCACAGAGGATCCCCAGGAAGAAGGTCACCACAATCGCAGCTCCGGCGGTCTTTATCGATATCAGTATAGGACTCAGGTCCATGTAATTATTCCGTGATCGGCTTGAACCCGTACTTTTCAAAGATTTTCTGAGCTTCCTCAGTCTTCAGGAAATCGATGAACTTCTGCGCTGCTTCTTGATTTTTTGATGCAGACACAATGCCTACGGGGTAAATAGCAGGAGATACACTGTCCTTAGGTGCTGCCCCAATGACCTCTACCTTGCCTTCCATGGACATGGCATCAGATCTGTAGACGACTCCTACATCTGCACTGCCTTCAGCTACCCAGTTGAGTACCTCTGTAACGTTGGTTCCCAAGCTAACTTTCTTTGCCTGGACCGCATCCCAAAGATTTAGATTCTGAAGAGATTCCTGAGCATACTGGCCTGCAGGAACGCTGGCCGGATCACCGATGGCGATGACATTTGCATTAGCGATGTCTTCATATTTCTTTACATCGGGAAGATCCTTGTCTTTGGCCTTGATCAGGACGATTTCGTTCTCCACGATGGGAGCCTTTGAGTCCTTTTTGATCATATCTTTACCGATCAGCTCTTCCATCTGCTTATCCGCCGCAGAGAAGAACACGTCGATTTCCGCTCCTTCTTCGATTTGCTTCTGGAGCTTGCCGCTGGCATCATACGTTCCCGTCACCTTGATATCGGGATTTTTTTTCTCGAACGCGGGAATCAGTTCTTTGGTGAATCCGTTCTCCAAGCTGGCCGCAGCCGCAACCGTAATGGTCACTTGCTTTTCTTTCTCAGCATCCTTGTCCTTGGAGTCCTTGCATCCGGTCAAACCCAGAGCCGCACCAAAGGCCAGAACGCCAATGAGGATAATTGCTAATAATTTTTTCATGTCGTACATCTCCTTTTCATCCCTATTTGTCGTTATATATTATTTTGAATAACGTCTAAGGGCAGTATACTCCTTCTCCCGGATGGTTGTCAAGGGGGGCCGGAAAAAATGTGTGGAAATATGGGTGAGTAATTCAACCCTCCGGGATGATCCGGAGCGCTCTACCCCTCCACCACTCGCACTTCACCGTTGCCCATGGCTTCCCAGGGATCGGAAACATCTCCGGCCTTCAGGTTGTTTTCAATGGCACGGAGCACCCCCCTATGGGCAACGATGATCAAATCCCGGCTGCTGTCCTTTTCCAATATCTTTATCAAGGCTTTCACCACCCGGTACTGCAGGTCGTAGAAGTTTTCGCTTCCATTCCCCTTTTTATAAGTCCACATATGTTCCCCTCGAAGCCGGTAAGCCTCCGGTTCCTGATCCTGTATTGCTTTGATAAACCGTCCGTCCCAGTCCCCCAAGGACATTTCCCGGAACCCGGCCACCGGAACCAGCTGTCGCCCTGCCGCCAGAAGCTCCGCCGTCTGAAAGGCCCTGGAAAGGTCGCTGGCATAGACTCTGTCTGTCTCCGCCCCTAAAGCTGCAACCTTATCTGCCGCACTGCGAGCCTGATCCTGCCCCAAAGGGCTTAAAGGAACATCCGTCTGTCCCAAAAAAATCTTTTCCTTGTGCTGGCGGATCTGCCCATGGCGTATCAGAATAAATCGCCGGCCCGATGCCAAGGGCGATAGGCGCTGGGACACCTTCCCCTTTGCCAGAAATTCCTTTACCTTTTCATATTCTTCCCTTGTGTCCATGTCCATCAGGACCCCTTCCCCTTCTACAGGGATGCGCAAGGTCTCCACAAAGTAGGCATCGGTGATGGCCTTCAGCCCGCCTTTTCCGTCGTGGTTCAGTATCTCTTGGAAATGCTTGGCAGGAACGTAGAGAGGGTGGCCTTTTTTCCCCAGATAGGTGGGAACGGCAAAAGCTCTTCCCTCTCCCATTTCATGTCGCATCTTTTCTATGGTTTCACTGCCGAAGAGAGGGCAGTCTACAGGCACCAAAAAGCACCCCGGCACGCAGGGGGGAAGTGCGCCTATTCCTGCCTGTATGGAGGAGAACATTCCCCGAGCAAACAGCGGATTATGCACTTCTTTGAGGCCGTGCTTTTTCGCTACAGTGGTCATCCGCTCCCGCTCATGGCCGGTAACCAAATAAATTTCGCCGATCCCGCCACGGCGGAGGGATGCGGCCACCTTTTCCAAAACAGTTCCTTCTCCCAGGGGAAGAAGAGGCTTGAAGGCTTCCATTCGTGAAGAATATCCCGCCGCCAAAATAACGGCAGGTATTTTACCTGCTTCCATGACCTGACCTGACCCGGATCATTTCCGCTGCGATGCTGATGGCGATTTCCTCCGGAGTCTCCGCATGTATACTCTCTCCGATGGGGGCGTACACCCTGCGTATATCTTCCTCAGCTACCCCCTCTTCACGAAGCTGATCAAATAGTATCTCATTCTTCTTTCGGCTTCCGATCATCCCCACGTAGGCAGAGGGCTGCGCCAAGGCTTGCTTCAGAACCACATAATCTCCCATATGTCCCCGGGTGACAATGACGATATAGGTGTCTTCATCACAGGAAAGACCATCAAAACAGTTTTCATACCCCTTCACTACTCGCACGTCCGCAAGGGGGAACCTGTCTTTATTGGCATACTCTTCCCGGTCATCGGTGACCGTGATGCGAAAGTCGATGTGTCGCAGGACCGGCTCCAAGGCCAAGCCCACATGGCCGCCACCAAAGATATAGGCCTTGGTCTTGCTCTCCCACTCCTTGAGAAACTCTCCCTTGTTCTCCCCGTGGATGTACTCGATGCGAACCAAAGCTTCCCCGCCGCATCCCATATCCAAAGCGTCCTTGTCCTCGGTGTTCAACTTGAAATGGTACTCCTTGGTTTCCTTAGTTTTCAGATGCTCTTTACAATGCTCCTGGGTGACTGCCTCGATCTTGCCACCGCCTACCGTTCCCAGAAAGCTCCCGTCTTCTTTCATGATCATCCAGGCACCGCTCTTTCTGGGGGTGGACCCGGTTGTATCGATAACACTGGCAAGGACAAATCCCTTTCCCTGTTCCAACAAATCCTTTGCAAAATATTGTATCTTCTGGCTCATTCCAACCATCCTTTCTTCAAGTTCCTGTTCTTCACACGGTCAAGTCGCCGCAGGACACTGCCACAGGGGCAGGCCTCATTGAGGATCCTGCTCTCATCCCCCGTTCGATACCGGATAAAGGGCATCCCCTCCCGGTTCAATGTGGTAAAGACCACCTCACCCCACTTACCGTCGGGCAAGATTTCTCCCGTGCTGGGGTCCATGATTTCAATATACAGATCTCCTTCCCGGATGTGGTATCCCTTTCCCTGACCGCAGCTCACTGCGCCGCCCAGGCCCATTTCCGTCATACCGTAATGTTCAAAGACCCGGCAGTTCCAGATCTCTTCTAGGTCTCTCACCACCGAGGGGGATACGTATTCTGCGCTGAGGAGAACCGTTTCCAGGTTCAGCTGGGTGGTGTGCTTCATCAGTTGATGGGCTTGGGTGGGAAGAGCCGTAATAGAGGTGATCCCGTATTTATATATGGTATCCAAAATCGTATTGAAGGAGAGGTTTTCATCGATGAGGCCAAGGCAATGGACCTCCGCCCCCAGCCGTTCCACACCCCGGCGGAGAAGATCCCCCACAGATCCGGGTCGCCTGTAGGGCATGAGGATGAGCAGTTTATCCTCTTCATCCAAAAGAAACTGCATCCCATGGTGGAAAAAGTCCACCGTCAACTCCTGATCAGCTTCCGTGAAGAAGATCCGCTTGGGGATCCCGCTGCTTCCTCCTGTTTCAAGCGTCACGATCCGGCTGATGTCTCCGGCGGAAACACAGACCATCTCCTCTCCTCGCTCCGACAGTTCATCAGGCCTGGTGAAGGGGAGCCAGTGAAAATCGTCAAAGGATCCGATGGATGCTGCTGAAAAGTCCGCCAGCTTTTCCTCATAAAACCGGCTGTTCTTTATGGCGTAATCCACTGTCTCTTTGAGTTTTTTCAGTTGATGTGCTTCCAGGTTTTCTCTGGTAAGGCTCTCCGCTCCGATCCGCTCTGCGGTCCAAAGATCCATGTATCGCTTCATTAGTCATCCCACTCCAGAAGCTCAGCTAATTTAGTCATGGTGGCCTGGATCATCATGGGACATTTTTCGATTTTGTTTAGCGGATCATCTTCCAACAGATCATCACACTCAATGCTCCCAAAGACCTCCTCGAACCACTCATAAAAATCCCTGCAGTTTCTCAGGTCCGCCGCCTCCGGGTCCGCCAGGTGCAAAAGGCACATACCGGCACTGAGGATGCCGCAGTTTTTCCCCTGGTTCATGCCGAAACAAAGGCCGGCGGATGCCTGGACCATATCCGGATTTTCCTTGCCCAGTTGCTTCAGACCCCAGTCTATGATGATTTGGCTACAACAATATCCCTTCAGTTTGTATTCCAGTAGTTCCTGATTCATCCTTCTTCTCCTATAGAGGCTTTTGCGCTATCAACATGAAATACCCGGTGTCTTTAGGATAACCGCTGCAATCCCAGCTGTCGGCATCTCCGTCTTCCCCGGCCATCATCTGTTGCGCCACATACTCTTCCAGATCCTTGCTTCTATCTTCGGTAAAGATCACCCGGAAGCCCACTTCCTCCAGGGCCTCCTTCAAAGGCTCCAGTAGGAATCTTCCCTCATGGCGAAAGCTGACAACCCGCATTTCATCTTGCTGGTCGTCACACTCCTTGTATTCCTTCGGCTTCTTGGCAAGGCGCTCCGCCTCAATGGCCAAAGCCTTCATCTGCTCAGGGTCCGGGTTTTTCACCGAAAGGTCGCTGATAAAGAGCATCCCTCCCTTTTTCAGCGTACAGTAGGCCTCGTGGAGGGCCTCATCGGGCTTGTTGATCAGAGAGAGAACGCACTCCATCACCACCAGGTCAAAGGAGAACGAAGGAAAATCTTCCAAAAATTCCCCGTCCCCGTAGGCGACTTGGGCAAGAAGACCTCTCTCCTTGGTCCTGCGAACCATTTCCAGCGAAATATCGATAGCAGACACCTTGGCCCCGTACTTTTTTTCCAGCCTTTCGGTGGTGTCTCCCGTACCGCAGCCAACCTCCAAAACACTGCTCCCTTGGGGCAGTTTGCAGATCTCCATCGCCTTATCGATCATTTTGAATTCTCCCGGTCTAAGCATCTTCGCCTCCTCTGTAAATACTGTTATAGGCACAGAAGGGGATCAACCTGCCGTCATCGGTCAGCTGAACCACTCTGCATCGCTTTAGCCGCTCCCCATCCAGGTTACTGATGTCCTGAAAGGCCATCCCGGTGAGCGTAAAGGTGTTTCTTTTATAATACTGTAAGAATCCATCCAAGTCCATCACAGTGGTCTCATCCGGCGCTCCGCAGCATCCCCCCTCTTCTTCTCCGGGCGCCATCTCCCATTTGTTCCAGACGTAGTCCCGGTCCTTTTCGATGATTTCCAGCCGGTCCACATCTGTGGAGCAGCTTCCCTCGCAGCAGGAGACTCCCGTTTCTTTTTTTTCCTTGCTCAGGTTGCACTTGACGCCATTTTCTGTCTTGGTGTAGGTACTGTAAAAACAACAGAGGGGGTGGCCCGTGGTGATGGGGCAAAAGTCGTCGTAGGAGAGGAACTCCGTCTGCGCCTCAAGCTGATGAAGGACATCGAACATGGTCACTCTTCCGTCTTCTTCATCCCTTTGGGGAGTCCGCCCGAAGTAGCTCACCGGCTGGAAATGGATGCCCTTGATCACATCCACGTTTTCCAGCAGAAAGTCGGTCATGGAGCCGATATTGTCCAGGTTCACACCTCTCACTACGGTGGGGACCAGTGTCACCGCCAGGCCTGCCTTGCGGCAGTTTTGGATGGCCTTTTTCTTAATCTCCAAAAGGGGTTCATTGCGGAGTTTCAGGTAGATTTCATCGGTAGTCCCGTCGAATTGGAGGAAGACAACCGAAGTCCCCGCTTCCTTCAGTTTTTTTGCATATCCCTCTTCTTGGGCGATCCGCTTTCCGTTGGTGTTCAACTGGATATAGCGAAATCCCTTGTCTCCGGCCATGGATATGATTTGGAGAAGATCATCCCTCACCGTCGGTTCTCCCCCGGAGATCTGCAAGTTGAACTCCCGCTCTTCTCCCAGCCTTAAGAGCAAGTCGTACTTCTCCTCCATCTCCTCCAGGGTGGGCTCTCCTTCCGTGCCTTCGTTTGCCGAAGCAAAACAGTAGGGGCAGTGCTGGTTGCACCGCTGTGTCACGTCGATGAGGACGCAGCAGGCAGTCTGTAGATGATTTTCACAGGTGCCGCAGTGGAGAGGACATTCCCCCGGCACCCCTTCGGTAATGGGGACAGGCGGCGGGATATTGATCACCGGATGGTCCATCCAGGCACTGTAGTCGGCTGCTGCCCCGATAACAGTCTCA
The DNA here is from genome assembly GCA_050946655.1 of Anaerovoracaceae bacterium. GTDB lineage: Bacteria > Bacillota > Clostridia > Peptostreptococcales > Anaerovoracaceae > JAXGRD01. The sequence goes on from JBMNVE010000003.1 coordinate 31,512, forward strand.
AAATCCCCGTGCTCCGGGCAGGTTTTTGTAAAGTAGATACCCTCTTCCCGCTGTACATAGAGACCCGGCAAAGGCCTATGGCAGACGGGACAGATGGTTTGCGCCTGGTTTAATATGTTCATACTTTTATCTCCTCCTCTCTTATTATGGCAGGAGGGGTTTCTTTATGCAAGGGGGTTTTCGCCGGGAATGTTCTGTTTCTGCTTTCTGTACATTCCCTCTTATTTTTACCTGAAATGTACAGAAATATAGATGGCGATGGCCACAAAAACTAACTATTTTTGCATTATCGACACTCTATGTACAGAAACCTCCCGTCAAAAATGTAAATTATTGGAATTTATGGATGTTTTTCTGTACATAATGGGAAAACATCAGCAAAATGTACAGAACCCCCTTGATGGGGGGGGGCTACACCGGATATAGTTAACCGCCCTCCACAGGAAGGTGGAAGGCGGTTGATTTCTTTAGCCCAGGATTTTTTTCAGGTCTTCATCCGGGGTGCTGATGGGTGCAATGTTGTAATGTTTCACCAAGATGTCCAGCACGTTGGGTGAGACGAATGCCGGCAGGGACGGTCCAAGCAAGATGTTCTTGATGCCCAGGTGGAGGAGGGTCAGCAGGATGCAGACCGCTTTTTGCTCGTACCAGGACAGCACCATGGAGAGGGGCAGGTCGTTGACGCCGCACTCAAAGGCTTCCGCCAGAGCCACAGCCACCTTGATAGCGCTGAAGGCATCGTTGCACTGGCCCATATCCATGATTCTCGGAAGTCCGCCGATCTCGCCGATGTTCAGGTCGTTGAATCGGAACTTACCGCAGGCTAGAGTGAGGATCACCGTGTCTTCCGGAGTTTTTTCCACAAACTCAGTGTAGTAGCTTCTTCCCGGGGCTGCGCCGTCGCATCCGCCGACCAGGAAGAAATGCTTGATGGCACCTTGCTTCACTGCGTCAATTACTGTATCGGCAACGCTCAGTACCGTTCCGTGTCCAAAGCCTGTCGTCACAGTGGATCCGCCGTTGATTCCCGTCATAGGCATATCCTCCGCATAGCCGCCCAGTTCCAATGCTTTCTCGATGACAGGGGTGAAATCCTTCTTGTCGTCGATGTGGACCATTTCCGGGTAAGATACCACGGATGTGGTGAAGATGCGGTCTGCATAGCTGTCCTTGACCGGCATCAGGCAGTTGGTGGTGAAGAGGACCGGTGCGGGGATCCCGTCGAATTCCTTCCTCTGGCTCTGCCACGCCGTACCGAAGTTCCCTTTTAGATGGGGATATTTCTTCAGTTCCGGATAGCCGTGGGCCGGCAGCATCTCGCCGTGGGTGTAGATGTTGATCCCCTTGTCCTTAGTCTGCTCCAAAAGAAGTTTCAAATCGTAAAGGTCGTGGCCTGTTATGACGATGAAGGGGCCTTTTTCGATGGTCAGCGGAACTGTTGTGGGTACCGGAGTCCCGTAGGTCTCTGTGTTTGCCTTGTCCAAAAGCTCCATGCACTTCAGGTTCACTTCTCCCACCTTGAGCACAATGGGAAGAAGCTCCTCAGCACCAAGGTCTTTTCCTATGGCCGCAAGGCCTTCATAGAAGTAGTTGTTTACCGTGTCATCGGTGAACCCCAGAACCATTGCGTGATGGGCATAAGCTGCCATTCCGCGAAGTCCGAAGAGGATCAGGGATTTGAGAGAGCGAATATCTTCGTGGGCATTCCACAGCTCTTTCATGTCGTAATTGTCGTTGCGAGGACATGGTTCGCTACAGCTGCTACATTGCTTTACCAGCGATTCCTTTTCTTTGTTGATTTTGTCGATGAGAATGTTGATGGTTTCATCGTTAAAGCTGACGTTGGTCACCGTGGTGAATAAGCCGTCGATGACCAGCTTATGGGTGTTTTCAGTCGGTTGATTTCCGTCTACTGCTCTGGCAAGTCCGATCAGTGCACCGGTAAGTTCATCCTGAAAGTTTGCCGTTGGGGATTTTTTGCCACATACCCCGGATTTTCCTTCGCATCCGGTGCCTCTGGCTGTTTGCTCACATTGAAAACAAAACATTTGCTTTTCCATTGGACTTCCTCCTTTTTTTACTATACTACTATCTTAAAATTTTTCCGTCCGTTGTAATGGTAATTACTTGAGAGGGAATAAATTTTCCACTGTTTTCCAAAGCCACCTTTGCAGCATACTCGATGCCGCCACAGCAGGGGACCTCCATTCTTACCACGGTCACACTTTTGATGTCGTTGTTTTTCAGTATCTCCGTCAATTTTTCCGAGTAATCCACGTTATCCAGTTTAGGACATCCTACGATGGGCACTCTATTCTTCATAAAGCTGTTGTGAAAATCTCCGTAGGCAAATGGGGTGCAATCCGCCGCAAGGAGAAGATCTGCCCCATCAAAGAAGGCGGCATTGGGGGCAACCAATTTGATCTGCACCGGCCACTGGCGCAGCTGACTTTCGGTGGGCGGTGCTACGGCAGGCTCCCCTGCAGCTTCCCTTTCCGCCTTTTTCGCCGCCATATTCTTCTCCACCTCTTCCTTATTGAAAGCCAGGGCCTCTCTCTCCGTAAAACTGATGGCTCCCGTAGGACATGTGGGCAGGCAGTCCCCCAGTCCATCGCAGTAATCGTCTCGAAGGAGTTTCGCCTTTCCGTCTACGATGCCGATGGCACCTTCGTGACATGCCTCAGCACAGATCCCGCAACCGTTACACTTATTTTCATCGATGTGAATTATTTTTCTGATCATTTCTCTACTCCATTCTTCCAAATTTCATTTCTTTTCCGTCTTTATCGTATTTTTTTCTCTTCCCGGTAATCTCTTCGATTTCTACCTTCCACACATCGGTTCGAAAGAGGCTCATCTCGATCATCTCATCGAACTGATGCATATTGGTGGGCGTATGCCGCTGAGAAATGAGACGCAAGCCGTGGATCTTCTCCTCATCGGATTCCACCTTTATGGCCTTTCCTCGGATGATGGCCGATTCAAACTCCGTAGTAAACTTGTCCGGTGTCCTGTATGTGTCTCCCACGCAGGAAATGCAGACAGCATTGTTGTTCATCAGGGCATCCACCTTGTGCCCCTGAGGGCCGCTGTGAAAATATACAGTCTTTCCGTCCAGGGCGATGGTGATGGGGACGCAGTAGGGCATCCCTTCTGTGTCTATCATGGCAAACACCGCCCACTCACACTTCTCCGCTACCATATAGGCGAACTCTTCCGGCATCTCTCGATCTTTTCTTCTCACGGGTAAACACCTCCTCCTTGACACTGTAGCCACATTATACTATCATGAGTTTATTATTCCTGTTGTATTTACAACGAAAGGAAAAAAAGATGAAAAATATTTTTGATTTTAATGTTATCGGAAAATCTCCCTTGTTCAAAGAGATAAGCCCGGAAGACGCCCCTTCTCTTTTGGACTGCCTCTCTCCTTATCGTGTCCACTACGATAAAGGGGCATATATCTTTCACACCGGAGAGAAGATCAGTAACTTCGGACTGGTGGTTAAGGGAGCGGTCCACATTGTCAAAGAGGATTATTGGGGCAACCGGGCACTGATCACCGATGTCTATCCCGGCGATCTTTTTGGAGAGGCATTTTCTTGCTCGGAAAACAAGATCCTCACCATCAGTGCAGTGGCCGCAGAAGATTCCGAGATCCTGCATTTGGACGTGGACCGCATTATGTCCACCTGCTCCAACTCCTGCAATTTTCACAATCGCCTCATCCGGAATCTGGTGACCATCTTAGCCGAAAAGAATTTTCATCTGACCACCAAAATCACACATATGTCCCAGCGTCGCATGCGGGAAAAGCTTCTTTCTTACTTGTCCGACCAATCGGCAAAAAAAAGAAGCCCCTCCTTTGAGATCCCCTTTAATCGCCAAGAACTGGCCGACTATCTTTCTGTGGACAGGAGCGCCCTTTCCGCCGAGCTTTCCCGATTGCAGGCGGAAGGGATTTTGGAATATGAGCGCAATCATTTCACTTTGCTGGGGAAGGATAATTGATCATATCCCCCACTCCAATGCCCCCAAACTCCCATGGGCTTTTTGATTCTGTCAGAAGACCCTTTTTATCGTGGCTTCTATTTCTTTCAACTTTTCCTGTTTCGGTAGATCTTTTAAAGTTGTCTCTTCTTTGATTTCTCCATCCTTCATAAAAATCACCTTGTCGGCTATAGATGCCACTTTACTGTCATGAGTCACCAAAACAATCGTCATGCCCTCCTCATTGATGGCTGCGAATAAATCCATAATAGCATCTCCGGATTTAGAATCCAGCGCGCCTGTGGGTTCATCCGCAAATACTATGCCGGGCTTATGAAGGACCGCTCTGCATATCCCCGCTCTTTGCAGCTGTCCCCCGGATGCTTCTGTTATATTCCTGTTTTCCAGCCCATTGATTCCGGTCTTTTTCATAAGATCCTTAGCACGCTCAATCAATTTTCTTTTGTCCTGACTTTTATCATAGGAGGCTTGCAGGATGATGTTTTCAAGTAAATTCAAATTCTTTAACATGGTAGGATTTTGAAATACGAATCCAAATTTCTTTCTTCGGAAATCAGCTTTTTCGTCTTCCCTTAAGCCGTTCATATCAACTTGATCGACGATCAAATCACCGCTGTCAATGTCTTCTATGGTGGAAAGGGCATATAAAAGTGTGGACTTGCCCGATCCGGACGGACCCATGATCGCTACAAATTCTCCTTGCCCTACCGTCAAGTCCAAGTTGTTCAAAACAACCGCTTTATCCTCTCCAAAACCAAATGTTTTCACGATTTTTTTTGCATGGATCATAATCATCTTCACTCCTTAATCAACCTGGATATTTTTGTCGCCTTTAGTCCTCTTTGAGACAAAGTTGTCGCTATTATTACTGCTGCCAATAGCCCTAGGGCAACAAGCAAATTCAAGAATACCGTTGTACTAAACCGAATTCCTTCAGCGCCGAATAAAGATAGGATTTTTGAACTCATAAGGTCACCTAAAGTATTGGTTAGTAAGGTGCCGATCAGGGCGCTGACGATTACCAGGATAACAGCTTTAAAAATGTATTGTTTATTGATGTCCCTGTTTTTAAATCCCATCGCCTTCAGTAAAGCGATTTCCTTTCTATTTTTGAAAAACATCATCCTCATGAACAGCAATGTCAAAGTGAATACAATGGCAATGGTTGCCGGTGTAGAAATCATCGCGACATTTCTAACCGCAGTAATTGTACTTCCAAAAACTTGGTGAATATATTCCTCTGTGTTTGAAACTTTTGAATAGGGATAGATTTTTTGCAGTTCTTCTACTAATCCGGCAGAGTTTGATTGATCTTTCAGGTTGATGGATATAACACTCCAAAGAACTTTTCCCTGACCTGCATCAAATGTGGCTTTGGCGGTTTTCCCTCCGTTGGTAATATCAGAATAAATTCCGCCAACCACAACTTCTTTTCTTTTCCCATCCACCAACACATTGATCTTTTCCTTGTATTCTATCTCCAGGTCACTTGCAAGCATGCTGGAAAGGGCTATTTCATCTTCCCCCACGGGAGGATGCCCTTCTATATAGTTGACTTTGAATTTTTCGTGATCTCCGAATTCTATTTTTATCTTTTCTAATTTGCCCGATTTAAGCTCAACATCCAGCATCTTGCTATATAGCAGATTGGTGCCTGCGACCCTCTTGTCTTTGCCCAGGGCCATTAACATTTCTTTCGATTTTTCCTCCAAATCTTCCCTTTGGGAAAGATCGATTCTAATATCATAATCACCGACGCCCAAATACCTGATAAAGCTCCTGTCCTCAATGGTGCTGTACATTTTCAGAGGGACCATAATCAGAAATATGGATATCACAAGGACAAGCACTAAAGTAAAATATGTCTTCATATCGGATCTGAGTTCTCTTGCCCCGACAAAAGGATTGACACTGAGCATTTTGAATGAGGCTAAGCTGGTTTTTCTGGGTTTCTTTTTTACATAGGTGATCCCATCTCTTAATGCCTGAGCGGGAGATATTCTTTTGAATTTTTTCAAGTTGCTCTTTATATATAAATATATAATAAGGAAAACGATTGCAGCCGCAATGAAACCCAATACCCCGCCAAGTAGCGCACTATCACTTTTGCCCATGGTCAATTCTATGTTTCGTATAAAAGGATTCTTTAAGAAAAAGGATAAAATATATCCTAAAAGACTGGATATCCCGGCCAAGAACACGTATTTCATCAGATAAATTCTGCTGATTTCTTTGGATGTCATTCCAATGGCTTTCAACACCCCGATTTCTTTATGATCCTCTTCGATTTTGGCCATGATGGTGAAGCGAACACAGAGTATAGATATGCCTACAATGAATAGGCTGATCAAAATCAGCAAACTGATGAAAATTCCATCCGTGATTACATTGATTATTTTAAAAATGCTATAGGTGATGGGGGGTGGGCCGTTTGATTCTAAACCATTATTTATATACTCCGTTTCTATTTCCGTTGAATAAGAGGGGTCGGTCAGCCTAAATTCGATCAACGTTTCCGATACGCCATCACGTTTAAGATTTAGGAAGTCCTCTTGATTCACGACAAATCGCTTGGATGAAACTAGTGCCGCATTCATCTGTGAATCTCTTACAAAGCCTGCGATCTTAAATTCTTTATCTGCAATCAGGGCTTTATCTCCAACACTCAAACCCATATCCCGCATATAGTAAATCGGCACATACAATTCACCGGGTTTTGCATGGATTCGCTTACCCTCCAGGTCCAATAAATAATCGAATTTTTTGTTTTGGGTCGTCAAGCCATTATCTTGTACCGACGACTGGAGAGATTGCCCATCCAAAACAATATTGCTTCCATCAACATTCAAAAACTCCGATAGTTGATAGGACTCTATTTCTTTGTGTTCACGAACAAATTTCTCTAAACGGGGCCCATCGACTGCTCCCGTGTGCATTTGCATGAAATGTGGTGTTTTGGCTGCCTCAAACATGCCATTCATAGAAGATAGCAAGCCGGCCATCACCCCCGCACCGGTGCTCAGCAAAAGTGAAGCGATCAAGATAAAAACCACTAAGGTTACGGAGGCTAACTTGGTGTTTTTTAAGTCGTTTCTCAGTATTTGATAATTCATTGACGCTCCTTTAATTGCTTTTTTCTACAGAGAGGGGTAGAAACCAAGCATAAGGGGATGCCTGAGAGTGGGATAAAATCTCCGGTCTACCTATTTCTCTCCGAGTACGGATCCAATGATCGAATCAAAGGTCCCCTTTTTCGCTCCAAACATGACTTCCACATTTCGTATAAAAGCAAGTATCTTTTTTTTCTGTAATTCACCGGAAAGATCTGCGAATTCATTTCCGAAAACGGCATTTGCATAAACAATGGTCATTTCTATTGCCTCATAGGGATAATCCAATTGGAAAATCCCTTCTTCTATCCCATCCTCAACCACGCTAAGCAAAATAGGGGGGATCTCTTTAGTGACTATTTTTTGGTTTTTTTCATTGATCAATGCATTTTGAGGCTGATGAATAAATTCGATCATTCCGGCATGACCATCTTCACCCATGTTCAATGACTTAATGGTTAATAAGAATCGTTCAAGAACCGGCAGCGACTTATTCCCGGCAATTCTTTTTGCGTTGCTGATCATTGTGCTTGTTTTGCTATCGATCAAAGAGTCCATGATGTCCTCTTTTGATTTGAAATGATAGTAGAGGGTTCCTCTGGCAATCCCGACTTCATCCAAGATGTCGCTGATGGACGTATGATCAAAGCCCTTGGTTTTAAAGAGTCTATCGGCCACAGACAATATTTCCTGTTTTCTTTCCTTTGCATCTTTTACAATCATTTCAAGTCCTCCTTTTATAGACCGACTGTCGGTCTATAACTTGATTATATCTCTTCCCTTTAAAAAAATCAATAAAAATTTACACCGGTCACAAACCTCCGGTGTAAATCAAAAACAAAAAAGCCCCTTCATCTACTCCTTTGTCAAAAGTCTGAGCATGATTTCCACACCTGCCAGTGAGGAAGAATCTTCGATCACTTCCCCGGCCATCTCATCGGTGAAGCGAAAATCAATGGTTCCCGCCAGGCCTTCTTTAATCTGGTGATCCATTTGTCCGTGTTTGGGCGCAGATAGGACCCCCTTGATGTCGACCTTGGCCCGGATCCACAGGCTGAGATGACCCTTCCTAAGGGTTACGGATATTTCTTCTTCGTTCATTTCGTCAATGGTGCAATGGGCTCGATTATAGGTGGCAAATCGGTGATGCTTCCCCTCTATCCATAAATGGCAGATAAAGCCGGGGAATTGAAAGGGGCCCAGAGGGATATCCGCCCATGAGAAAAACAAGCAGGAGGGTCGGTGCCTAAAGTGGTTGGATTGCAACCAGACATAGGCCTTGGGGAAGGATTGTCCCCAGTCTTTTTCTATATAGCCAGTCCCTCCATCGAAGGACACCTTTCTGTCATCGATTTGAAGGGACCCGCTCAAGGTGTGATGCAAGCTGCCGACCCCATGAATGCACTCCATAAAGGGAAGATAGGAAAAGGGTCCCATGATCGTGGGGGCCAGCACGGATGTTGGCAGCATGGTAAAAGGTCCAAAGGAAATATCGCAAGAAATCTCCGGAACAGCGGCGCTTGCGTCATCAGAAGAAACAATATCCAGGGAAATCCCCTCTTTAGAGAACGTATTGCTGCCGATCTTCAGGGAAAAGGGATCTTTCGTGTGGTGAAAGTCCCCCATGGGAAAGTCCAGACCGGCTGTTTGTATCTGCCATTGTCCATCCCTGTTTTGGGCCAATATCATCTGAAGCATTGCCTTTTCACAGGTTTTGCTGCGCATCATGCTGGGGATCACGGAGAAGACCACAGATTCATCGCCGGAGACCTGCTTAAAGTACCACCCCTCGAAATATTTTTTTCGTCGTTGGTTCTGAAAGGATAGTTGTTTTTCCTGCCTGGTCATTTTCATGGTTTCATCACACTCCCGGTTGAATAGACTTTATCACAAAACGATGGATCTTGATAGATGCAAAAATCACCGACCCAACATGGATCGGTGATTCTGTTCGTTGTAATAAAGTTCCTTAGTCCATTTTGTACTTGCTCTTGAACTTCTCAACACGTCCGCCGCGATTGACGAATTTCTGCTGACCTGTAAAGAACGGATGGCACGCCGAGCAAACGTCCAATCTGATTTCCGAATCAGTTGACCTTGTGACGAATTCATTTCCGCATGCGCAAGTTACTTTACATTCCTTATAGTCAGGATGGATTCCTTCCTTCATGCTTTTCACCTCTTTCCTGCTCCGGGCTGTGCCCTGCATAATTACCGCTATATAAACAGCTCCATTAGTGTATCACAAGGCTTTTTCATTTGCAACAGCGGAAAATACGATTTCTTGCCTTTTTCAATGGTTCTCCAAGAAAAATGGCGCTTTCTGCTTTGATTTTCTTCCGGCCCCATGCTATGATGTTCGGATAACAGAAAGGGTGATTCCTCATGAAAGAAAAAGAACTGCTGGCCAAGGGATATAAGAAATACTCCGGTGAAGGTATCGATGTATATTGGAATCCTGAGAAATGCAGCCATGCAGGAAAATGTGCAATGGGAAATATCGAGATTTTCTCCCCCACGCGAAAACCTTGGATCAAGCTGGAAGGTCATGACCCGGACGAGATCGCAAGCATTATTGATTGCTGCCCATCTGAGGCCCTCTTGTATCTGCGAAAGTAATGGGTGAAAACTCCATTTAGGGGTAAGAAGGAGAAAACAGAAAGGAGAAGCACCATGGCAGAGATCGTATTTGAAGAAGATAGAAACCGAGTTGTCGCCTACGACGGCACCCTGGAGGTGGGCGAATTGACCTTTCGACAAAAAAGTGATTACTGGACTTTGGACCACACCTATGTCAACCCCCAGTACAGAGGACAGCAGATCGCTCAGCGCATGATGAAAGAAGTCATGGAGAGAGCCAAGGCTGCAGAGATGAAGGTTGCCCCTCACTGTTCCTTTGCCCAGAAGGAATGTCAGCTTAATGAGGATTATCTGAAAATGGTATATGACTTGGATCGTTGATTATTTTAACAAAAAGACTCCCGGAGAAGGACTCCACCGGGAGTTTTTATTTTGGCATATCTTTATTCTCGATCTTTTTCCGTGCTGACCCAGACCGGCCGTTACTGCTTTACGCTCTTTTCAAAGGCCTCAACATCGGCAAACCTACCCACCACAGCCATGATTTCCCCATTTTTTAAGGGAGTTCCATCGTCGAAATCCAAAACAGTTCTGTTGGGAGCGAATTCCAGTGCCACCAATCGCAGGTTGAATTTGCTCAGTTGCAAATCTCTCACTGTCTTCCTTCTCATGTTTTCAGGGATCCGAATCTCGGAAATCAGGTAATCGTCGTACAGCTTCATTAAATCGATGGCACTGGATTCCAGCAAGACCGTAGCCAGGCGAAGAGCCGTCTCCACCTCCGGGTAGACCACTTCAGAGCCGATTTTTTCTAAGATCATTCCGTGCTCTAAACTGTCCGCCTTGGAGATCACCCTAGGTACGCCCATTTCTAAAATGCTCTGGGCCGTCAATACACTTACATCCACCTTGGAAATGCAGATGATCACCGTTTCACAGTCCCCGATGCCTGTCTCTTCCATCGCTTCTCTTGTCAATCCACCGATCACATAGGCGTCCTGGACCTCTTCCCTCACCCTTCGGATATTGTCTTCACTTTCATCGATGACCAGTACATCTCTTCCACCTTCCGCAAGAGATCGGGCGAGGGCCGTCCCGAATCTTCCCAACCCGATGATACCGAAACCCGACTTTGAATTTTTTGACATTTTCATCTCCTATCCTACCGTAATATTTTCTTCTGAATATCTGGCCTGTGGTTTTGTCCTGCTCCACCACAGGGAAATCAAAGTCAACGGCCCCAAGCGTCCTACAAACATAGTTACAATCATTACGATTTTACTGCCAAAGGCCAGCTTGGGGGTAATGCCCATGGACAGCCCCACTGTACCGAAGCCGCTGACCACCTCAAAGAGGGTGTCCTGGAGAGCAAACTCCGGCTGTATGATGGATAACAAAATGGTAGCCGTAGAAATGCACACTAGAGCCAAGGAGAAGACCACAAGGGCTTTGCCGATGACTGTATCGGGGATCTTCCGCTTGAAGGCCTGGCAATGACCGTTGAGGGCAACGGACTTGACGTTGGCCAATATGACGAAAAAAGTCGTAGTCTTTATCCCTCCTCCGGTGGATCCTGGACTTGCTCCGATAAACATCAGAACAACGATAACCAAAACGCCACCTAAGGAAATTTTCGCCAAGGGCTCCGTGGCAAACCCTGCGGTGCGTGCAGACACACTGTGAAAGAATGCCGATAACCAGGTCACATGCTCATCACTTAGCTTAACGAGGAGCGTGCCCCCAACAATGAGACAAAGGGTAGTCACTAGAACGATCTTGGTGTGAAGGGAGTACCCTCTGAAATTGGTAATGGTTCGCTTGGAAGCCACTTCACTGATGACGATGAAGCCAAGGCCACCCAGGATGATCAGAATAGCCGTCACCAGATTGATCCATACATCATCGTGGTAATCCGCCAGGTTTTTAAATCCCCCGAAGAGATCGAAGCCCGAATTGTTAAAAGCGGAGATGGAGTGGAAAAAGCTGATCCCTACTGCTTCTCCCGGGGGATATTGCTTGCTGAACGTAAGAAAGCTCAACACCGCCCCGATGACTTCCACCGTTACCGTCACATAGAGCACCGAGCGAAGAATATCTCCCAGACCTTTTCCGCTGGAAAGGTTAAACCCCTCTCTGGCTAATTTTCTTCCGCCCATGCTCATCTTCCCACTGGTGAGAAGGATAGTGATGACCCCAATGGAAGTGATCCCCAAGCCACCGATTTGTATCAATGTGGCTAAGACCACTCCTCCGAAGATGCTGAAAGTATCTCCCGGATCCACCACCACCAGTCCGGTGACGCAGACGGCACTGGTGGACATGAACAGACAATCGATGAAAGGCAACGGGTTACCGTCTTCCGAGGCAACGGGAAGATGAAGCACTATCCCTCCAACCAGGATCACCGCCAGAAAACCCACCACAATCGTGCGCCTGGGATGTTTCTTGACCATCTGCCGTATCCGCCTATTCATGAAGTGGATTATACTACCTTTGCCGGGAACTTTCAAATACTATATCCCCGCTTTGACCCGGTCGTAACCATTCCATCTCCCCAAGATTTCCTTACACTAAAAAGCCTGAAATCGAGAGCCCGGAAAGGTCGACGATTTCAGGCGAAGGGAGCTTTACCGGATACTAAAAGTCTACTTCTGTATCATAGTAGCAGCACTTAAGCAGTTTTTCCATCTCTTCCACAGTAGGTTGTCTGGGATTGGAGCCGGTGCAAGCATCGGCCAAAGCATTTACGGCAATGTCATGGAGTCTGTCCAGGAACACTTCTTCCGGTACGAAGCCCTGCTCTGCAGGATAGCTATCTGCATCATATGTCCCGATCCCGTGGGGGATCTTCAACTCCTTGCTCATGTTGCGAAGATGTTCAATCAAAAGTCCGACCTTTTCATCGTCGCTGCTTCCGCCAAGATTCATAAAGTCAGCGATTTGCCCGTATCTCTTCTTTGCCGTTTCATCCTTTGCATTGAACGCGATCACCTTGGGAAGATACATGGCATTGGCCGCACCGTGGATAATGTGGGCACCATAGTCATCAAAGGCCGCACCGGTTTTATGGGCCATGGAATGAACGATTCCCAGGAGGGCATTGGTGAAGGCCATCCCTGCAAGGCATTGGGCATTGTGCATGGACCCCCTCTTGTCCATATCACCATTAAAGGAAGGGATCAAATCCGTCTGGATCATTTTGATGGCATGAAGGGCCAGAGGATCGGTAAAGTCAGAGTTTGCTGTGGAAACATAGGCTTCGACGGCATGAGTCATAGCGTCCATTCCTGTATGGGCCACCAATTTGGGCGGCATTGTTTCTGCCAAATCCGGATCGATAATGGCTACATCGGGAGTGATCTCATAGTCAGCGATGGGGTACTTGATCCCTTTTTCATAGTCGGTAATGATGGAAAAAGCAGTAACTTCCGTCGCCGTTCCCGAAGTGGATGCGATGGCGCAGAATCTGGCTTTTTTTCGCAATTTAGGAATGCCGAATACGACACACATTTCTTCAAAGGTGATTTCCGGATATTCATATTTGATCCACATCGCCTTGGCCGCATCAATAGGAGAACCCCCACCGATAGCGATGATCCAATCCGGTTCAAATTCCAGCATCGTCTGGGCACCTTTCATCACCGTTTCCACAGAGGGGTCCGGCTCAATGCCCTCGATCAGCTTTACATCCATCCCCGCTTCCTTGAGATAGGATACAGCTCGATCTAAGAAACCGAATTTTTTCATGCTCCCGCCGCCGACACATACAACGGCTTTCTTCCCTTCAAAGGTCTTCAGCGTTTCCAAAGTCCCTTTTCCGTGATACAGATCTCTAGGTAATGTGAATCTTCCCATATGATTTCCTCCTTGTTTTTCTGTTTTTTCATCGTTGGGCATCCGTTCTCGCCCAACGCGTATACAGTATACTTCTTGATAGGGTTTATTGTCAATGTTTTAACAATATTTTTATTTTTGCTATTCTTAATTGTCAACACATATGTTACACATAGTTGAAATACCCTTCTACGACCTGGTTTGGACTTTTAAAGTTTAGTACAGCCTTTGCGGTGTTGTTGTATCTTTTCTCATGCTCCTCTACCTTCC
>JBMNVE010000004.1:0-41354 GCA_050946655.1 Anaerovoracaceae bacterium
CACAGTTATTTGAATTCAAAGGGTCAAGTGTAGTATAATGACCACATCAGTTTTTTGTAAAGAGGGATAAATGGCAAATCAAAATATAGGAGATCAAATCAATCGAATCGTCACCGACGCCTTGGATAGCATGGATTTTCACAAGTTGAACAGGGATATCAATGCAACGGTGAAGAGCGCCCTGTCCGAGGCTAAGGAGAGCTTGTACAAAGCCACAGGGGAGGAAGAACTTGAAGAAATGGGCCCCTTGTACAGGGAGGAGGCGGCGGATCCCTTCGCCCACGCCCGTGCCGGGTTCAAGCCTCCAAGGGATGTGTCTGAAGACACCATCCCTGTGCCGCGAAAGCCGGCTGGAGCTGTCAGCGGCATCGTTATGATGGTTACCGGCATCCTGGGATCGGTGGTCTTTGGGCTGAGCGCCCTTGGAAACTGGATCGTCGGCTCTGTAGTGGGCTTTTCTTTTACTGCGCCGGTAATCACCCTGGGGGTGCTCACCCTCATCAGCGGAGGAGTTATAGCCGGGGGAGTTAGTCTTCGCAAGCGGGTAAAGCGATTTCGGGAATACCTTCGCATCATGTCCGGATATGAGTTCTACGACGTAGGGGACCTTGCGGCCCACTGTCGCACCGATGAGAAGTATATCCGAAAAGACTTGAAAAAAATGATCAAAGGCAGGATGTTTTTGGAAGGGCATTTGGATGATACGGGCCAATGGTTCATCGGAAACCACAAAATGTATGCCGAGTACCTGGATGCCAGAGATCGGTACGAAGCCAGAAAAATCCGGGAGGAAGAAGAGCGTCGCATGATGGAAACGGAGGGCGCTACGGAGCGTCAACTCAGGATCACCTTGGAGAGAGGACGAAGCTACCTGAAGGAGATCAGTCAAACCAACGACATGATCCGGGGAGAAGAGATCACCGCCAAGGTAGAATACCTGGAAATCATCATTGAAAAGATCTTTGCCAGGGTGAAGGAAAAGCCGGTCCTTCTTCCCGAGACGAGAAAATTCATAGAATACTATCTCCCCACCACAGCAAAGCTGGTGGGCGCCTATAAGGATTTTGAAGATCAGCCGGTACAGGGGGAAAATATTCTTGCGGCGAAGAAAGAAATCGAGAAGACCCTGGATACCATCGGAGAGGCATTTGAAAAGTTGCTGGAAAGCCTCTTCGACGATACGGCGATGGATATTTCCACGGATATTTCAGTTTTAAAGAGCATGCTGGCCAGAGACGGCCTGACTGCCGGGGATTTCAAAGGAGGAGAAAAGTAAGCGATGGATGATATGCAGAAAGCACCGGAATTGACCTTGGATGGGATAGAGCCGGTAAAGGATTTGACGGAACCTAGCGAGATCACCACTGAGGTGGAAAAGTTCACCGAAGAAGAGAAAAAGATGATCGATGACTTTGCGCAGAAAATCGATTTGAATGATACCAATATCGTGTTGCAATACGGAAGCGGTGCCCAAAAGAAGATGGCGGATTTTTCTCAGAACGCCTTGGATAGTGTAAGAACTAAGGATTTAGGTGAAGTAGGCGGTCTGCTGACCAACTTGGTAGGAGAACTGAAGGGGTTCGGAGAAGAAGAACCCAAGGGCTTTTTTGGATTTTTCAAAAAGGGTGCAAACAAACTGACGGAAGTGAAAGCAAAGTATGCCAAGGCGGAAGCCAACGTAAACAGGATCGCTGAGGCCTTGGAAAGCCATCAGATCGTCCTGATGAAGGATGTGGCCACCCTGGATAAGCTCTATGAACTCAACAGGACGTACTTCAAGGAACTGTCCATGTACATTGTAGCCGGGAGGCAAAAGCTGGAGGATGTGATCCATAACGATCTTCCCACCCTGCAAAAGAAAGCTCAGGAAAGCGGGCTCCCCGAAGACGCCCAGGCTGCCAATGACCTGGCCTCCATGTGTGCCCGCTTTGAAAAGAAGCTCCACGACTTGGATCTGACCAGAACCGTTTCCATTCAGATGGCCCCCCAGATCAGGCTGGTGCAGAACAACGACACCCTCATGAGCGAGAAGATCCAATCTTCCCTGGTGAACACTATACCTCTTTGGAAGAGCCAGATGATCATCGCCCTGGGGATCGCCCATTCCGAGGAAGCGGCCCGAGCCCAGAGAGCCGTGTCGGACACCACCAACCAGTTGCTGCGAAAAAATGCGGAGACATTAAAGATGTCCACCATTGAAACAGCAAAGGAATCGGAGCGAGGCATCGTGGATCTGGAGACCCTTAAATATACCAATGAATCCCTCATCACCACTCTTGACGAAGTTCTGCGGATCCAGCAGGAAGGCCATCAGAAGCGGATGGAAGCCGAAGCTGAGCTGGTGAAGATCGAGGGAGACTTGAAGAATAAGCTTTTGGAGATGCAGAGGTAGCTAGCAGATGAAATTGATATCGTGGAATGTAAACGGCCTACGCGCCATAATGAAGAAGAATTTTTTTGAGTTTTTGCAGGAAGAGGACCCGGACATCCTCTGTCTCCAGGAGACAAAGATGCAGGAGGGTCAGGTGGAGGTCCCGACGGAGGGATATCACCAGTATTGGTGCAGTGCGGAGAAAAAGGGATACTCCGGCGTCTTGACCCTGACCAAGGAAGAGCCCATTTCCGTCACCTACGGACTGGATATCCATCATCACGACCAGGAAGGCAGAGTGATCACCGCAGAATTCCCGGACTTCTACTTGGTCAACGTGTACGTGCCCAATTCTCAGGAAAAATTGGCCAGGCTTTCCTATCGCATGGAGTGGGAAGATGATTTCCGTACTTATGTGTTAGGGCTTCCCAAGCCGGTGATCATCTGCGGAGATATGAACGTGGCCCACCGGGAGATCGACTTGAAGAACCCAAAAAATAACCGAAAAAATGCCGGATTTACCGACGAAGAAAGAGAAAAAATGACGATTCTTCAGGATTCCGGCTTCATCGACACCTTTCGACATTTCTATCCGGATCTGGAAGGGGCGTATTCTTGGTGGAGTTACCGGTTCAATGCCAGGGCCAATAATGCGGGCTGGCGGATCGACTATTTCCTGGTGTCAAAGGAAATGGAGAAACGCTTGGTGGATGCCAAGATATTATCGGAAGTATACGGCAGTGATCACTGCCCGGTGGTACTGGAGCTGGCCTAGAGGGCCGGCTCTTTATTTTAAGACATCCGGAGGCAGGGCTTCGATACCGATGGAGGTGGTGAGAACCTGACCGATATGGGCAAGAGGGTTTTGATGGATAGGCTTTTCATCGTGGAAGGTGACGGTCATGTGAGCAAAGACGTGGGGCCCCACCGAGCCTGCGGCATTATCTCCCCCAAGACCTGAGGGAAGGTCCAGAGAAACGCGGAAAGCCTTTGCTCGGTTCACTCCCTCAATGAGAAGGCGGATATCTTCCTTCAATTCCCCGTGGAAGCCTGTTCCGTACAGGGCATCCACGATAATATCCGCCGAAGCAGCGACATCCAAAACAGCGGGTAGATGGGAAACCATGGGAAGATCCATCTCCCGGCACAGGTCGTAGTTGGCCATAGCTTCAGGGGAAACCGGCGGACCCTCTAAGACAGCTAAGGTGATTTTGCCGGCAAAGCCGTAAAGCTTTCTCGCCACCACATAACCGTCGCCGCCGTTGTTGCCTTTCCCGCACAGGATGAGGATGTTCTTTCCCGCGATCTTGTGGCCGGCCATGATTTCATCGGCGGCACCGCTTCCCGCGTTTTCCATCATCTGATAGTAAGTCAGACCTGCTTCATCGGCCGCCCTCTCGATTTTTTTCATTTCTGCACATGTAACCATGGTTTCCTCCTAAAGCTTGGAAATGTCCAGGAAGGGATATTTTTCTAAAAAGGGACGAAGGGTTTCTGCGATCTCTCTTGCACCTCCCGCCCGGTCTGATGCTATATTCAGAGGCATGATGGGATCGTGAAGGGATTTGCGCAGGAGGCACCAGCCATCCTTAAAGTTCATGCGCACCCCCTCATGGTTGGGGCTGGCAAGGGATGCGGGTGCGGGGAGGGAGCCTGCCCAAACCTCCATGTCCGCCAGGATCTGATCTGCGTATGAAGAAAAATCGGGAGAGGTGATGGGGAGGCGGACCTCTCTTTCCTCCACAGGGCTTTCCAGGGAAGAAAGAAGGCTGTCCAGGGTCTTTCCACGGCGTGCCAACTGCGCTGTCTTAATGACGATGAGGGTAGCCAGATATGCCCCGTCATCCAAAAAATAGTTGTCGCGAAAGGCGCTGTGCCCCGATGTTTCTATGGCCAAATAGGCATCGGATATTTCCTTGGCCTTATTGATCACATTCTTATATCCTCGCTTATACCGCAGGTGGTTCAATTTCAATTCATCTTCCAGGAAGGCGGTCAACTGATTGCTGGTAATGCTGTCGGTGACGACAGTACTTCCCGGGTGCTTCTCGGAAACCAAAACAGAGGCCAGGGCTACGATGCCGTCCCTTGCGATCCCCCGTCCGCAGTGATCCACCGCCGAAGACCGGTCCACATCCGTGTCAAAGATCAGCCCCAGGTCAGCGCCGTTGCTAAGAACAGCTGCCGTGATGGAAGCCATGGCTTCGGGATCTTCCGGGTTGGGTGGATGGTTGGGGAAGCCTCCGTCCGGCTCCAGATACTGGCTGGCGGAAACATCCGCGCCCAGAGGTTTCAGCACGTCCCGGGCATAAAAGCCGCCGGAGCCGTTGCCCGCATCCACCACGATCTTAAGACCTTCCAATGGGCGAAGATCGTCTCCGCCCAGACCTTCCACGATCAGGCCGCGGAGATGCTGTGCATAGGTATCCATCAAGTCTGTGGCCGGTGCAGGATAAGTAAGCACCCCAACGTGGCGGATTGCACGGTCCGGGTGGGTGGGCTCTCCCAGTTCCTCTGCTCCGGCCTCTGCGTATTCAATGATTTGACGGATATCTCCCTTGTCCAGGCCTCCCTCACGGGAAAAGTACTTGAAACCGTTTCGATTATAGGGGAGATGAGATGCAGTGAGCATGATGGCACCGTCACAGGCATATTGAGGGAATTTTGTGGACATAAACATAGCGGGCGTAGATGCGATGCCGCAGTCCAAGATCTCCACCCCGTAGGGGCCAAGGGCATTGATGGCAGCACGCATGAGGAGCTTCCCGCTGAGGCGGGGGTCCCGTCCGATAGCAATCTTCATCTCCTGAGGGGGTTTTCCGGTTTTTTTCCACAACCAAAGAAGAAAGCCCCTAGTCAGTGGGCCCGCCTCTTTTGGGGTTAGATTAGGGTCTTCCCCGGGGATCCCCGTAAGAGAAATGCCTCTAATATCACTTCCGTTTTGCAGTTTGAAAAGATCCATCTGTTCCTCCTATGGTAATGACCCGATCAGTCCGGGTCCGAAATGCTGTAGTTGAGGCTGCCCATGACATAGCCATCCAGATCCAAGGTGGCATGAGCGAAGCCGGCGTCCTTGATCATGGTGATGATGTCGGCAGTTCCCTCAGCGCTGCAGAACTGTCCCAATTCCTTTCGGGGAAGTTCTATTCTGGCAATGTCTCCGTGATGACGGAGGCGCACCTGGGGAAATCCCATTTGCCTAATGGCTGACTCGATCTTGTAGATGGTGGTCAGCTTCTCTTCTGTCACCGGCTCACCGTACGGTATCCTTGAGGCAAGGCAGGCATAAGCCGGCTTGTCCCAGGTGGAAATGTTCATGGCCTTTAAGGCGGAGCGGATCTCCTCCTTGGTAAAGCCCACATCCTCCAGGGGGCTGATGATGCCCATCTCCTTGAGGGCTTTTCTTCCCGGCCGATAATCCGCTGCGTCGTCGGCATTGGTGCCATCGGCAATGGGAAGATGGTCCAGGGTCTTCATGATCTGACCGAAGATGGACTTCTTGCATAAATAGCATCTATCCTTAGAATTGGGTGCCAGTATATCAAGCAGTTCATCCTTCATATTGATGATCAGATGAGGGATCTCGTGATGAGCACAGAATTTCTTTGCTTCCTCGATCTCATCAGGTGCGAAGTTGGGCCCGGTGACGGTAACCGCCAAAGCACCTTCCCGGAGAACTTCCCGGGCGCACAGAAGCAGGAAGGTACTGTCCACACCTCCCGAAAAAGCAACAGCCAGCCGATCGTAGGCAGCTATTTTCTGTTTTAATAATCGTAACTTATTCTGCATAAGCCTTGACCTCGTCTTCACAGCTGCGCATGGCCAGGATCGTTTCTTGAAACAGCTTGTCCATTTCCCAGCCCAACATCTGGGCACCCCTTGTGATAATGTCCCGATCACAGCCGGCAGCGAATTTTTTATCCTTGAACTTCTTTCGTACGGATTTCACTTCCATGTCCTTTGTACTCTTGGACGGTCGCATCAATGCGCAGGCACCGATAAGGCCGGTGAGCTCGTCGGTGGCAAAGAGGATCTTCTCCATCTCATGCTCCGGCTCCACGTCACAACATACGCCGTATCCGTGGGAGATCACCGCGCGGATCATCTTGTCGTCGCAGCCGATCTCCGCCAAAAGCTCCGGTGCTTTTTTGCAGTGCTCATCCGGCCACATTTCAAAGTCTATATCGTGAAGAAGGCCAACCAGGCCCCAGAAGTCTTTATCTTCTCCATAACCCAAAGAGTCGGCGAAGTACCGCATGGTTCCTTCCACCGTCAGCCCGTGCCTTATATGGAAATCTTCTTTATTGTATTTTTTTAGTAATGCCAATGCATCTGTTCTTGAAACCATATTATCCTTCCTTTCTCATGGCCAGTCGCTCTTTCTTTGTGGGCAGCTGTGCAATGATGACCGCAATAAACATCAACAAGCATCCTATGATCTCCCTGGAGGTGAGCATCTCTCCCAAGATAAGGTAGCCACTTATGGCTCCGAAAAGGGATTCGGTACTGAGTATGATGGATGCCACCGTGGGATTTGCGTTTTTTTGCCCCAAAGCTTGAAAAGTAAAAGCGACGGCGGTAGACATGACCCCTACGTAGAGGATACCCGGTAGTGCCACGATGAAACTTTCCCAGATGAAAGATTCAATAATCATTGCTACCACCAGACTCATCAATCCTGCCACGAAGAACTGCACGCAGACCAGTTTTGCCACATTGACCTTAGGCGCATAGTGATCCATAAACAGGATGTGCAGCGCCCAGAAGAGTGCTCCGATGAGAATGATCAGGTCACCTCTTGCAATCGTCAGGTTTTCCGTGATACAGAGGAAGTAAAGTCCTGTTGTAGCAAAGACCACTCCGATCCAGTTGAAAAGATTGGGCAGCTGTTTCACGAAAAGTCCTAACAGGGGCACGAGAATGATGTAGAGCGTCGTAATAAATGCTGTTTTTCCCGCAGTGGTGGAGACCAGGCCCACCTGCTGGGTATTTGCTGCAAAAAAAATGATAAATCCGCATACGGCACCACCTTTGAGAATGACCTTCTTTTCTTTCTCCCTTTGCTCCGGGGAAACGGCGGGAAGCCCCTTCCTTCTACGATCGGCATCCTGCCCCTTTGTAGAAACCAAGGAAATGGGGATGAGGGCAATGGCGCCGATGAGCATTCTGGAGGCACTGTAAAAGAAAGGGCCGATATTCTCCATTCCCGCTCGTTGAGCAACAAAGGCAGTTCCCCAGATGATCGCACACAGGGTCAAGGCCAGTGTGGATGATACTTTTTTGTTCATGCACAGATCCTTTCAAATCTTGGTGAGATAAGGGACTAGTTAAAGTCAAGCACCATTTTAGCACGGGATTATTATATCACAACTCCATCTGTTAGGGCAGTCTTTCCTTTGGTTGAATGATAGAGGCCGGAAGTAAGCCGCCGGAGATACCTCTGAAGAATGGAAAACATTAAGAATGTGTTAAGGGTAAAACTTCGGGAAACCCGATGATAGGGATAAAATTCGGCTATGAAAAACACAGCAGAGGCAAGTTGTTGATGGGCAAAAAATGACTAATCACTTAAGGCAAAAAAACCATAAAATAAATTTCCATAAGTTTACAGAGAATTTACTGGGAAGTAATGGAGGCCTAACAAGGATAGTATATGATAAACAGCAAGTGAGTGATATGCAACTGGATAATAGAAAAGGAGCAAATTTTGAAATGAAAAAAGCGGTGGTTTTCCCCGGGCAAGGAGCACAAAAACCCGGAATGTTCATGGACTTGTATGAAAGTTACGACGTTGTAAAGACAGTGTTTGACCAGGCCTCTCAAATCATAGGCAATGATCTGGCCCAATTGTGCCGTGAAGGCAGCAGAGAAGAAATGAGCCTGACCGTCAATTCTCAACCTCTGATTTTGGCTTGCGGCATCGCGGCCTGGGAGCTATACAAAATGCAAAACGGAAGGCCTGAATATCTGGCAGGATATTCTCTCGGAGAGTATGCGGCCCTGTATGCCGCGGGGTGCATTTCTTTCACGGATGTCTTCAAAATCATTAAAATCAGGGCGCAGGCCATGCAGGAAGCGGTGCCTCGGGGCGTAGGAGGAATGGCCGCTGTGATTTTCAGTGACGAAAAAAAGGTGACTGACTATTTTCACCAGAACCACCGTCAAGTGTGGATCGCCAACTACAATACAAAAGGCCAAGTTTCGATTGCAGGCAAAATAGGAGATGTGCAGATCGCATGCAAGGAATTGGATGCCCTTGGTATCATCACAAAACAATTGCCGGTCAGTGCACCCTTCCATTGCAGACTTCTGGAAGATGCAAAAATCAGGATCGCAGAAGAAATCCATCGGGTTTCACTGATGGATGCGGCGGTTCCCGTGGTCACCAATGTAGATGGAGAAGCGGAAACGGACGCCAATGCAATCAGAAGAAAAATGGTAGAGCAAGTGGTCTCACCGGTCCAGTGGATCAAGACAATGGATTATCTCAGTGATAATGGTGTTACTTCGTTCACGGAATGCGGGCCGGGACATACCTTGAGCAATTTCATCAGAAAAATGCGATATGGCAACATTCATCAGCACAATATCGAAGATTTGGATAGCCTCAGAAAAGCACTCGCTGCGTAAAGAGATAGATACATTGATTTTGAAGGAGGAATGAATCACTATGGAAAATTTTGAAAACCTGGAAGCGGAAGTACTGACAATGATCATTGACAAGCTGGGCTTGGATGACGTAGATCCCAGCAAGGTGGACTACGATGCGCCTATCTTTGCTTCATATGCGGAGGAAGATGAGGGCCTCGGGCTGGATTCCGTGGATGCATTGGAGTTGGTCGTTGGTCTGAAAGAGAAGTTTGATGTAAAAGTCAGCGATGAAGACATGGCAATTTTTAGAAGCGTTTCATCCATAGCTGACTACGTCCGTGAGACAAAAGGGATTCAGTAGCCGAGGAAGATAAGAGGGGGTCGCTTCCGGAGAAAAGCGGCGTATCTGGGGACGATCATCTGTGAAGGGACCTCTCACATTTTCCTTGTAAAAGGAATTATAAAACACATGGAAAGACAGTGTACAGCATAGATAAAGGTGAAAAAATGGAAGAACGACGAGTTGTAGTCAGTGGAATTGGAGTGATTGCGGGAAATGGAGCCGGGAAGGAAGCATTTTTTAAAAATTTGTGTGAAGGGAAATCCGGGCTGAAAAAGTGTGACTTGTTCTCTGCAAAAGACCTCCGAACGGAATATGTGGGTGAAATCGGGGAGAGTGACTTTCCCTATTTAACGGACCTGCCCTCTGAGAAGGAGCGGGTAATGTGCATTATCGAAAAGGCTGTAGATGAAGCGTTTTCCGATGCGAAACTCACAGCCCGAGAGGTCGAAGACTTTTCGGAAAGAGCATATTTGGCCTTTGCCACCTCTCTGGCGGCAAACGGAAGGATCCTAAAATACGTCAGTGATAATAGAGAGGGGAAATATGAGCCGGAGTGGTTGACACAAATTCCCTCCTTTGTACCATGGATCAAGAAAAAATGCGGCATCAAAGGCGGCTGTTATACCACCATGGCGGCATGCGCATCCGGGACTACTGCTGCTGGGATCGCATTTGACTTGATCAAAGCGGGCAAGGCAGATCTGGTTATTTGCGGGGGTGCCGATCCGCTGACCGAGTTTTCCTGCTTGGGATTCAACGCATTGAAATCTCTCAGTGAAAACACATGCAAACCTTTTGACAAAATGAGAGATGGAATCAACATCGGGGAAGGAGGCGCCTTTTTCGTGATAGAAACCTTTGCATCTGCCAAGGCCCGAGGAGCAACCATCTACGGAGAGATCATCGGATATGGGATCAACAACGATGCATACCATATTACCAGCCCCAGTCCAACGGGCGATGGAGCCATCGCATCTATGACGATGGCCATGGCTCATACGGAGGTTGGGCCGGATCAAGTGTCTTACGTCAATGCCCACGGCACCGGGACACAGCTCAATGACAAAATGGAAGCTTTGGCGATCAACCGATTTTTTGAGAAAACCGGTGATAGGGTCTATGTTTCCACCAATAAATCCATGATCGGACACTGTATGGCTGCTGCCGGTTCCATTGAAATGGCAGCAACGCTTTTATGCTTAAAGCACGGAAAAGTCACAAGGAATATCGGGATAGAAGACATGATGGATGAGTGTGATCAGCATGTTTTCCCCTTGGAAACGGTGGATGCGGAAATATCCTATGCGTTTTCCAATTCATTCGCTTTTGCAGGAAATGCTGCAAGCATACTGCTGGGTCGTTGTCATGAAGAATAGAAACATCGCCATTATCGGCAACAGCCCTGCCGCACAGATCTTGGTTATTCTTTTACAAGAGAAAGGCCGGCAGATATACAGGATCTCAAGTGTAGAAGATGAGAAAAAGTACATGCCTTTTTACGCCAATGACCTTGATTTGGGCATACTCGGCCGGGTGTGTGAAAAAACCGGCCTGGATATTCACTCTCTGGAAGACAAGGAAAGAAAAATCAGGATCGGGTTTCAAGAAGGAAAATCTTTGGACTGCCATTCCTCCATGGAAGGATTTCGGGACAAATTGGAGAAAGCCTATCCGGATGAGCACCAGGGGCTTGCCGTCTTGTTTGCGGATATCGAAGGAATCGGTGAAGAATGGGCGAGCTTCATAAAAAACGACTTTCATAGCAAAGGCGTGTCGATGAAGAAGTCGGCAAAATACGCCACAACGACGGTAAAAGACTATCTGAAACGAATCAAAATAGGGACATCGGATATCAGCAAAATTTTATATGCCATGCTACCCATCGGGGATGTCACATTTCCCGTCTTCTCCGGTTACATTTCCACACAGTTTTTCGACAATCATCACCTAAAAGAAAATCCATGGAAGGAAATTGCCCGTAGAGCAAACCGGATAAGTGAAAAAATTTCCGTAGAAGACATAAAAAAAGTTTCCGTAGCATTGGGGGAATCTCCCTCAACGGAGCCGGCCATCCTTGCTCAAGCGGATAGCGTGATCGATTTGCGCTTTTTCCCTATCAAGGGGGGCATGGACGGAGAAAATATGCATAAAGTCATTTGGGGCGGGCGGCTACATACCGATGGCCTGGATGAAGAAAGAATTTATTACCTGACCGCCGGAGAAGATGTTTCTCTTCGCTTATGGACGGATCTTTACGGCACACAATCAAAAAAGAATCACTGGAACTTTGAAATGCTGATTCGCGAAGATCAAGGACAAACGGAAGAGTCTATCAGCAAATTATTGAAAGGCTTCCTTGCCCGTGAATACGGTGCAAAAGTGAGAGTGGAAGAATTATTCTCGCCCGGATATTTTGAAAACGCCTTTGATGGGCAGTACGGATATGGGTGGGCATTCAACAAAAAACAGGTCATGTCAGATCCAACAAACTTGTATTCGCCACAGAGCGAGGCACTTGTGCGCCGGGGTTTTTGGGGATTTGCATGGTTTTCAGCCGCACTGAATATATATCATCTTCTCACTACACAGACGGCTACAGAAAAGAAATATATCGTTAAAGATGTGCAAAGGAAAGAAAATGAACTGGATGAAATACACGTATAACTTTTCCGTCAGATTTCGGGATACAGATGCTTATGGGATTGTCCATCACAGCAATTATTTCTGCTACTTTGAAGAGGCAAGGTACAACTTCTCCGAAAAAGTCCTGAAACTATACGAGCAGGGCGTGATGACGAAGCTAAAATTCCCTGTGATTTCTGCAGAGTGTATATACAAAAACGCGCTGGGATATGCACTAGAAGAGTATCAAGTTCATCTGAAGTTCCGGATCTTGGAGGGGGCGAGAATAGAGTTTCGGTATGAATTGCTCAAAGAAAATGAAAGAAAAATCTATGCCAAAGGAAGGACCGTTCATGCCATCCTCAATGAAGAAGATAAATTGTGTCTTCAGTTACCGAAGAGCTTACAGGAACTAAAAGAAAGAATAAGTCGAAATGAGTAAAAGTAGAATATATTTTCAAAGAGCCAATCAATTTTGGACCCCCACACGGGACATCACCATCAACGGATACCTGAACCTCCTACGATATACAAAACTCGACGTGGATGAAAAATCTGTCGACATTGCATTAGGCGGACATATCCCCTTTTGTGATGGGACACGGGTTTGGGGAGATAGAGTCCAGGCGGAAAAGAATTTGTCCTATGCCATGGGGATTTACTATGAAGAATACTATCACGATAATCCGGATGCATATTTTTTCAATATACATCGCAATCTAAAAATGCGGATAGCCATGGTCATGGTTTACATCCCCGATGAAACAGGCGGAGAAAAGAACAGGCCATTACCCGTGGTGTGTTGCGGAACTGATGTTGAAAATCAGAGGCTGACCATTGTAGATCCACGAGAAGGAACCTACAGGGAGATCGCTCTGGAAGACACCTATACGGAAGATCAACAGAAGAAAATGATCATCTTAAATGTGCCGGGAATGGTAAAGATGAAAGGCTTTTCTGAAAAGGAAATCTTGTCCGCTGCCTTGATCCTGTACATCAAGAGATTTTGCTATTGCCCAAGTGATGACCTGTCATATGGGGCCGGTTTGGAATTTTTCCGCTGTTGCAGGGAGAGGAAAAAAAATCCGGCTGAGATAAAGGGGTTTATGGAACATAGGGATGTTCAGATCTCCTGGCTTCATCAACTCCTTAGCAAGGTCAAAAGTGTGGAGACAAGAGATAAAGTCCAAGTCATCGAACATATGATACGCCTCTATGAAAAAGCCGATGGAGAGGAGTTTCAAGAAGAATTGGTCCATGTGACGGAAGGTGGGCAGCTATAGTGGAACTGATACCGACCCTTGGCAATAGTTGCAGATCGGTGGCCTTGTCCTCTGTGGCCAATTACTACGGATATCACCTGTCGGAAGCCATGTGCTTTGGGATAGGAGAAACACTGGATTTTTCCGGATCCGATACTCGTTTCGGACTGAACAAAGTTTATAAATGTTATTCGGGAAACAATGAGAATGATATCTTTCGTTTCACCGAAAACATGAATATGGACATAGAAATTCTCCAACTTAAGGATGGAAGAGAGGCAAAAAAGGTGATTTGCCACCACATCCGGCAAGGAAGGCCGGTCATTGCCAGGGTTTCCCTAAACAAGTATATGAAATATCTTCCTATGACGGCAACAGATAATGCGGATGTGCTCAAGTCCATATTCCGGTTGATCAGCGGGGCTGCGGGGAATCATGTGACCCTGATCACCAATACGGGCAGGGATCAAGTGTTGATTCATGAGCCTAACATCGACACACCGATCTTGGTGCCATGGAGAACCCTGATCAAGGCGATGAACCCTAGAAATGCAGTGATTCGCCATCCATCCAACACCATATTTTTGATCAAACCATCTGTTCCTGCCGAAAAAATGGAAAGAGAGGACAGGATGGGACCGATTATCTGGAATGCCATCTATAACAACATGAAGAACTACCTGTTCAATCAGGGATATTGGGCGGGGGTCGAACAAATCGAAAAATCCGGCAAATCGTTTCTTCAGATCCAAGACCCAAAAGTCTATGAAAAAAGCGTGACCTTGTTCCGATTTTTCTGTGACGTGGCCACGGGCGGCGGGTTTTACAGGAGGTTGTACGGTAGATTCTTAAAAGAGGCCAGTGACACATATATACATGATGAAGTGGTGGAGGCCGTTTCTAAGAAATATTTCGCCTTGTCCAGGCAGTGGAGTCAGCTTTCCAGGAAAATGATGGAGAGTGTTTCAGACGAGGGCGGACTGCAAAAAAGTCAGTTGGAAGAAGACTGGATGAAAATCAGTGCAGTGGAAAAAGAGTTGTCTTATACCCTTTTTGAACGGAGTAAAGAAAAACGAAATGCAGTACGAGCACGATGATATCAAAACAATAGAAGCCTATATACACAGGGTCTCAGGACAGGGGAAAAGACTCGGCAAAAAAAAGATCATGAAAAATATTAAACGGACTTTTTTTCAGATGGAAGAGGATGTGGGGAAAGGGCAAGTGGACCTTCAACGCTTTCTATCCAAGATCTTGCCTGAATGTGATATATCCTATATCCAAATGGATGGAATGAAAAATATAGGAAACTACCTGGCCTTTATGGACGCCGTGGAGAAAAAACCCACACTGATGATACTAAGAGAAGGAACCATAAATAGGAGGAAAATCAGCGCACCAGCTGAGGAGCAAGGAAGGGAAGATGCTCTGGCATGGATAGAAAAAAACGAGAAAGGCATGTACATGATCCACAGAGGGCATCATGCCCGGGCCTGCAGCCGGTGGTCCATCTTTCGAATATATCTTGCGGAAAAAAGAAACCTGAGAGGGAAATACCTTGTGTGTGCGGCACTTAGAGACGGGATGGCAACGATGAAAAAGGGTGGTGAAAAGAAAAAATGAAAACAGTAAACAATATTTTGGAGCACAGAACAATCGGATCAAATTGCTCAACCACTGCATCCAAGATCATTTTGAACAGCTACGGATATACTTATTCGGAGGACATGGTATTGGGACTGGGTGCAGGATTGGGATTTATATACCAATACTATGCCGACAAGGAAGAATACTTTCTCTCGGGGAAAAACGAAAGTTTAGAGCTGAACTTGACCCATGCCCTAGGGGGGACCGTCCTCACCGGAAGCTTTGATGATGAAGGGCGGGGCTGGCAGACGGTAAAGGAATTGATCGATGAAGACATACCGGTGATTTTGGACTTATCCATCAGAGAATTACCATATTTCCAGCCCTATTTGAAAGAGTTGGCAAACATCGGATTCGGACTCCACAATGCCATTCTGGTAGGGTATGACGATGAAAAAGAAGAGGTCATGCTTCTGGATCACAGATGGAGCGAGCCGCAAATCATCTCCTATGATGCTTTGAGAAAAGCTCGGGGAACCAAGGAGGGAGAAGGAAATGTGGGATCCAGTAGAAACGCATATAAGGTTTTGGTGTTGGATCGAAAGGGAAAAAAACCGTCGCCGGAAATATACTTTGCCATCAAGTTGAACATCAACCGGATGAGGCACCCCTTTGCCTTCAAAATGGGTCTGGCGGGCATAAAAACATTTCATGATGAAATCAAAATGTTCTTTGAAGAAGGCATTTATCAAGATAAGGAAGAAGCCATCCTCACCTTCTCCTACCTGATGGAGAAACTAGGTACAGGTGGGGGAAACTTTAGGAGGATGTATGGAAGATTCTTAAATGAAGCAGCGGGGATGACCGGAGATGAGCGGTTTCGTCAGATAGCAAAAGACTATCAGATACTGGCCAAGAGATGGAAAGAGTTATCGGTCCTGCTGGGAGAATTGGTTACTGCGCCTCAACTGATCACGGAATTCGATAGACTGATGAAGGAAATTGAAGAACGTGAATCAGCGGGAATAGATGCGTTAGAAAGCTTAGTCAAGGAAGGATGAAAAAATGGAAGCAAGAGAAATTTATCAGGCATTACCCCATAGGTACCCCATGTTATTGGTGGATGACATCTATGAAGTGAAGTACGGAGAATATGTAAGAGGAGTAAAAAATGTGACCAACAACGAGCCATGGTCCACTGGGCATTTCCCCGACAATCCTGTATTCCCCGGAGTGTTAGTCCTGGAGTCTATGGCACAAATCGGCGGGTTCATGTTCTATAAAGAGGGTGGAGATAGCTACCTGCAGGCCTATTTATCTAAGCTTGATGAAGTGAAGTTCATCAAAAAGGTGTTTCCGGGTGACCAGTTGATTGTGGAGGCTGAATTGATCGATCAATTCTCCAATTTCGTAAAAGCGAAATGCGTAGGGAAGGTCAACGGAAAGCCGGTAGCAAAGGCGATCGTTACGTATTACTTCGATACAAAGTTTGATACAAATGATAAGTGAGGGGAGGAAGGAAGAAGCCAATGGAAAGAACTAGCGTGATCGGGATCGGTATGATCAACCGGCTGGGAAATACAGCAGATGAAGTCTGGGACAATTTGATAAAAGGGAATGTGCAGCAGTGGCCCAAGGGAAAAACAGAATATCCATCGGTCCTCTCTTCTCGAGCACAAAGAAGAATGAATCGATATTCGGACATGAGTGTCAATGCGGTTTCCAGAGCGTTGGAAGATGCAGGAATCGATGTAAAAAAAGATATAGATCCCTACAGGATCGGGACTATCTTCTCCACAGGTTATGGAGCCATGGAATCCAACCTGATCTTCTCCGACTCTGTCTTGGACGGAGACCCTGACTTATGCAGCCCCACCGTATTTGCCAACACGGTGTCCAACGCATGCATCGGGCACATCTGTATTAATTTCGGATGCAAAGGGGTCAGCACAGTTGTCATGGGCAGCAATAGTGTCGGCTATTCGCAGATGCTCATCTCTAAAGGAGATGCGGACTACGTGTTGACCGGGGCAGTAGAAGAATATAACGAGGACCTGTTCACTTGTTTCGAAAAAAATCCGTGGGCTGCCGGCTCTGATCTGGCGGAAGCTACGGTGGGATTGCTCCTTTCCAAGGACAGTACTGACTCCTATTGCGACCTGATAGACTTTGTGGAATGTGACCTTGGAGCATATCCATTGATCAACAAGGTAGAGGATAAAAACGTGGCAATAGTAGAAAGAGTGCTGAAAGATTTTGTAGAAAAGCAAAAAACCCCTATAGACGGAGTGATATGTGCAAACAATGGAACGTATTTTGATGAGGTAGAAAATACGGTCCTTAAAAACATATTCGGAGAAGATATGCTGTATGCAAATCAGCTGAAAAAATACTCAGGAGAAAACTTGGGTTCGTCGATTTCTATGTCCATCGCCATCGGCGCCATGTGCCTAAAGCACAAGATGATCCCAAAGGGGATCACGGAAAAAGGTATAGAAGGAAGGGATATCCATACTATTCTGATCACCGGTTATGATGTTACGGGCAACTATGTTGCTTACCTCATGTCCGGATCAGAGAACAAGGGTAATTAGAACAGATAGAGAAAGGAAGGAAAGAGAATAATGGATGTGATGGGAAAAAATATCATCGTTACCGGAGGATGCAGGGGAATTGGTAGAAGCATAACAAAAAAGCTGTTAGAGCATGGTGCCAATGTGACGGCCACCTACAACTCTTCCTCTACGGGGGCCTTGGAATTGGAAAAGGAAGTGAAGGAATACAAGGGGAAACTTTCCACTTGCAAGATGAACGTCTGCGACGGGCAGGAAGTGGCAAAGGTGATGGGTGAAATCCTGGATTCTTGTCAGGGGGAAATTGACGGTCTTGTAAATAACGCCGGAATCACAAAGGACAAGCTCTTTTTCATGATGACAGAGGAAGACTGGACGGATGTAATGGATACAAACTTGAACGGTGTCTATCACGTTATAAAAAAGGTTGTGCTGCCGATGATCCAGAGGAAGAAAGGTTCCATCGTCAACATGGCATCTGTCAGTGGCTTAATGGGCGTGGCCGGCCAAGGAAATTACTGTGCATCTAAAGCCGCGGTCATCGCACTTACCCGCACCCTGTCCAAGGAGATCGCAGGGAAAAATGTTCGGGTGAATGCCATCGCACCGGGATATATCGGGACAGAAATGATTGAAAACATGACAGAAAAAGCATTGAAAGCGGTAAAAGGAAAAATCCCCATGGGAAGAGTCGGGACACCGGAGGAAGTAGCGGATTCTGTGCTCTTTTTGCTCAGCGATTCGTCTGCTTACATTACCGGGCATACACTGGTGGTAGACGGCGGATTGGTTTAGTTACAAAAGAGGCGTGAAAGAAATGGAAAAAAAGACCATCGCGGTAATCGGAGCTAGTGGCGGAATAGGAAGAGAAATCGTTGGGCAACTGATAGAAGAAGGATATGAAATCATAGCAGTGGATAAGGATCCCGGCGTAAAAGAACTGGAAGGAGGAGGCATTACCGGCCTTAACCTTGACCTCAGGTCAACGGCTGCCTACGGTCGGATAGAGAACGAGCTGGCCAAGAGAGAGGCGCTTTATGGGGTGATCTTTGCCGCCGGAATCATGATACCGGGAAAAGTGGAGGAAGTGAGGATGGAAGATTGGGAGAGCACGATGGAGGTCAACCTCACTTCCGTATTTCGGTTGACACAGTTAATGTTGCCGTACTTATTGAAAAATAAGGTAAGCCATGTAATCACCTTGGCATCCCACGTGGGGGTTGTGGGTTCCTATGAGCTTACTGCATACAGCACCAGCAAAGCGGCCTTGATCGAGTTTACCAAGTGCTTGGCACTGGACTATGGCGGGCAGGGACTCATGGCAAACTCCATCAGCCCCGGCTTTATCAAAACAGATATGCTCAGCGTGGCAATGAAACGCTTTGCCGTAAACAAGCAGTGGATGTTTTCCGTCGGGGGCCTGCCCAAACAATACGTGGATGTGGCAGATGTAGTACGCGTAGTTTCCCTGCTGCTGAAACAACAGAGCATGAATGGTGAAAATGTCATTATAGATGCCGGATATACGGTGAGATAAAAGGAAAGGAAGTTTGATATCAGGATGTGTAGAATCAAAGAAAAAGATGGAGAAAAAGTTTGGAATGCTTTTCGGCAAATGAAAGATTATCTGAGCAATGATGTACAGATCATCACGGAAGTAGATGAGAACAATTGCTTTAAAAGCAAAAGCGGGAAAACCATGTACGATGGTGTGTCTACCCTGCTGAACACCAATTTGGGGCATAAAAACAGCGAAGTGATGGAGGAAATAGTCCGTCAGTTGCACATACTTGACAGTTCATCACTATTTACCAGCACAAATGAAATTGCGATCAGCTGCTCGGAAAAACTGTGTGAGATCACAGATGGACATTACTATTCTACCTTTTTTACCAATAGCGGTTCGGAAGCATGTGACACAGCATTGAAAATCGTGTTGAAATATTGGAAAAACAAGGGAGAAAATCGGAATAAAATCCTGTCCCTTTCCGGAGCATATCATGGTGCCAGTGTGGGGGGGATGATGCTGGCTCATGGATATTATCCCATGGAAGATTATTCCTTGGGGCATGCCAACTTTCATCAGACACCACAGCCGGATCCCTTAAAGTGCCCTGAAGGAATGGATCAGGAGGCTTGGGTGGATTGGTGCATTGAAGAGTTTCAACGGTATTGCCGGGAAAATGAAGGAAAAATCGCAGCAATTTTCTTCGAGCTCGTTCAGCTGTCCAATGCCGCCAATGCTCTGCCCACAAGATTTGTCACAGAACTGGACAAATGCTGCAAGGAGAGAGGCATCCTGGTCGTAGTGGATGAGGTAGCAACGGGGTTTGGAAGAACAGGAAGTATGTTTGCTTCGGATGATTATGGAATCAAAGGGGACCTGATGATGCTGGCAAAGGGGATCTCTTCCGGATACGTTCCCATGGGAGCAGTGCTTGTGACGGAAGAAATATATCGCGGGTTTTATGGGAAAACTTCGGAGAAGAAACAATTGGACCATGGTTACACAACAGCCGGGCATCCCGTTGCATGTGCCGCAGCACTTAAAACCATTGAAGTTATGGAAAAAACCGGATGTGTTGAAGAGGGAAGAAAAACAGGAGAATATCTGTTGAGGGAGATGAATAACCGAATCGGCAATTCACCATTGGTAGAAACCATTCGCGGGAAGGGCTTGATGCTGGCCATCATCTTTAAGAAGATCACAATTAAATCCATGGAAGAGTGGGGAGTGGCTGAAATACTGACCAGCTTTTTGATCAACAAAGGCCTATTGCTGTATCCTGACTCCCCCACTGTATTGATTATTGCTCCACCCCTCAACGTAACTACGGAGGAATGTGATAGGATCCTTTCGGCCTTGGAGGATTCTGTCAAAAAAATAGAGTTCTTGATGGATAAGTAGATTTAGGAGTAAGAGGAATGATAAACGCGGATATCACTATTGTCGGCGGCGGGATTGCCGGACTGATCAGCGGGGCGCTTTTGTCAAAAGCAGGCAAAAAAGTTGTTGTGCTCGAGCGAACCGGAGAATTTGGCGGGCTGTTCAAGATGGGGAGGGCTTTCCAAACGGAGCACTACTTCGGAGCCCATCACTTTGCCGGGATCAATAAAAACTGTATCATCGGCAAAGTGTTGGAAGAAGTAGGGATTTCCCTATCTAGCGACTTTGAGAAGGTAAGACATATGGATTTGCTCCATGAAAGGGAAGTGTTCCATGTCCCTCTGGAACTAAATGAACTGGAAAAATATTTAAAAGAGAATTACCCTCGAGAAGATGGAATAGAGCCATTTTTCGCCAGAATCAAAGAATACCATGGATATTTTTGTGACGGTGATGAGAAGGGTCTTCTAAAGATGTTTCTGGAGACTTCAAAAATGTCTTACTTGGAGTTATTGCAACAATATTTTTCAAAGGAAGAAGTTATCTATATTTTGACGATGCTTTGCCCCGGCTATGGCGCAGTTGGCTTCCACGGTGTAGCGTTTAACAATTTGAGCCTCCTTGTGTCCTATGGATTGGGCTCAGGATATGCAAAGGAATCAAACTCTACCATCGTACAAAAAATCATTGATTTTGCCAAGGAGAACGGCTGCCGATTCATGGCAGAAACAGAATGCATTGGGATGAATGTGGAAGAAGGAAGGTTTCAGGGACTCCGTTGCAAGCACAAGGGGGAAGAACTGGAACTGAGGTCCAAGGTAGTACTCCTTGCTGCCTATCCCTTTAACATATTGGAAGAGCATTTGAACGATACAAGACTTTGGAAAAAAATAGAGCGTTTTGAAACGGGAGCTTCGGTCATCCGCATTTGTGGCAGGCTGTCGTCGGCGGAAGGCTTATCTGAAGGAGATACCGTCTACATGGGGAATCACAATATGGACACCTTGGATGACCATATTTTTCTTGAAGCCCATTCAAAGTCCCCGGTATATATGATGCATATTAAGACCCGCGGAGTCCATCCGGCCGTTATGTTCACCTTTCTGGTGAATAGTGACGGTAAATCGAGAATCCCAAAGGCGGAGCTGATGGATATAATAGAAAGGGATTTTCCTGAAATCGTTAGTAGAATGCCGGAAAGTCTTATTCTTTATGATCGCATATATAAAGAGATCTCCAACACCGAAAGCGGTGCAGCCTTTGGGTGGGAGCGCACACCTTATGTTTACACACATACCAACTCCTTTGCTCCGAAGCTGAAGGAAATAGAAGGAGTATACGGTGCCGGAAATTGGTTTACCGACTACGGCATATATGGCGCGGTGCGGACCGCAGATAAGGCCTGCAAAAAAATACTATCAGACCTGGGAGAGCCGGAGAGGAGTTGCAAATCATGATACAAATTGAGAACGCCGTAAAGACATATAAAGATGGTGACGGCAAGATCTTTGCGCTGAACGATGTGACATTGGACATCGGTGAGGAGGATTTTGTGGTCATCCTGGGGCCGTCCGGGTCGGGAAAGTCCACGCTGATCAATGTGATGTCCGGACTGGACAGGTGCGATTTGGGGAGGATCCTCTATGATGGAGAGGATATTACTCTCCTGAAGGAAAGAGAGTTGACTTTGTTTAGAAGGAAGACAGTTGGTTTCATCTTCCAGTCCTACTACCTGCTGCCGGACCTGAATGTAGAAAACAATATTCGTATGGGAGCAAATTTGGTGAACAATGATGACTATAGAGAGATCGTGGAGTTGCTTGGCCTTAGGGAGCTTTTGAATCGAATGCCCTTTCAACTTTCCGGCGGTCAGCAGCAGAGGGTGGCTATTGCAAGAGCTTTAGCAAAGAAACCCAAGGTGCTCTTTTGTGACGAACCCACCGGTGCTTTAGATGAGACCCACGGAAAACAAGTGCTCTCTCTTCTCCAAAAGTATCAAAGAGAAAACCGGGTGAGCATCATCATGGTCACTCATAATCCGGGGATCGCCTCAATGGCTACGAAGGTAGTGAAAATGAATAGTGGGAAAATCATTGGGGTGAAAACCAATCGTCAACCCGAACCCGCATCAAAAGTGAGGTGGGCTTAATGTGGAGAAACGCATTGGGCATCATCGCTAAGAACAAGTTGAATGTAGTGGGGATCTTTGTCATTGTGTTTCTCACAGCTGCGCTAGGCACCTGTTTTCTTGAAACCAATCAGAATATGATCTTAGGCTTAGATCAACTAAAAGCGCAAAATGTTCAGGACTTTTCTTTCTTCCCCAAGGTAGAGGAGGAAGAAATCTTTTTGGCGGAGGGGGATTATCAAAAAGCCGCTGAGGAGAAGGTGAACCGGTTGGCGGACAAATATCGGTTCCAATGGGAGAAACGTGAATATCTCATATTCAGAGAAGGAGAAAAAATCACCCGGATATACCCTGACGACAGGGTCATCGACGAGTACCTGCTTGTACAGGGGAAACAACCGATAGAAAATCAGTTGATGATGGACATCAAATATGCCAAGGCCCATGATCTGTCCGTAGGGGATCAATTCTCCGTAGAGGGAGAAGACTATACCATCTCTGGCATCGCTCTTTTGCCGGAAATGCTGTCTCCGGTGGTGGATGATTCGGGCAAGCTATATGACGTAGAGAATCAAGGAATGGTCATCGTAAACAGAGATACCTTTGACCAACTGGCAGAAGATGAGGAGGTCAAGGCTATCTATGTAGGCATCTTCAAAGGAAAGTCAGAAAAAAAGATAGAACAGATGAAGGAGGATCAGGATATCCTGTCTTTTCAGGAAAGCAAAGACAATCCTCAGATCTTTGCTTCTGTATCGTCCCAGCAGAACATGAACAAGATCATCATGGGGTTCTCCATGGGCATATTGGCATCGATCACCATTCTTCTGTTGTTGATCACCATCAGTGAGCATATCAAAGAAGAGTACAAGAACCTGGGGGTATTAAAGGCTCTGGGATACAAGAATACGGAGATATCCAGAAAGTATCTTCTCTACTTCCTGATCATCGGCATACCTGCATTGTTGGGATATTTTGCCGGACACTTCCTTACCCCATATTATTATGATTTGGTGTTTGGCACGTTCTCTATCCCCTTTGGTCAGATGGATATCAGTGGAATGAACCTGATCATCTTCGCTTTGATACCTGCCGTAGCTTTTGCCATTGTTGCATACCTGTGGGCCATGTTCAATGTTCGCAGACCGGCCCTCTCCATGGTGCAGAGCAGAACTAGGGAAGGCGCCAATCGGCTTGTAATGTGGCGGAACAAGGGAATAAAACTACCCAAGTATCTACGGGGGGTCAGAAACACACTGCTGCTCTCCAGGATCATGATTTTGGTATTTGTTCTCTTTAGCGGTTTTGCCTTGGGGGTGCAAATACAATTTGCTTACACTACGTACAATATGACGGGGAACATCAAAGATCATGTATTAAGTGAATATCGATACGAAAGAGACGTTCGCCTGATAGAGACCAAAGATGATGAAGAGGGAGAAGAGCGGGCCAAGGACTTGGTCTACTTATCCAAGGGGGCACAGCTAAAGACAGAAAAAGGCAAGACCCAAACAATGGAGCTTTGCATCGTTGGAGAAAAGAACACAAGTCTTCTTGCGCTAAAAGATAAACAGGGGAAAGCCATCGGCATATCCAAAACTGATGGAGTCATCATCAATGAATGGATGCAGATCAAATATGGCCTGGAAAAAGGTGAAAAGATCACTCTTATGATCGATGGTAAGTCCTATTCCAGCAAAGTTGGCGCTGTTTCCCAAAGTGTCTATGGAAAGAGGATATATATAGATAAAAATCAAGCAAAAAAAATCTTTGACTTTTCCATGGATGGCTATAACGGCTTCTTTACTGAGAACAAGCTCAGCTACGATGAAGACAAATATGTAAGCGTCATATCCAAAGATGAGATGGGGAAATCGGTGGAAAGGACCAGCAAAACTTATGTCACATTGTCCATTATGCTCTTTGTCTGTGGACTTGTGGTAGGGGCGACGATATTGATGCTGGCCCTATCCAGGGTGATCCAAAGCAATAAACAGTACATAGCCTTTATGGAGGGGATGGGATATACAAAGAAAGAGTGTAGCTATGCCACAATCAGCGGCTACCGGATCATTGCCATCATCGGCTTCCTGATCTCCATCCCCTATACGATCATGCTTAGTCGGATCATGTTCCGCATGATATCAGCCGGTTCGGATATGGCATATCCCACTAGCATCAATGTGGTCTCCATTGCCGTTTGCCTGGTTCTCACCATGGGGATCGTGGAACTGCTCCTGACATACTTCAGAAAGCAGCTGGGTAGAACAACATTAAAAGAAATCATGGAAGGGTAGGTAGAAAAAAGTGATGAATGAAAAAATCAGGGTTGGAATTGTCGGAGGCGGTATAGGTGGAGTGTTTACCGGTGCCCTTCTTTCTAATCAAGGGTATGATGTGGAGATCTTTGATAAAAACCCCATTCTTGGCGGATACTGCCAGGCATTTAAAAGAAAAGAAAACAAGATTCACCCGGCAGTGCTTCGGGTCGGCTCCCAAAGCTGTGCGGATATGATCGACGAGTATTGCCTGCAGGCAGGGATCGGAAAGCTGGACTGGACTACCTATACGGAATATTACCAGTTTGGACCGGACATCAAAATCAACCAGTGTACGCCGAGAATAGATCTGGAACTGGCAAAGTACTTTCCGGCGGAGCAGGAAAATATTGAAAAATTCTTTGCAGAGGTGCGTGACCTCTATGAGATCATGAACAAAGTGTTTGAAAACAACATGACGTTTAAAGGTCTGACAGGAAATGATATAAAGAAGTACATCCCCAATATTTCAAAGACAGCCATACAATTTGTGGAGGAGTTCTTTGAAGACAAGCTGCTGATCGATGGGATCTTAGCCATGCTGGAGCTGGATGACAAAAGTGTGGCATTGGCCATCCCCATGACCTACTTTGAAATCAAAGGGCAGGGAGAGTACTTTGTTCCAAAGGGCGGGGCATACGCCATTATCTCCAAATGCGTTCAACTGATCGAGAGGAACGGGGGAAAAGTCCATAAAAATGCTGTGGTGACGAAGATCACCACAGAGAACAACCGAGGGAAAGGCTTGGTCGTCAACGGAGAAGAACATCAATACGATGTGATCATCTCCGGTGTGGATATCATCAAGACATATCATGATTTGATCGGGGCCCATCACATCGAGAATAAGGAGATGCTTAAAAGGCTTAAGGAAAAATGGAAAATTTCCAAGTCCAGCATGGCGGTATGGATCGGGTTTGACGATACGCTGGAAAATTTAGGGATCGAAAGAGGTTCGGTAATATGCTATCCCAACGAAAAGCGGATCAGAGAGGTTCGAAACATAATGCAAAAAGAAAATGAGGAGCTGCCGGAGGACTTTTGGTACCAACTGTTTACAGCATTCAGCACGGATGAGGAATCCACACCCAAAGGGAAATCCCAAATGTGTGTAGGCGTTTTGGTTCCTTATAACTTTCAGAACAAGTGGGGAGGAAAAGACGGCTATCAGGAGACAAAGAAGGAAATGGTAGAGCGGATTTTGGCAGAAGTGGAAAAACGATATCCTAAGGTAAAGGGCCATTATGAATATGTTGAGGCGGCTACGCCTATCTCCTACGAAAGAGAATGCTGGAACTCCCAAGGTGCTTATTTGGGGTTCGAGAAGTATGAGAACTTTGTTTATGACCGAGGAAGACATCAAAACCAGGGACTGCTTGACAACCTGTACTTTGCCAGCCATTGGGTGTCCATCATAGGTGGAGTGGCCGGTGTGATGCAGGAGTGTGCAAAGACCTTGGACCTGGTGGTGGAAAAGCATCCGATAAAGTCATGACCGGCGAAAAGATCACCGGCACCATAAGCAAAATTCAAATAGGAACAGAAGCTGAACTTATGATTGTGCGTGTTGAGGAGCATGTATGTGTAGATTCGAAAAAAAAGCTACACCCAAGGGAGACCCTTGCACTAAAAAAGAAAAGAAAAAGGCAGAGAGAAGAGTTTATCGCTGGAAGATGCGCCATCAAAAAATTATCTGCCCGAAACCTGCATCTGCCCTTTGAAGCTCTTTGTGTCATCAACTCCTATGATGACGAGAATCGGGGGAAGCCCATACTTTTGGCCAAGGGTCTTCCCGTTCGCCAAAACATATCCATCTCCCACGATGACGGAATGGTGATGGTGGCAATATCCGAGAAAGATATTGGCGTAGATGTGCTTAAGCTAAGGGAGCTGCCTATCGCCTATCATTGCCTGTCAAGTGATCCACAGATGAAGAGGCAGGAACACAGCTTCATCAATTGCATGGCCTGGGCTATTCGGGAGGCGTTTGTAAAAGCCCTGGGGGTGGGGTTTCGCTGGGGGGTCAACTCCGTTGCCATTGAACAACTTCTATTGGACAGTGGCACTGTCATCATGAATGTCTCCCATGATTTGGCAAAACAGTTTAGATATGGCATACCGGATATCCACTTTGCGTACGACTATCTGGAGGGCTATATTTTTTTGGTTTGCTATATTAAAAATAAAATCCAGTAATTCCCCAGCGGCTATGGTAGAATGGATGCATGGATATTTTCATCAGCGGCGGTTGTAAAAACGGGAAATCATATTACGCTCAGAAATTGGCCAGAGATCTTTCGCTGGAAAAAGGGGCCCCGCTCTACTATTTAGCTACCATGGATGCAGTAGATGAAGAAGATGAGGATCGGATACGGCGCCACAGGAGAGAGCGGGAAGGCTGGGGGTTTAGGACCATCGAGAAACCTCGCAACTTGGAGTCCTGTCTTGACCTGGTGGACCCCAAAGGAGTCGTCTTGTTGGACAGCGTAACTGCTCTTCTTTCAAACGAAATGTTTCCTCCTAAAAAAGAGGGAGAAATCTGGCAACCGGATCTTTCCGCACCTAAGCGAGTAGAGAGAGATTTGGTCAACTTTGCAAGGGCCGTGGGTCATACGGTCTTTGTGTCCGATTATATCTACGGAGAGTCCGGTCGCTACGGGGAATTGACGGAGGAATACCGCAAAGGGCTGGCATTTATCGATCGGGCTTTGGCCAAGAGGTGCAACCAAGTGGTGGAAGTGTCCATCGGGTGCATCAGGAGATGGAAGTAGTAAGAGGTATTAGTTTTGAACATATTGACCGGATTTATGATGACTTGGGGAACCTTTTGGATCATTCCCTGTCCCGTAAAAAAGTGGGACGAGAGCGCAAGGAAGTGGATGGTGGCGACCCTCCCCGTTTTGGGGCTGTTTATCGGGATATTGTGGTATTGTCTGTATCTGTTGATACAGGGGCTGATGGTACCATCTCTTTTAGGGGCTGCCATCATGACGGTCTTCCCCTTTTTTATCACCGGTCATATCCATCTGGACGGCTTCATGGACTGCAGCGATGCCATCATGTCCAGAAAACCCCTTGAGGAAAAGCGAAAAATTCTCAAAGATTCCCATGTGGGAGCCTTTGCGGTGATCTCCTTGGCGGTGATGCTCCTACTATTCTTTGGCGCTATGTATGCGGTTATGCAGTCAGGAAGGATGGAGAAGATCGCCATCCTCATTATGATACCTGCACTCACCAGAACCGTCAGTGCCCTGGATGTCCTTCGGAAGGAGCCCTTGGGGACCAGTCAGTATCAGGAGACCTTTGAGGGGAAGATCAAGCCATACGTCCCCCTGATGAGCATCAACCTGGTGATGGCACTGGCCATTGTGCTGACCTTATCCTACTTTGTCAGCGTCATCCACATCCTCCTATTCATCTCCATGTGCATCGTTCCCTTCGTGGCTTCCGGATTTGCAGGAGCCCACGGCAGAAAGGAACTGGGTGGTATGAACGGAGACATTTCCGGTTACAGCATCATATGGGGCGAATTGATGGGGATCATTGCGCTGGCGATCTTGTAGGAGGTAGATATGATCTTTATATTTGGCGGAGCCTATCAGGGGAAGTTGGAATATGCAAAAGAGCGATTCGGAGGCTCTGTCTACGAATGCAAGGATAGCTCCCCGGACTTTAGCGGGGATATTATTTATCACCTGGAAAGGTTCGTTTTTGCCTGTGTGAAGGAGGGAGTGGATCCCTGGGCGCGCCTGAAGTCCAAAGAGGAAGAACTG
Organism: Anaerovoracaceae bacterium; assembly: GCA_050946655.1. Lineage (GTDB taxonomy): Bacteria > Bacillota > Clostridia > Peptostreptococcales > Anaerovoracaceae > JAXGRD01. Next base: position 28,456 of record JBMNVE010000004.1, read on the forward strand.
AAAGACAAGGTCATCATCTGTGATGACATCTCTCAGGGGATCGTACCCATGGACAAAGAGGAGAGGGCCTTTAGAGAGGCCAACGGCAGGGTGATGATCGGTATGGCAAAGCAAGCAAAAGAAGTGGTCCGCATTTTTTGCGGACTGGCTCAAAGATTGAAATCCGGAGAAGGAAGCAAATGAAACTAGAAATACACTTGATCAGGCACGGCACAACAGAAGGCAATTTAAAGCGTTGGTACTACGGCGCATTGGATATTCCCCTTGCGCCTGAGGGGATAACCGAAGTGGAGAAATATGCCGCTCAAGGCATTTACCCTAGGTTGGATGAGGCCAATTATTACACTTCCGGCTTGCTCCGCGCGGAAGAAACCTTTTCTTTGATCTACGGAGATCGGAAGAGAGAAATCTTCCCGGACTTCCGGGAAGTGAACTTCGGCAGGTTTGAAGGAAAGAGCCATGAAGAACTCGAGGACTTGGAAGAGTATCAGGCCTGGATCGGAGATAAGACGAGAACTACGCCCCCTCCCGAAGGGGAAAGCGTCCCCCAGTTCAAGAAACGGGTGATGGGAGGTCTTGAAAATCTCATCAAAAAAAACAACTGCAAGGGAGATGCAGTTGTGGTTTGTCATGGCGGGGTCATCGGTACCATCATGAATAAGCTCTTTCCCAAAAAGCGGGACCACTTCGTCCAGTGGATCCCCGATCCGGGGAGGGGATTTGTCCTGGTTTCCAAGGACGGTATTCCCTATGATTTCCGGGATATCTGATATATCACAGACCAATGAATCATAGATGAGGGGTTCCTCAAAGCACATCCTTCAGGCGGATGGTGATTTCACCGGTCCGCAGTGTTTCAGTGGTCCCATCTTCATAGAGGACCTTTAGCCCTCCGTCCCTGTCGATTGCGGTAGCCTTGCCGGGCAAGGGTGCATCCCTGCCCGCCTTGTGGACCAGTATGTCTTTGCCTATGACCATAGAGTGGTCCCGGTAGTAGTCCATAAACCTTCGATTCTCCGGATCGGACAGAATAGCGCGGACATTTTGGATCACCGCCCCGGCAAGTCGATTCTTGGAAAAATCCCCCATGATGGAGCCGGGATGATCGCCGGCTTCCCCGGGAAAGTCCGTAGTGAAGCAGTTGATCCCGATCCCCAGGATCACGTGGCTGATCCTGCCGCTTTCAAAGTCCGTCAAGGCTTCGGTGAGGATACCGCATACCTTCTTGCCATTGAGATAAAGGTCGTTGACCCACTTGATTATCGGTGTCACACCGCACACTTCTTCTATGGCCTTGGCCACAGCCACAGAGGCAGCTGTGGTGATCAGGACCGCCTTGGTCACATCGAACCGAGGCTGGATCACCATGCTCAGGTACAGTCCTGTGTGGGGGGGTGAATAGAACTTTCGCCCCAGCCTGCCCTTGCCCATGGTCTGCTCCCCGGCGATGACGGTGGTCCACTCTTCGCATCCGTCCATGGCCAGGCCGGATGCCGTTTTGTTGGTGGACTCCAGACAGTCATAGACCAGCACCGGGACGGGCCGCTCCAAATAGGGAAGGATGCCCTCCGCCGTAAGGAGGTCGCTTGCATCGTCCAAGATATATCCCTTGCCGGAGTGGGCCTTTATTTTATGGCCCTCTTTTCGCAGCCCGTTGATAGCCTTCCAAACAGCCGTACGGGAAAGCCCCAAGTTTTTGGACAGGCGGTCTCCCGAAACGAAAGATCCCTTATTGTTTTCTAAGTGCCTCAGCACCAATTTCTTCGTATCCATGGGGAAAGTATAGGATAAGTGAGAGAATTTTTCAAGCCGGACACTATGTTCTCAGTTCAGTCTTGGATAGCAGGAAGTATGAGGCTGTGCCAAAGAGGCCAAGGACGATAATCAACGCCAGCAAGGGGTTTAGGAAGCTTGTGCTGCCGTCTGCCAAGAAGCCAAACACTCTTGCGATAAAGGTGAACAGTTTTGCTCTAGCTTCGTCAGGAAGATAAACCAGGACAAGGGCCGGGATGATCAGCAGAACCATCATTCCTATGGCCACTGTAGTGATGACGAAGGGAATCTTTCCGATCTTGCGCTGGAGGACGGCGAAGAAATAGGCCAAAGAGCAGACAAACAGGTAGATGCAGAAGGTCCATATCCAGTTGATGAAAAGGCTGTGATCCTCACCGTATATCACGTCGAACAGGGGCAGGTATCTGGCAGAAACACCTCGCAATACGGCAGCGATGATCATATCCACCGTGGTCATCAGTACAGAAGTAAAGAGGAAGAGGGAAAGGGCCCCTAAGTAGATGTACTTCCTCGGATAGCCGCTTTGCAGCAGCATCTTGAAGTCCTGGCTGCTGCCGAGGATGGCTATTACGCACAGATAGACCATAGAGTTGATTTCCAGAGCGTTAAGGGACAAGTTCCCAAAGGATCCGGTTAGGATGTAGGTGAGGGCAAAGCTGATGAGAACTACCCCGCACATGATGGTGTAAAATATCCAAATGTACTTTAATATGGTTGCACACTCGTATCGAATGATGGGAAGCAATTTTTTCATTTTATATACCGCCTTTCTCTGTCAACTTGACGAAGAGTTTCTGTAAATTCATGCCGGAGATATGTAGGTTGCTGTTTGGAGGAAGAGGAGTTCTTTCTCCCAGGATGTAGGCCAGCTGCAGTCTCCCCAGATCATCTTGACCGATGATGTTTTTGCCCTGGCAGAAAGCATCCACATCCTCCGCCATGCCGGAAACGCTGTATCCGTTTTGCAGCAGAGTCTCCACCGTCTCCTGAAGCAAGATTTCTCCTTGGTCGATGAGGACAACTTCTTCTACGATGTTGGCCACTTCTTCGATCAAGTGAGTGGCGAGGATGATGGTCCTGGGGTTAGCCTCATAGTCTTTTAGCAGCAGATCATAGAACAGTTCTCTGTGGTTAGCATCCAAGCCCAGGACGGGTTCGTCGAAAATCAAGTAGGGAACGTCCAGGGCAAGGGCGATGGCCAGTTTGAATATGGACTTGTACCCCTTGGATAAGGCCTTTACTTTTTTGCCGGTGTCTAAGTTGAACTTCGCAGCGATGGCAAAGGCTTTGTCCAAATCAAAGTTGTCATAGAATCTGCTTGTCCAACGGAAGTGCTGGGCGACCCGCATGTGGGGGTCGTAAAGATCGCTTTCGCTCATACAGTAGATCTTTTCCTGTACGCCTATATTCTCTTTTGCCGGGTGCCCGTCTATGGTCACATCCCCCTCCTGGGCAAAGATGCGGTTGACGATGATGTTGATGAGGGTGGACTTCCCTGCGCCGTTTCTCCCCAGCAAGCCGTATATCTTGCCGTGGTCAAACGATAAGGAGGCATTCTTTAGGGCGGCGACTTTGCCGTAGTATTTAGTTACGTGATTGATCTCTATCCTGTTCATCTCTTATATCCTTTCTCTATCAGTGCTATGACCTCTTCTTTGGTCATCTGTAGCTTAGTCGCTTCGTCCAGAAGCACACTGACATATTGATCGTAAAACTGTTCTTGCCGCTTCTTCATGATCCGGGTTACAGCACCTTCCTTTACATACATGCCAAGACCTCTTTTCTTGTAAATGATTTCATCTTGGACCAGTATATTCATCCCCTTGAGTACGGTATGGGGGTTGATGTCCAATAGAGCGGAGATCTCATTGGTGGATGGGATCTTTGTTTCCTCTTGGAATATCCCGGTGAAGATAGAATCCTCCAGCTGTTGTGCGATCTGCATAAATATGGGTGTATCCAAATTTGGATTGATCTGCAATGGCTTCGCCTCCCTTCTTTGATAGTTAGTTAGTTGAGTAACTAACTAGATTACGCCTTTAATATAAACCATGGAGGAAACCTTGTCAATTGGTTTTTGAAATATTTTTTGCGATGTAAATTTGAGGCGGAAAGGAGAAAAAAACCCGGGATAGGCCATGGAACAGTAAAATGTTAGGAGAAATCCGGCACCAAGCATTTGCTCTAAAAAAACTGACGAGAGCCGGCCCCTGCTGTGGCAAAATACTTCACTTTATTATAAAGTTGCTGTATAATGAGGAATGGTCGCATAGTGCAAAGGAGGAAGACATGGACAATCAGAATATAGGAGCGATCGTTGCAATTGTTCTGCTTGTGATCTGTTCGGGATATTTCTCGGCCACGGAAACTGCTTTCACATCGGTCAACCGGATCAAGATCAAGAATATGGCGGGAGACGGCAACCGGAAAGCTGCTCGTGTCCTGGATCTGATCCACCAATATGATAAGATGCTCACCAGCACTTTGATCGGAAACAATATCGTCAACATCACCATGACTACGGTGGCGACGGTGCTGTTTATCCGACTGGTGGGAGACATGGGTGCCACGGTGGCGACCATCGTCATCACCGTCGTTGTTTTGATTTTTGGAGAGATCACGCCCAAGACTTTGGCAAAAGAGGTGCCGGAAAAGTTCACCATGTTTGCCGCACCCTTCATCAAATTCATCATGGTCATCTTCACCCCTCTCAATTTTCTCTTTGTCCAGTGGAAACGACTTATGACCAAAATCCTCCGAGTCAGCGGCGGAAGGAACATCACTGAGGATGAATTGATCACCATGGTGGAAGAAGCGGAGACCGAGGGCAGTTTGGCATCGGACCAAAGTGAGCTGATACAAAATGCCATCGAATTTAATGATCTGTTGGCGGAGGAAGTCATGACCCCCAGGGTGGACATTGCAGCCATTGACATCCAGGACACGGAAGAAGAGATCGCCGAACAATTCAGGGATACCGGGTTTTCGCGGATGCCTGTGTACGAAGGGGACTTGGACACCATCCTAGGTGTTCTGAATCAAAAGGACTTCCATAATTACATCTACGGTATGGAGAGGAACGTATCGGATTTCGTCAAGCCGGTGGCCTATGTGGCAGGGACCATGAAGATTGCCGCATTGCTGAGAAAACTTCAAGCCATGAAGACCCACATCGCCATCATCGTGGACGAGTACGGTGGGACGGAGGGCTTGGTCACCATGGAGGACATCATCGAGGAGCTGGTGGGGGAAATCTACGACGAGCACGATGCCATCATGAGCCAGGAAGTGACCCAGATGCAGAACGGGAGCTATCGAGTCATATGCAATGCTTCACTGGCAAAGGTCTTTGACTTTTTGGGGATCGATGAAGAAGTGGATGCCAACACGGTCAACGGATGGGTTGTCATCTGTCTGGATAAGCTTCCTAAAAAGGGGGACACCTTCACCTATGATCATGGGACTAAAAGGTATAAGGGCAGAGTGACCAAGGCGACGGACAAAAAAGCACTGGAAATCAATATTATGGTAGAGGATATACCGGAAGAAGAGCAAGATGAGAATGCAAACAGCGAAGGGAGAAAATAAATGGGATTGATGGAAAAAATCTTTGGCGATCTCAATGTGAAGGAACTGAAGAAGATAGACAAGATCGTTGAGAAGATCGAGGCATTGGAGGCGTCCATGGAAAGTTTATCCGATGAAGAACTGCGGGACAAGACGCCGGCTCTTCGGAAGCGGCTTGACGACGGGGAAACGTTGGATGACATTCTTCCCGAGGCATATGCTGTTTGCCGTGAAGCGGCATGGCGTTCTCTGGGAATGAAGCATTTCCGCGTCCAATTGGTGGGGGGCGTTGCCCTTCATCAGGGGAGGATCGCTGAGATGAAAACCGGAGAAGGAAAAACTTTGGCTGCTACCCTTCCCGTATATCTCAATGCTTTGGAAGGCAAAGGAGTCCACGTCGTTACAGTGAACGATTACTTGGCCAAGCGTGACTGCGAATGGATGGGAAAGTGTTATAATTTCTTGGGACTTTCTGTGGGCTGTGTGATCCACGGCCTCACCGATGAAGAGCGAAAAGCCGCGTATCAGGCGGATATCACCTACGGAACCAACAACGAATACGGCTTTGACTACCTGCGGGACAACATGGTCATCTACAAGGAAGCCATGACCCAAAGGCCTTTAAACTATGCCATCGTGGATGAGGTGGACTCCATCCTCATCGATGAAGCCAGGACCCCGCTGATCATCTCCGGACAGGGAGATAAATCCACAGAACTGTACGGAACAGCAGACCGTTTCGTCAAAAACCTAAAGGAAGAAACGGATTACAAAATAGATGAAAAGGATAAGCAGATAGCTTTGACGGAAGATGGAGTCGCCAAGTGCGAAAGCTTCTTCAAAATCGATAACTTCTCCGATCCGGAGCATATGGAGATCAACCATCACGTGATGCAAGCCCTCAAGGCCCGCTTCATCATGCACCGGGATATCGACTACATCGTTAAGGATGACGAGGTGGTCATCGTAGACGAGTTCACCGGGCGGCTGATGTTCGGGAGAAGATACAGCGACGGCCTTCATCAGGCCATCGAAGCAAAGGAAAGGGTCAAGGTCAAATCCGAATCCAAGACCCTGGCCACCATCACCTTACAGAATTACTTCCGAATGTACCAGAAATTGGCCGGGATGACCGGTACGGCTAAAACAGAGGAAGACGAGTTCCGTGACATCTACAACATGGATGTAGTGGTGATCCCCACCAACAAGGAGATCGTCCGTGAGGACATGCAAGATGCTATTTTTTCTACGGAGAGAGGCAAGTTCAAGGCCATCGTGGATCGGGTCTGTGAGGCCCATGAAAAAGGGATGCCCGTTCTGGTGGGCACCATTTCCATTGAAAAATCCGAGGAAATCGCCGCTGCCCTGCGAAAACGGGGGATAAAGAATTTCAACGTCCTCAACGCAAAGCAGCACGAAAAGGAAGCGGCCATCATCGCCGAGGCCGGAAGAGAAGGGAAAATCACCATTGCCACCAACATGGCCGGGCGTGGTACAGACATTATTTTGGGCGGGAACCCGGAGTTCGAAGCCAAGAAGGACATGGCAAAGGAAGGATTCGATCCGGATACCATCGCCTATGCGTCCACCATGATCCCCACAGAGGATCAGACGATTTTGGATGCAAGGGAGAGGTTCAAGGAACTCCACCAAAAATACAAGGAAGAAAGAGCGGAGGAGCAGCAGCGGGTAAGAGAGCTGGGGGGCCTGTACATCATCGGTACGGAAAGGCATGAATCCAGACGTATCGACAACCAGCTAAGAGGGCGTTCCGGCCGTCAGGGAGACCCGGGGGTGACCCAGTTCTGCATTTCCCTGGAAGATGAACTGATGAGACGCTTCGGCGGCGAACGAATGAAAGGGGTAGTGGACAAGCTGGGGGTAGAAGAGGATGAATCCATTGAAGCCGGCATGATCACCCGCCAGATCGAGAACGCCCAGAAAAAAGTGGAAGCCAGGAACTTTTCCATTCGTAAATACGTTCTCCAGTACGACAACGTCATGAACAAGCAAAGGGAGATCATCTACGACGAAAGAAAGAGGGTCCTCTTTGGTGAAGACTTGAGAGAGTACATCATGAACATGACCCGTGAGCTTTTGGAGGAGGAGATCGCCGCAACGGTAGTGGAGTCCAAATATCCGGAAGAATGGGATCTCAGCAGGCTCAACGAAAATCTGAAGAAGATCTGCGACAGCTATGAGGGGATCGAGTATGAAGAGGATTCTCTGCAAGATCTGGACGAGGCCCAGCTGCGAGAAGATATTTTGGAGGACTTTGAAAACCTGTACAAGGCCAAAGAAGAAGAGATCGGCCCGGAGCGGATCCGTGAAGTGGAGAGGATGATCCTCATCAGGGTAGTGGACAACAAGTGGATGGATCACATCGATGCCATGGATCAGTTGAAGAGCGGGATCGGTCTGCGGGGCCTGGGTGGCCAGGATCCGGCAGGGGCATATGCTACAGAAGGCTTTGCCATGTTTGAAGAGTTGATCGCCGGCATCAAGGAAGAGACGGTGAAGTTCTGCTACAACGTCACCGTAGCCACATCTACTGAGCGTAAGGAAGTGTTCGGCAAGGGCAGCTCCATGAAGGAAGAATTCGAGGACGAAAACGGATTCATGCAGGAGCCCATGGGAGGGGATGTTCCCCAGGAGCAGCAGATCCCCCAGAGAGAAAAGAGGCAGGAGACCGTCAAGCGGGATCAGCCTAAAGTGGGAAGAAACGAGCCCTGCCCCTGTGGCAGCGGCAAGAAATACAAGCATTGTTGCGGAAGAGGAGAATAATCATGTTGCAGTTAGAACCGATCAAAGCCAAGATGCCGGCATGGAAGGCGGCACTCTTCGAGGCAGGTGAGTCCCTTTGACCCGGCCGGGTTAAAGGAAAAAATCGATGTCCTGGCCAAAACCGCTGAGCATCCGGACTTTTGGAACGACCAGGAAGAGGCCCAAAAGGTCTTAAAAGAAAAGAAGAAATTAGAAGGGGAATTGGGAGAATATGAGGAGTTGTCTCGGCAGCTGGAGGATATTGAAATTCTCATTTCCCTGGCAGAAGAAGAGGAAGACGAATCCTTGATCCCGGAAATTGAGGCAGCCTGTGATGCTTACGAAGTTGCGGCGGAAAGTTACCGGATCAAGACCCTTCTCACAGGAGAATATGACGGAAACAACGCCATTCTTTCCGTTCACGGAGGAAGCGGGGGCAACGACGCCAAGGATTGGGCGGAAATGCTGTACCGCATGTACGTAAGGTGGGCCGAACAAAAGGGATATAAGGTCAAGGTCATGGACTACCAGGATGACGAAGTGGGGGGCATCAACAGTGCCACCCTGCTCATTGAGGGAGAAAACGTCTACGGATACCTGAAACACGAAAAGGGGGTACACCGTCTAGTGCGCATCTCGCCCTTCGATTCTTCCGGAAGGCGGCATACCTCCTTCGCCAGCATAGATGTGGTGCCGGAGATCGAAGCAGATCACCATGTGGATATCGATCCGGAGGATATTCGAGTGGATACCTTTAGGAGCAGCGGTGCAGGGGGACAACACGTCAACAAGACTGACTCGGCCATCCGCATCACCCATCTTCCCACCAACATCGTAGTCTCCTGTCAAAACGAGAGATCTCAGCACCAGAACAGAGAGACGGCCATGAAATTGCTGGTGAGCAAGCTGATGGAACTGAAGGAACAGGAGCACAAGGAAAACCTGAAGGAACTAAAGGGAGATTACAGCCAAATCACCTGGGGCAGTCAGATCAGGTCCTATGTTTTCCACCCATACACCATGGTGAAGGACCATAGGACCGGCGCCGAGGTGGGGAATGTACAGTCGGTCATGGACGGGGCTTTGGACTATTTTATCAACGAAGAACTGAAAGTATTATAGGAAGAAGAATGAATATATCGGAAAAAATCGCAAAAGAGTTAAACTTGCCTGTAGAAAGGGTGGACAAAACCATCGCCCTCATGGACGAGGGCAATACCATCCCTTTCATCGCCAGGTATCGTAAAGAAGTCACAGGCAACATGTCCGATGTGGAGCTCCGTGACCTTGAGGACCGGCTTACCTACCTACGCAGCCTGGAGGAGAGGAAGGCAGAGGTCTGCAAGCTGATCGATGAGCAGGGAAAGCTGACCGACCAGCTGCGGCAGAGCATTGAGGAAGCGGAGATCCTCCAGCGAGTAGAGGATTTCTATAAGCCCTTCAAAAAGAAAAAGACCACGCGAGCGGCGAAGGCAAAGGAAAAAGGACTGGAGCCTTTGGCTATGGTATTCTGGGCCCAGGAAATGGAAACCGGGAGCCCTGAGAAACTGGCCGGGGAATACGTCAACTTATCTTCCGACCCCGCCTTGGCTGTGGAGAGCCCGGAGGATGCTATTGCAGGTGCCCTGGATATTATTGCGGAGATGATTTCCGACGATCCTGATTTGACCCAGATGGTCAGAGAAAAGACGGAGGCTGCCGGGCAGATCGTCAGCCTGGCTGCGGATCCGGAGGAGAAGACGGTATACGAACCCTATTATGAGTTTGCCGAAAAGATCAGCAAGATACCCGATCACCGCATCCTGGCCATCAATCGGGGAGAAAAAGAAAAGAAACTGAAGGTGAAGGTGGAAGCTCCGGTGGAAGCCATCCATGAGGCCCTGCTTCGTCAGGTCATCAAAAATGAACGATCCATCTTCTTGCCCCTTCTCATAGAAGCCACGCTGGACAGCTACAAGCGGCTGACCGCCCCTTCCGTGGAGAGAGAAATGCGCAACATGCTCACGGAGAGGGCAGAGCTTGCTGCGGTGAAGATCTTTGGGAAGAACACGGAGAGCCTTCTCATGACACCACCGGTGAAGGGGGCCCGGGTCATCAGCATCGACCCGGGATTCCGGACAGGATGCAAGGTGGCGGTTTTGGACGAAAGGGGAAGACTGCTGGCCTACACCACCGTATACCCTACAGAACCGAGAAAAGATATCAAAGGAACGGAAGCCACCCTGAAAAAACTGGTGGATAAGTATAAGATCAATACCATCGCCATCGGCAACGGCACCGCCAGCAGAGAGACGGAGGAGGTGGTTGCTGATTTCATCCAAAAGTCGGGACTCCCTATCCACTATACCATCGTCAATGAGGCCGGTGCATCGGTGTATTCGGCATCGAAGTTGGCTACAGAGGAGTACCCGGACCTGGACGTGACCACTAGAGGGGCCATGTCCCTGGGCAGGCGATTGCAGGATCCCATGGCGGAACTGGTGAAGATCCCCATCAAGAGTATCGGCGTGGGGCAGTATCAGCACGACATCAACCAGAAGCTGCTGGAAGGGGAGCTGGCAAAGGTGGTGGAAAACTGCGTCAACCGTGTGGGCGTGGATCTGAACACCGCATCACCGTCTCTTTTGGAGCATGTGGCGGGGATCAACAGTACCATTGCCAGGAACATTGTGGCATATCGAGAAGAGATCGGAGGGTACCGGGGGCGAACGGAACTGAAAAAGGTTTCTAAATTAGGCCCCAAAGCCTTCGATCAGTGCGCCGGGTTCATGCGCATCTCCGAGGGGAAGAACCCCTTGGATGCCACCAGCGTCCATCCGGAATCCTACAAGGCGGCGGAAGCCATGCTGGAGAAACTGGGCATGGACAAAAAGGATATCGGATCGGCCGGTGACATTGAAGAGAAAATTTGGGAGCTCTATGGCCCGAAAAAAAAGGAGGAGAAGCCGGCAGCTCGGATGAAGGGCTTGGCCGCACTGGCTGAACTGCAGAAGAAAGAAGAGCCGTTAAAGCGTAATTTAAGCAAGGCATTGGAAGCCCTGGCAAAGGATCTGGAAATCGGCGTCCCCACCTTGAAGGACATTGTGGAGGAAATCAAAAAACCGGGAAGAGACCCGCGAGAAGATGCTCCCCCGGTGATCTTTCGAAAGGATGTCAGGAGCCTGGATGATATGGAGATCGGCATGGAGATGACCGGAACCGTCCGCAATGTGGTGGACTTCGGTGCCTTCGTGGATGTGGGGGTAAAAAACGACGGCCTGGTCCATATTTCTCAGCTATCCAACCGCTTTGTAAAGCATCCCATGGATGTGGTTTCCGTAGGGGATACGGTGAAAGTGAAGGTCCTGGATATCGATAAAGAAAAGGGCAAAATTTCCCTGACAATGAAGCGTTGACAAGGTGCTCCCGGGTCGCCGGGGGCAAGATGTATACAGTATTTATAAACCGATGACATTGTAAAAATCGGTGTTCCATGGTATCATTTACGCGGTGCGAAAGATATTACGGCACCTACGGTCGTTAATAAAAGGAGATAGAAAAAAATGATTTTGGAGACCTTCAATAAGTTTGTCCACGATATGGGGTTAGTCAATCTTGACCTCAGGTCCGCTATCATGATCGTCGTAGCGTTGTTTTTCTTGTTCCTTGCCATCGGCAAGGGATTTGAGCCGTTGCTGCTGGTCCCCATCGGATTCGGCATGTTACTATCCAATCTGCCTTTGTCGGGTATCTTCCTCACGGAAATACCTGCCGGCACGGAGTTTGCCGACTACGGCTTATTGACGATTTTCTATTTGCTTAAACCTATACTACCCTCTCTCATATTTATGGGGGTAGGAGCCATGACCGACTTCGGTCCACTCATCGCCAATCCTAAGTCCCTGATCCTAGGTGCGGCGGCACAGTTCGGTATCTTCTTCGCCTTCTTTTCCGCGATCCTTCTGGGATTCAGCAGCCAGGGAGCGGCTTCCATCGGGATCATCGGTGGGGCGGACGGCCCTACAGCCATCTACCTGACCCAGAAGCTTGCACCGGAACTCCTGGGAGCAGTAGCTGTTGCAGCCTACTCCTACATGGCACTGGTTCCTGTTATCCAGCCGCCTATCATGAAGGTACTTACCACAAAGAAGGAGCGAATGATCAAAATGGATCAGCTTCGCCCTGTGAGCCAGAAGGAAAAGATACTCTTCCCCATCATGGTAACTCTGGTGGTTGTGTTGTTGCTCCCCGCAGCTGCACCCCTTATCGGAATGCTCATGCTGGGCAACCTCTTTAAGGAATCCGGCAAGACCCTAAGACTGTCCGATACATCGTCCAACGCACTGATCAACATCGTCACCATCATGTTGGGACTGGCGGTAGGTGCTTCGGCACAGGGCCCATCCTTCCTGATCTGGGATACGGTGAAGATCATCATCCTGGGCATACTGGCATTTGCTGTTGGTACCGCGGCAGGCGTCCTCATCGGAAAGTTGATGAATGTGATGACCGGCGGGAAGATCAACCCCCTCATCGGCTCGGCAGGTGTATCTGCCGTACCCATGGCAGCCCGAGTATCTCAAGTGGTAGGGCAGAAGGAGAACCCATCCAACTTCCTCCTCATGCACGCCATGGGACCAAACGTGGCCGGCGTCATCGGCTCTGCAGTAGCCGCCAGCGTCATGCTGTCCATGTTCGGCGGATACTAAAGGTCTGCAAGATAAGAATAGAAAGGCTCTATGTCAAATGTTGGGGTGGGGCCTAAAATCCACAAAAATATAACAAGTATTTTTTCT
>JBMNVE010000005.1:0-40489 GCA_050946655.1 Anaerovoracaceae bacterium
ATTGTATTCCGGTAAAAGCGGCCACACAATCTACGAACATTGTCAATACTTTTCAAGAAAAAAAGACCCCACATATTTGCTTGTGAGGTCTTTACTTTGATTCGTTACTTAACTTAATGACATTGGCTTAGCGGCATCTTTTTTTTTGTTGACAGCCACAGGGGTAACTGTTAGTGTTACAATGTAAAGAACGTTAACGCTAATAGTAAAAAGGAGCTTATATGATGAAGAGAATAATTGGGATAACAGCTTTGCTGGCTTTGGTTCTCGTTATGGCAGCCTGTGGAAATAAGGATAAAGTGATTACGGCCGAGGAGGCGAAGGCTCGCATGGACAGCGGAGATAAGGTCGTTGTGGTAGATGTGAGAACGCCGGAGGAATATAAAGAAGAACACATCAAGGGAGCCATCAACGTTCCTGAACAAGTTATCGCCGATGAGAAGACAGAAGAATACCTACCCGACAAGGACGCGGAAATACTGGTATATTGTAAGTCGGGAAACAGGAGTGCCACTGCTACTGCTCGATTGGTAAAACTGGGATACACCAATGTCAAGGACTTCGGTGGGATCGAGGACTGGCCCTACGAGAAAGAAAAGGGCGAATCGAAGGCTGAGAAAAAGACGAAGGATAAGACGAAAGGCGACGGTATACTCAGCAGTTTTGAGTCCACTGATATGGATAATAAACCGGTAGATGCCTCGATCTTCAAGGGGAAAAAGTTGACCATGGTAAATATCTGGGCGACATTTTGCGGCCCTTGCATCCAGGAAATGCCCGACTTGAGCCAGTTGAACAAGGAGTACGCAGACAAGGGATTCCAGGTTGTGGGCATTCCGGTGGATACTATGGGGAGTGATGGGAAGATCTCCGACAAGATGGTAGATACCGCAAAAGATGTTATCAAAGAAGGAAAGGCGGATTATCTGCACATTCTTCCCTCAGAGAGCCTCAACAAGGCCAAATTATCTCAGGTACAGTCCGTGCCGGAGACCATATTCGTGGATGAGAACGGCAAACAAGTAGGAGAGAGCTACATCGGATCTCGCTCCAAGGAAGACTGGGCGAAGATCATTGAGAAATTGCTCAAGGAGGTATGATGACGGAGACGCGAAGAACGATCCTCTTTGGAGGGGTGGTTGTCTTAGGGATCGCATTTATTGCCCTGGGCATTGTTAGAGGCGAGGTGGATGTAGTCTTAAGACAGGCCATCACCATTTGCTTGGAGTGTATCGGAATTGGCTAAGATATCAGAACAGTTAAAAGACAATAAAAGACACCTGTTTCAATTCATCTTTGTGGTGTTGACCAACGGATACTTGAAAGGCTTCGCAGAGGGCAGTATTTTTAAGGGGAATACCAAGTCTGTTTGTCTGCCGGGACTAAACTGTTACTCCTGTCCCGGCGCGCTGGGGGCCTGTCCCGTTGGATCCCTCCAGGCAACTTTAGGTAGCCGGGATTTCAAGATGGCCTTCTATGTGACCGGATTCCTCCTGGTGGTAGGTGCATTTTTGGGAAGGCTGGTCTGCGGATGGCTCTGCCCCTTCGGTTTGGTGCAGGATCTTCTCCATAAGATCCCCGTTCCAAAGAAGTTATCCGCCTTGCCCGGAGAGAAAATCTTAAGATCCGTTAAGTACATTATCCTTGCTTTGCTGGTCATCCTCCTGCCCATGGTGGTGACGGATATTATCGGCCAGGGAAAACCTTGGTTTTGCACGTACGTCTGTCCGTCAGGGACCATGTTTGCGGGCATCCCCCTAGTGGCTATGAACCAGGGGCTGCAAGCCATCCTAGGGTGGCTCTATGCATGGAAGATGGGGTTGCTGGCGGTGCTTCTGATCCTGTCGATCTTCCTATACAGACCTTTCTGCAGATATCTATGTCCCCTGGGTGCGATCTACGGGTTTTTCAATCCTATCGCCCTGTATCGCTTCCGCATCGACAAGGATAAGTGCACCGATTGTGGAGCTTGCCAGAAGGTATGTAAATTGAATATCCGGGTGCATAAAAAACCCAACAGCATGGAATGTATCCGTTGCGGTGACTGTAAAAAGGCATGTCCCGCCGGGGCCATCTTGACAAAAAGGTGAAAGAAATCAACGACTGAAATGAGGGATAACAATTGATCAGCAGAGAGAACCGGGAAAAAATCCTGGGGATTACATATGATGAAGAAATTGAGGGCTTCCCAAGGGAGCTCCTCGATTTTTATGATGAAAAAGGAAGGCCACTGCCCTGGCGTGAAGAGGTCACCCCATATCGGACATGGGTATCGGAGATCATGCTCCAACAGACTAGGGCAACTGCGGTGATCCCTTACTTCCTCCGTTTTGTGGAGGAACTTCCCCATGTTGCGGCTTTGGCCCAATGTGACCAGGAGCGATTGATGAAATTGTGGGAGGGCCTGGGCTACTACTCACGGGTGCGGAATATGCAGAAGGCAGCCATAGAGATAATGGAAAACCACGGAGGGGAACTGCCCGGCAAAAAGAAAGAACTGATCAAACTTCCCGGGATCGGCGAGTACACATCAGGTGCAATTGCATCCATCGCTTTCGGAGAGCCTGTTGCCGCGGTGGATGGAAACATACTTCGCATTATGAGCCGCGTCCTGGCTATGAGAGGAGACATCAAAAAAGGAGAAGTGAAGAAAGCCCTTTCCAGAGAGGTAGAGGAGAGGATTTCCCCGGACAGGCCGGGAGACTTCAATCAGGCCATGATGGACCTGGGTGCAACGGTGTGCATCCCAAGAGGTGCTCCTCTTTGCCACGCATGTCCCATCAGTCACTATTGCGAGGCATATATCAGGGATGAGGTGGAACTGTATCCGGAATTTTTCCCCAAAAAGATGAGAAGAATAGAGAATAAAACCGTGCTGCTTGTTTCTTCCGGTGAAGACAGAGGGCTGCGAAGAAGAGGGCCCCGGGGAGTCCTGGCAGGGATGTGGGAGTTCCCCACATTGGACGGACACCTTGGAGAAGATCAAGTCAAGGAATATATGGAAGGACTGGGATATCCGGTGATCCATATAGAAGGTGGCCCGGAGTCCAGACATATTTTTACCCACATCCAGTGGGAGATGATCTCATACCGAATTCGTGTGCCGGGGATCCTGAGAGAAGCATGGGGGGAAGAGGCACCGCTGATCTTTGTGTCACCGAAAGAGATGGCAGAACAGTATGCCCTGCCATCCGCTTATGCTCGCTACAAGTAAGGGGAAAGGCTACTTGGGTAGTTTTGCGATCTCTGCCTTCATCTCTCGCTTATATGCTTCCACTCCCGGCTGGTCAAAGGGATTCACCCCCAAGATCAGTGCCGAGACGGCGCAGCTCAACTGGAAAAAATACAGTAGCTGCCCCATGGTATAGGGGGTGATTTCTTCTAACCCGATGGAAACGATGGGGTTTCCGCTTTCTCGGTGGGCTGCCATGACCCCTGTCTGGGCACACCGGTTGATTTCATTCATGGTCCGTCCACCCAGAGGGGAAGGGGCCGAGTGGGGGATCTGAATATCTCCGGGATAGCTTTCTGCTGTAATGAAAGTCTCAAAGAAGCAGTGGCTCCCTTCCTGAAGGAATTGTCCCATGGAATGCAGATCTCTGCTGAACTGGAGAGAGACCGGGAAGAGCCCTTTACCCTCCTTGCCTTCACTTTCCCCAAAGAGCTGCTTCAGCCATTCACCGAAGTACTCCATGTAGGGATAGAAAAAGGAGTAGACTTCCACGGATTTTCCCCCTCGGTAGAGAATCTGGCGGACAATGGCGTAGTCCATCGCCCCGTGATCAATATAGTCTTCCCCAGTGGCTTCCCTGGCTATTTTTTTTGCTCCTTCCAGAAGAGCACGGATGTCAATGCCGGAAACGGCGATGGGAAGAAGGCCCACCGGCGACAAAACAGAATATCTTCCCCCCATGTCCAGCGGAATGTCCAGTAGAGGAGAGCCGGCGGCTTCCGCTTCTTTGCGCATGGGATTGGGGGCGTTCTCTGTAATGACCGTCGTCCTGGCAGCAGCCTCTTTCTTACCGTATTTTTCTTCCATCCACTCCTTAAAGACCCCGTAGGCGGCCAGTGTTTCCGCGGTGGTGCCTGACTTGGAGATGAGACAGATGCATAGATCGTCTTCCCGGATCTGCTCAAGAAGCTGGCCAAGATAGCGGCCGCTGAAGTTATACCCGGCAAAGACCACAGAAGGGCATCCTTTCTTGCCGGGCCCCAAAGCATCGATGACGGCTTTTGCACCCATAAAAGATCCGCCCACTCCCAGAACCAAAAATGTGTCGCATTGCTGCCTTATCTTCTTTGCCATGGAAGCAATCTTTTCTATCAGCTCTTCGGTCATGGCAAGGGGGGCATCTACCCAACCGCTAAAATCCATTTCTCCCTTTAGCAGAACATCCAGCGCCTGCTTTGCACTGTTTCGCCCGGCGAGGATATCCTTTTCCGGTACGCCACTGTTTTTCAAATCTACATGTATATTCATATCCGATCCTCCATCAACCAATACTGTATACTATAGGGCGGAAGCACCAGCCCATCACCGAAGACCACATTTTGTGATGTGATCAGCTCGACGGCAGAAGAGGCGGAATAATCCACGTTCAGCCGGGCCTCATGTCCACTGATATTCAGTGCCACGATTATCCTTTGTTCCCCTAATGTCCGGGCAAAGACAAACTGTTCGCCGGTAATATAGATTTCTTCGTAATCGCCTGTAGCAAAAGCCGGGTGGCCGTGGCGAACCAGGTTCAGCTGCCTGAGGGAAGGGGTCAAATCGCTTTCCATAGGGGACCGGAAATAGGGGCGGAGAACGTGGTCGGGAGCACCTTTTTCTTTGACGCCTTCTTCACCCCACTCACTGCCATAATAGATGCAGGGAGTCCCGGGCATAGCCATGAGGAGGCCGTATGCCAGGTATAGATGCCGGGGGTTTTGGATAATGCTGGCGATCCTGGTCACATCGTGGTTATCCAAAAAATTGAAGAGGCGATTGCCAAGGGATAGTTCTCCTTGTTGCCGCCGGATGGTGTGGCAAATCTCGTGAAGATTGTAGCTGTTCATGCTGGACCATAATCCTTTGTAAGCCTGGTAGTTGGTCACGCTATCCATTCGTTCCAGTAGGAAGGGATAGTTGTCACGGAGGGTTTCACCCATCAAAAAGAAATCTTCCCTTTGCTCCTTGCAGAAATCTCTGAGGCAAGAAAGGAAGTCGGGATCCACTGCATATGCTACATCCAGTCTTAATCCATCTATATTGAATTCTTCGATCCATTTTTTCACTGATCCCAGCAAATAGGACCTGACTTCCGGATTGGACAGGTTCAATTTAACCAGTTCGTAATGGCCTTCCCACCCTTCGTAGTAAAAGCCGTCTCTATCGCCGGAGTCTCGTTCAAAGTCCACAAAGAACCAGTCTCTATACGGGGAGTCTTCTTTGTTTCGGCATAGGTCCCGGAAAGCCCAAAAGCCTCTGCCTGCGTGATGGAAGACGCCGTCGATGACCACTTTGATTTGGTTTTCATGGAGGATTTCCACTACCTTGGCAAAATCCTCGTTGCTTCCGAGCCTGGGGTCTAAGATGCGATAGTCCCTGGTATCGTATCCGTGAGAATCGCTTTCAAAAACGGGGCAGAGGTATAGGGCATCAAAGCCCATATGTTTCAGATGATCTATCCACTCGGTGATTTTATAGATGGGTGCGTGATCAAACTCACTTGTCATAGAAGGATCCTCAACCGGAGCTGTACAGAAATCCAGCGTGCTGAACTGATAAAATATGCTGTGATCGTACCACATATCTGGTCTCCTTTGATTTATTATAGCAAAGGGATAAGGATATATCAAAAAAGATTCTGAGGAGCAGAAGTAATGTGGTAGAATGGATGTGTTGACGAGGAGGAAGTAATGCGAGGAAGCGGTATACTCTTACCCATATTCAGCCTGCCATCGCCATATGGTATCGGCTGTTTTTCAAAAGAAGCCTATGATTTCATAGATCGGCTCAACGATGCCGGCCAAAGATACTGGCAGATCCTGCCCCTGGGGCCTGCCGGATGTGGGGGTTCCCCGTACCAGGCACTATCCGCCTTTGCCGGGAGCGCCTACTATATCGACTTAGAAGCACTGATCCGGGAGGGTAAGTTGACCGAGGAGGAATGTGCCGTTTGTCATACCGAAGATGGGGTGGATACCGTTGACTATGCTAGGTTATTTGACTGTAGACAAAAACTCCTTAGGCGGGCATATGAACGGTCGAGAAGATCCGTTGGCTTCCGTAAATTCCGAGAGATGAACAGGGATTGGCTGGAAGATTATACCCTCTTTCGGGCACTGCGATCAGCCTTCGGAGATATTTCCTGGGCGGAGTGGGACAGGGACATCAAGATGCGCGAGCCTTCAGCCATGGAACATTGGAAAAACAAATTGGCCGAAGACATACTGTACTATGCCTGGGAGCAGTACGTATTCTATAAGCAGTGGGAGAAGCTGAAACGCTATGCCCGGCTGCGGAACATAAAAATCATCGGGGATATCCCTATCTATGTGTCCTATGACAGTGCCGACTGCTGGGCTCATCCCAAACTATTTATGCTGGATGAAGATAGAAGGCCTCTGGAAGTGGCCGGCTGCCCACCGGACTATTTCTGTGCCACCGGGCAGCTGTGGGGAAATCCTCTCTACAGCTGGAATCATCTAAGAAGAAATGCCTATCAGTGGTGGATCCGAAGGCTGGAACATTCCTATTATATGTATGACGTCCTTCGCATCGATCACTTTCGGGGCTTTGATGCATACTACTCTATTCCGTTCGGTAGAGAAACGGCCGAAGAAGGTCAATGGAAAAAGGGGCCCGGTCTCCGCTTCTTTCAGTATATGAAGAAGGCCCTGGGCGATCGACCCATCATTGCAGAGGATTTGGGGGCCCTCACCGATTCCGTTCGGGAGCTGGTAAACAAGGCCGGCTATCCGGGGATGAAGGTGCTTCAGTTTGCCTTTACGCCCGGGGAGAAGAGCGAATATTTGCCCCATTTGTATCCCGAAAACTGCGTGGTTTACACCGGCACCCACGACAATGACACCACCAAGGGCTGGTACCGCACCCTCAGCCTGGAAGAAAAAGAAATGGTGCGGGATTATTTGGGAAGGGAAGAACTGACAGAAGAGACGGTTTCCTGGGATTTGATCATGCTGGCCCAAAGAAGCGTTGCCGATTTGTGCATCATTCCCCTTCAGGACTATTTGAATTTGGGGAGTGAAGCTAGAACCAATCTTCCCGGTACGGTCTACGGTAACTGGAGCTGGCGTATGGATAAAGACGCATTGACACCTAAATTGATCGAAAGAATCAGAAGGGTAACCAAGCTGTGCGACAGGATATAGATGGAGGGAAGTCTAGATGAAGAGGAGAGCCATTGCGGCGGGGAATGTAGGTATCGACATCAGTCCGATATTTCCCGGCGGGGAAAGAACTTCCATGGAAGAAGTCTTTCGCCCGGGGGAGATCGTTCACGTAGAAGGCGCTGAAGTCCATCCGGGCGGAGGAGCGATCAATACGGGGATCGGAATGAACCTGTTTGGGGTGGAAACCACTATCGCAGGGCGGATCGGTGACGACCACCTGGGAGAAATGCTCTTGCAGATGATCAAGGATCATGGTGCTCCCGAAGCTTTGGTGAAGGATGTCACCGCCCATACGGCCTACAGCGTCATTCTCGCCGTGCCCGGTATGGATCGGGTTATCCTTCAGAATCCGGGAGCCAACGACAGATTTAGCGGGGAAGATGTGGGTGCAAGCCTGGTGAAGGGAAGGCATCTCTTCCATTTCGGACACCCTCCTTCGATGGAGAAGATGTATTTAGATGACGGGAAAGAACTGGCAGATCTTTTTCGGAGGATGAGAGAAGGAGGCCTTGTCACATCATTGGACCTTTGCGCCGTGGATCCCGCCTCACCGGCAGGAAAGCAGGACTGGCGGAAAATTTTAAAAAACGTCCTACCCTTTGTGGACTTTTTCCTGCCCAGCAGATCGGAACTAGCCTACATGCTGGGAGAGGATGACAGCGAAGAGGTGGAAGACCTTGCAAGAATTTCTCATGATTTAGGTGCGGGAAATGTGGTCATCAAGATGGGGAAGGAAGGGATGTACTTCTCTACGGGAGGGGCGGAAGCCATCCAAGAGGTGGAAGAAAAACTGGAGATGAAGGCGGGCACTTTAGATAGTTGGATTGACCAAAGAGGAATCCAGCCCCCCTATCCCATAGAAAAAGAAGTATCCGGGCTGGGTGCCGGGGATACTTCCATTGCGGCATTTTTGTCCGCCTTGCTCCGGGAGTTTTCCCTAGAAGAGAGCCTGTATTTGTCCGCCGCCGAGGGGGCCCTTTGCGTTACCGCATACGATGCCTTTAGCGGGCTGGTGCCCTTTGAAGACCTGCTAGGGCCAGGGAAATTACACCTAAAGTTTTAATCTGCATTTCACATCGGCGATCAAGCCTTCCAATAGTCGGTCGCAGGAGGCCTCGTCTTCTCCCCTGACCATGAAGTAGAACTTGATCTTGGGCTCCGTACCTGAGGGCCTGACCACCAAGTTGCAGCCCTTCTCCAATTCATAGAAGAGGACGTCGCTTGCAGGCATTCCCGTTGCCTTTGCATCCAGATAGTCTCTGATCTTTAGGATCTTGAGAGCATTCCATTGCTGAGGTGGATCTTTCCGCAGATCTTCACCCACCTCCTTCATTTTCTGTGGGGCATCGTAGCCCTCAAAGGCGATGGATATGACTTTTTCTTTGAAATAGTCGTACTTGACGTATAGGTCCTTCATGGCCTGATAGAGGGTCTTTCCCTTAAGCTTATACCAGCAGGCCATTTCAGCGATGAGCATGGAGGCCACCACCGCATCTTTATCTCTGGCGTAAGTCCCGCTGAGATAACCATAGCTTTCCTCAAATCCGAAGAGGAAGGTGTACCGGCCGGTTTCCTCGAACTCCTTGATTTTTTCTCCTATGTATTTAAAACCGGTCAGTGTCTCAAAGATGGTGATGCCGTTTTTCTCGCATACGGCATTTGCCATAGGTGTGGAGACAAGACTTTTGACTACGGCGGCGTTGGCAGGCAGATTTCCCTTTTCTTTGCCGGCGGTGATAAGGTAATCCAGCAGGAGCACGCCAATCTGATTACCGGAAAGTGTCTCATACTCATCACCGTTTCTCACTACAGTGCCCACTCTATCGGCATCGGGATCCGTGCCGATGATCAGATCCACATCGTTTTTCTTTGCCATATCAATAGCAATGGCGAAGCCCTCCTTGTTTTCGGGATTGGGGGATGTCACTGTGGGAAAGTCCCCGTCCAGGACCATTTGCTCCTTGACTGTGAGGAGACGGCGAATACCCAGTCTCTTCAGTACTTCCGGCACCAGCTTGTAGCCCGCGCCGTGGAAGGGGGTGAAGATGATTTGGAAGGTGTCTGCTACGGCCTCTACGGCCTGAGGAGAAACGGACTGAG
This sequence comes from Anaerovoracaceae bacterium, assembly GCA_050946655.1. Classification (GTDB taxonomy): domain Bacteria; phylum Bacillota; class Clostridia; order Peptostreptococcales; family Anaerovoracaceae; genus JAXGRD01. The sequence goes on from JBMNVE010000005.1 coordinate 9,499, forward strand.
CTAGTACTTGCTCCATGTAGGATTCGTCCATAGAAGCGCCCAGGAGCTGGATGAGACCTTTGTTTTCAGCGGTTTGTCGGTCCATGGTTTTTACATCTTCAAATATGTCGATTTTCTCCAGTTGCTTTAGGATCTGACCTGCATGCCAGGGGGGTAGCTGTGCTCCGTCAGCCCAGTACACCTTATATCCGTTATATTCCTTGGGATTATGGCTTGCGGTGATATTTATCCCGGCAATGGATCCGGTCTTTCGGAGCGCATAGGAAAGCTCCGGTGTGGGTCTTAGCTCGTCGAAAAGGTAGGCCTTGATGCCGTTAGCTGCAAGGACGCAGGCGGCTTCCTCAGCATATTGAGGGCTGCAATGTCGGGAGTCAAAGGCGATGGTCACTCCTTGCTTGCCTTCCCGTTCTTCCTCCGAGAGAGAAAGGATGAGATTAGCAATGCCTTGGGTGGTGTAGCGAACGGTGTAGATGTTCATGCCATTGGTCCCGGCTCGCATGATCCCTCGAAGACCTGCTGTTCCAAAATCCAGAAGGGTAGAGAAACGGGATGCTATCTCCAGGTCATCGTCAGCGATGGCCTGCAGTTCTTCTTTGGTTTTCTCATCTACAACAGGGCTTTGCAGCCATTTTTTATATTCTTTTTTATCCATCATCAGGGTTTCCTCCTTTCTATTTTACTTCTTTCATGAGAAGGGTCTCTCTGGGAAACAAAGTGAAATTCCCTGTGGTTTTTCTCTTACTGATCAGGCTCTCCCAACGTCTGCCCGAATGGATCAGGGCGGAAGTCCTGGAAGCATTTGCTGCAATGAGGAAGCGGTCATTTCCGTCGCTTCGCTCAAAGGCAAAGACGCCTCTGCCGGAGCGGACCGTTCGATATTTGCCGTCCTTAAAAGCAGGATATTTCTTCCGGACAGCGATGATTTTTTTGAACCAGTCAAGAAGATCAAGACGCTCTTCGCCCCAAGGGTAGCATTTCCGATTAAAGGGATCTGCATACCCCTCCACCCCCGCTTCATCGCCATAGTAAATACAGGGGACGCCGGGAAGAGTCATCTGGAGGATGGTGGCCATCTTCAGGCGATCCACCGCTCTGTCCAGTTCGTCAGGGCTCATGTGGGTCCTCGCCTTTTCATCTCTGCTGGCAGTTTCCGGCAGCTCCTTACCGCCCAGTGCCGTGAGGATCCTGGTGGTATCGTGATTCCCCAGCATGTTCATCAGGCAGTGGACGACTTCGGGAGGGTAGTTTTCCAAGATGGTTTCCACTGCTTCCCGGATCACCGTGGAACTACCGTTACGGACAAAACGGATGATGGCATCACGCAAGGGGTAGTTCATCACCGAATCCAGCTGATCCCCGGTCAGATAGTTCTTCCTCTTGCTGTAAGCGATCTTGTTTGAAGCATCTTCCCATACCTCGCCGATGATCACCGCGTCTTCTTTTGCTTTTTTTGCCGCAGCCACCAAGTCATCCATAAAATCGTTGGGGAGTTCATCTGCTACATCCAGGCGCCATCCTGCGGCACCTTTCTTAAGCCAGGAAGGGACCACGCCATCCTCTCCGTTGATGAATTTGCGGTAGGACCGGTTTTCCTTATTGACCTTGGGAAGAGTATCGATGCCCCACCAGGACTCGTAAGTTCCATCCTCCCGAAAGTAGTACCAGTCCCTGTAAGGGGACTCCTTCGATTGATATGCGCCAAGGCTGTCGTAGATTCCGTCTTTATTGAAGTAGATGGAGCAGGATCCGGTATGGCTGAATACACCGTCACAGATGATGCGGATGCCCATATCTTCTGCCTGCCTGCACAAATTATCAAAGTCATCCTGTGTCCCGAACATGGGATCGATGGCATGATAATTACCTGTATCGTACTTGTGGTTAGAATATGCTTCAAAGATAGGACTGAGATAGAGGCAGTCGACCCCAAGATCCCTGAAGTAGGGAAGCTTCTCCGTGATGCCCGCCAAATTACCGCCAAAAAAGTCGTTGTTTTGAATGATGCCGTTGTGATCCGGCAGGTAATGGGGAGTTCCACCCCAATCATCCCTCAAGTGTTTGCCGGGAAGGTCCACCCGCTCTCCCACACGGAAAAAGCGGTCTACAAAGATATGGTAGATCACGCCTCCGTAGAGCCAGGAAGGGGGAGGGTAACTGCGCTCATACACCGTTTGTTGCCAGGCGATAGGCTCGGTAGTGAGAATTGCCCGATTGTTATCCGGGTTCTTGCCGATGTAAAATATGTCCGTTCCGCATTTGCAGACGAAGTAGTACCAATAAAGGCCCTTTGATGGGATCTTCACCGAGCAGGTGTAGTTCAGAAAGCTCGATGTGGAAAGATCCTCCTTATACCTGAGCATCATTGGATGGATGGTTTTATCGTTGTTCTTGTCGTTGATGACGATCATTCGCAGGTCCGAATTGGTAGCTTCCGGGGAGAGGAGCAAGTTGAAGTCCACGGTGGTGCCGGCCTTTACCGGCCCCGCAGGTGACTTGAACTGCTCATCACGGGAATGATATATGGCGGTGTATTTAGTCTGTTCCATAAGATGCCTCACTTCATATTAATTATTCATATCTATAGCTTATATTTTCTGCCTATTGCCACAGAAGAAGGGGTGGGTGATGTAGCCGGACAGGTTGCGGTTGTTATGGATGGTCACGTGTTTATCCAGTACGGCATAGTTCAGCGTGGCATTCCTGCCGATCTCGGCACCTTCCATAACTACAGAGTTTTGGATCACGGCACCTTTCTCCACCTTTGCCCCTCTAAAGATGACCGAGTTTTCAATATGGCCGTCGATGACGCAGCCGGCAGCGATGTAGGCATTGTTGATGACCGCATTCTTGCCGAATTTTGTGGGAGCGGAGTCCTGAGTGTTGGTAAAGATCGGTCTGTTCTTCGTGCGGAAGAGGTCGGTCCGTATATCCCCATCCAGGAGGGCAAGATTGCTTTCCAAATATTGGGACAGGTTGTCGATAAATAAAACCGGCCCTTCATGTTCGTATGCGGTGACGGTGCCCCTCTCTACGTAGGGGAGCAGCAGGTCATTGATACAGTTTGGATGTTTGCTCTCCTCAGCCTTCTCGATGAGATCGATGAGAAACGTCCGCTGAGAGATCCATGTGTGGAGGAAGTACTGTGTGCCCTCCGGTGGTGTTGCACCATGGCAAACTTCCGTTACCCGGCGGTCTTCATCATTGACGCGGATGTAGGTATGGGTTTCGCATCCCTGTACGGGGTTGACTACTTTGGAGGTGAGGACGGTCACATCCGCACCGCTTTTCTTGTGGAAGTCAAAGGCTTCTCCCAGATCGACGTTTTCAATGTGAGAGCAGTCGGACATGACCACATATTTTTCGTTGGTATTGATGAGAAAGTACTTATTTTCGATGAGTCCTCTGAGATGGTCGTCCCATCCGTTGGTGTCCAGGCTTTCCTGGAAAGGCGGCAACAAGACAAGGCCGCCGGTTTTTCGGTTCAGATCCCAATCTTCCCCCAAAGCCAGGTGCTGCATCAGGCTGTTGTACCCCCGATCCATGATGATCCCGATGTGGGTCATCCCCGCATTGACCATGTTGGACAGAGGAAAATCGATGAGCCGATATCTTCCGCCGAAGGGCACAGCCGCCAGGGTCCTTATCTTGGTCAGCTCAGAAAGATTATGGTTGGATTGATTGGCCAGTAATATTCCCAGTGCTTTCATTTGACTTCCTCCTCTCTACTTGCTTTCTTCCAAAGTGGAGCCTGCCGATACGGTGAATCCCTTTGACAGTTCCAACTCACAAGCAATGACTGTAAGAGGGTCTCCGCCTTTCCGGCTGCCACCGATACAGGCGTCCTCTCCGATGATTGTGTTATGATCCACGATGGTATAATTCACCTTGGCGCCGGCTTTGACCGTGACTCCGTTCATGATGATACTATCCTTGATGGAGGCGCCTTCTTCCACGACTACATCGCTGAAGAGGACGGAATTATCCACCTCTCCTTCGATTTTGCCCCCTTCTCCCACCAAGGACCGCCTGATCTTTGCCGAGTCTGACAGATAGAGGGGCGTTTCAAAGCTGTGGCGGTAGTATATCTTCCACCAGGGGTCATAGAGGTTCAGCGGGGGTACCTCTTTTACCAGATCCATATTGGCATCCCAGAAGGAAGACATGGTCCCCACATCCCGCCAGTACCCCTTGTACAGATGAGCAAAAAGCCTTTTTCCCGCTGATAGCATGGAGGGTATGACGTTTTTCCCAAAGTCTTTTTCCGAGTTTGGATCTGCGTTGTCCGCTTCCAAGTATTCGTAAAGGATGTCCGTATTGAAGATATACACACCCATGGAAGCACTGGTGCTCTTGGGATGAGCCGGCTTTTCTTCAAACTCCAGGATCCTTCCCTCCGAGTCGGTGTTCATGATGCCGAAGCGGGAAGCCTCTTCTATGTCCACGTCAATGACGGCAATGGTACAATCCGCTTCATTCTCAATGTGCTCCTGGAGCATGATGGAATAGTCCATCTTATAGATATGGTCCCCGGACAAAATCAGGACGTAATCCGGTGAATACATCTGGATAAAATTGATGTTCTGGTAAACGGCGTTGGCTGTCCCCATATACCAGTCTCCTCCCTCTGATCCCTGGTAGGGGGGGAGCACATGTACGCCTCCGTAACTCCTGTTCAAATCCCAAGGGCTGCCGGTGGCGATATAGTCGTTTAACGCCAAGGGCTGATACTGGGTCAGGACACCAACGGTATCGATCTCGGAATTGACACAGTTGGAAAGGGAAAAGTCGATGATGCGATATTTGCTGCCAAAGGGAATGGCAGGTTTAGCCACTGAACTGGTCAAGGGTGCGAGCCTGCTTCCCTGGCCACCGGCCAGGAGCATTGCGATGCATTTCTTTTTTCGATTCATTTTTTACCCTCCTCTTCTTTCAATATGATGGCACTCAAGGGAGGCAGTTTGATTTCGATAAACTGAGGAAAGCCGTTCCATTCCCCCTTGCGTGGAATGTACTTTTTCTTCCGGCGGGATCCCCTTCCGCCAAAGCGCACTTGGTCGCTGTCCAAAAGGCAAAGGTAGGGAACGTCTTCCGGGACACCCACCCGATATACCTTATATAGTGAGCCGGAAAGATTTTCGATGATTAGAAGCCGCTGCTCTTCCCCTTTGGTTACATCCATTCTTAGAAAAGACAAAACATTGTCGTCGGCATTGCCGGCGTCCACCCACTGAAAGCCGTCCCAGGAATCATCACACTTCCAAAGGGCGGAGCAGGAGAGGTACAGCTGATTGGCTTCCCGGAAAAACCTTTGAAGCTTCCTGTGTTTTTCGTAGTCCAAAAGCACCCAGTCCAGTTCCTTTTTCTCATCCCACTCGGTGAACTGGCCCAGCTCACTACCCATAAAGACCAGCTTCTTTCCCGGTTGAGTGAGCATGTGGATCAAAAATAGTCGTTGTCCGGCAAACTTATCTTCATAAGTCCCGGGCATTTTGTCCAAGAGCGATCGTTTGCCGTGAACCACTTCGTCGTGGGAGATGGGAAGAATGTAGTTCTCGGAAAATGCATAGACCATGGGAAAGGTAAGCCTGTCGTGAAGGCCTGAACGGAACAGAGGATCTGCCGAAAAGTAGGACAGAACATCGTTCATCCAGCCCATGTTCCACTTGAAGTTGAAACCCAGCCCGTCTACTTCCGGCGGCTTAGTCACCAAAGGCCAGGAAGTGGATTCCTCGGCAATCATCAACACACCGGGAAACGCTGTGAGGACCTCCTTATTGAGTGTTTTTAGGAAGTGCACGGCTTCCAAGTTTTCTCTTCCCCCCCGGATATTGGGGCGCCATTCTCCGGCCTTTCTGTCATAATCCAGATAAAGCATAGCGGCAACCGCATCCACACGAAGCGCGTCTACATGGTACTGCTCCAAGAAAAAGAAGGCATTGGAAATGAGAAAACTCAGCACTTCCGGCCTGCCGTAATCGAAGATCCTGGTTCCCCAGGTCTTGTGTTCCATCCGCAAGACGTCCCCATCTTCATAGAGGGGATAGCCGTCGAACTCGTACAGTCCGTGGGCATCCTTGGGGAAATGAGCGGGGACCCAGTCCATGACCACGCCGATATTGTTCCTATGGGCATAGTCCACAAAGTACTTGAAGTCTTCCGGGGTGCCATACCTTGAAGTTACGCTGTAGTAACCACAGACTTGATAGCCCCAAGAGCCATCAAAGGGATGCTCCATCAGGGGCATGATCTCCAAATGGGTGTATCCCATCTTTTTCACATAGGGAATCAAAAGATGGGCCAGCTCCCGATAGTTGTAGAGACCTCCGTCTTCCTTCTTTTGCCATGAGCCCAGATGGACCTCGTAGATGTTCATGGGAGAAGTATAGGGGTTTTTCTTTTGCCGGCGCTCCAGCCAGTCATGATCCCTCCAGTCGAAATTATCATCCGGCGGATGGTACTGGGAAGCCATGCTGGTGACCTTGCCATCCCGTAGGGGGGGCTCGCTCATAAAGGCAAAGGGATCAGACTTATACAGGACCTTGCCCTTATCCGTGGTAATGGCGAATTTATAAAGAGCATCCATGGAAACCCCCTCTTGGACGATCTCCCAGATGCTACTGTCTTCTTCCATTTTGTGCATAGGGGAAGCCCCCACATCCCATCCGTTAAACTCTCCCACCAAGGAGACCTTTTCCGCTCTCGGAGCCCAAACGCGGAAAACCGCCGCGGATGGGCGAGCAGGATCGGGATGGGCACCTAAAAACCTGTACGCATTATAGTTTTTTCCCTGATGAAATAAGTATTTTGGGAACGCTTCTGCCCCTTGTGCCTTACTCATGTCCAAATCCTCTTTTCTTACTTACATTATAGTCTCACGTTGAAATTATAGCAAGTTTAATGTAGGTCAAAGCCGGATCACAATACCTGCGGTGATTTGATTCCAACCCTTGTGTATGCTATACTTTTACCAATTTAGAGGAGGTGCGTGATGAAAAAGAAATCGTCAATATTGATGGCTGCCTCGGAAGTCGTTCCCTTTGCGGGAACAGGCGGATTGGGAGAGGTCATCGGCTCCTTGCCAAAGAAGATCATGGAGCAGGCCGAAGATCTGGACGTACGCGTAGTAATGCCCCTTTACGGGCAGATCGATGATAAACATAGGAAAAAAATGAAATTTCTTGGGTCTACCTATATTCAGGTGGCATGGCGGAATTTGTATGCCGGCGTATTTCAACTGAGGCACAACGGTGTCATCCATTATTTCATAGACAACGAATATTACTTTAAGAGACCGGGAAGCATTTATGGGTTCTTTGATGAATGTGAGCGATTTGCATTCTTTTCCAAAGCGGTCATTGACTGTCTTCCCCTCATGGAGTTTGAGCCGGATATCATCCACGCTCATGACTGGCAGACTGCCATGGTCCCGGTGTATCAAAGCACCGTAGAGGGCTATCCCCCCAGAAAAACAGTCTTTACCATCCACAATGTAGAATATCAGGGAAGATACGGCATGGAGGTCCTGGGGGATGTTCTGGGCATAGACAAGAGCAAGAAACATCTGCTGGAATACAACAGAGATATCAACCTGATGAAAGGTGCTATCGAGACGGCCAATATCGTCAGCACGGTGAGCCCCTCCTATGCCCAGGAGTTAAAAGACCCTTTCTTTGCCCACGGCCTGGCACCGATTATTCGCAGGAACGACCAAAAACTTAGAGGGATACTCAACGGAATCGATACTACCGTGTACGACCCCAAGACAGATGATCTGACCTTCGCCAAGTATTCGGTAACGGCCCCGGCGCGAAAAAAGAGAAACAAGGAATGCCTGCAGAAGATGCTGAATCTTCCCGTGGAAAAAGACATTCCTATTTTGGCGGTGATCAGCAGACTGGTGCCCCACAAGGGGATGGATCTTGTGATGAAAAGCCTGGAGCGGCTCCTGGGAGAAGAAGATTTCCAGCTTGTGATCCTGGGAACGGGAGAGGCCAGATATGAGAACTTCTTTTCCATGATGGCGTCCTATTATCCGGACAGGATTGCCGCGTTGATCAAATTTGATCGGGAACTCTCTCACAAAATCTATGCCGGCTCGGACATCTTGCTGATGCCATCCAAAAGTGAACCTTGTGGGCTGTCCCAGATGATTGCATGCAGATACGGTGTAGTGCCCATTGTAAGGGAGACGGGGGGACTCAAGGATTCCATAAAGGACTGCTCTTTAGGAAAGGGGGACGGCTTCACCTTTGCCCATTATAACGAAAATGATTTCTATGAAGCGGTGAAGCGGGCAATCAGCCTCTATGGAAACAAGGAAAACTGGATGAAACTGATGAAGCACAACATGCGACTCAAGTTTGGCTGGGATGTTTCGGCAAAGAAATATGCCAAGATGTACGGGGAGCTGTTGAATAATTGATTTTAAAGGAAGAAAACATGCATAAGGACAAATTGAAAGAAAAGATTTGCGAAAAACTGAGCAAGAACTACAAAGCCAGCTTTGACAATGCCACTCATGAAGAAATATACAAGGCGACAGCCATCGTTCTCAACCAGGTGCTGGATGAAAAGCGGTGGGCCTTTAACAAGGTGAAGCTGGAAGAGGAAAAAAACGGCAGCCATAAGAAAAAAGTATACTACATCAGCATGGAGTTCCTCCTGGGACAGTCCCTGAAAAATAATTTATATAACCTGGGATTGACAGAAACCCTATCCAAGATCCTGGCGGAGAGAGATATGATCCCCGAGGATCTGTATGCACTTGAGCCTGATGCGGGCCTGGGCAACGGCGGATTGGGACGACTATCCGCCTGTTACATGGATGCGCTTGCCACCCTTGGGTACGATGTGACGGGGTACTGTATCAAATACGAATACGGCCTGTTTAAGCAAAAGATTATCGACGGCTGGCAAGTGGAAATGCCCGATGTTTGGTTGCCCGGAGGAAACGTATGGCTGACCCCCAGGGAAGACGACGCCTTTGTAGTGAACTTTGGGGGAACGTATGAAGACCGGTGGACAAGGGATGGCGGTTTCACCTTTGCGGTGGAGAATGCTGAAAGCGTAAAGGCTGTACCCTACGATGTCTGCATATCCGGTGCCGACTCGGAGGCCGTGGCCGTTCTTCGACTTTGGGATGCTCAGGACATGGGCATGTTTGACATGACATCCTTCGCCAGCGGAGACTATACCAAGGCGGCAAGAGAAAACACTAAAGCGGAGGCCATATCCAAAGTCCTCTACCCGGCGGACAACCACCTGGAAGGAAAAGAGTTACGCTTGAAACAGCAGTATTTCATGGTTTCCGCATCCTGTCAGAACATCATCAGAAACCATGTGCGGATCCATGGAACATTGGATAACTTGCCGGAAAAAATTGCCATTCACATCAACGACACTCATCCTGCCCTGTGTATCCCCGAGTTGATGCGCATCATCATGGATCAGTATGGATATCAGTGGGAGCAGGCATATAACTTGGTGACCAAGACCGTATCCTACACCAATCATACCATTTTGGAGGAAGCCCTGGAGAAATGGCCCGATGAAATGGTGCGCCGTATGCTTCCCAGGGTATACGCCATCATTGCCGAGTTTGACCGGCGTTTTCGTGAAGATATGGATGTGAGGTTCCCGGGAGACAAGGCAAAGATCGACTACATGTCCATCATCGCCGGGGGCTATGTGCGCATGGCCAACCTCAGCGTTGCCGGATCCCACAAGGTCAACGGGGTGTCGGCACTTCACTCGGACATTATCAAGAAGAATCTTTTCCGGGATTTCTACTTGGCTACACCGGAAAAGTTTACCAATGTGACCAACGGCATAGCCTACAGACGGTGGCTGTGTCAATCTAACCCGGAGCTTTCTTCATTGTTGGATGAATGTATCGGTCAGGGGTATCGAAAGAATGCAGAGGCTTTATCGGATTTCCTGGAGTTCAAAGGGGATGAATCTGTCCTGAAGGAACTGGGGCGGATCAAGCGCAACAACAAGGTGAAGTTTTCCAACTTGGTCCACAAGATATCCGGTATTACACCGGATCCCGACTCTATTTTCATCGTCCAGGCCAAGCGACTTCACGAGTACAAGAGGCAACTGCTCAATGCCCTTCGCATCATCAGTCGCTATCAGGAATTACTGGAAAACCCGGACAAGGAGATGCGGCCGGAAACCTATTTCTTTGCGGCAAAGACGGCTCCAAACTATTACATCGCCAAGAACATCATTCAGTTGATTGCCAAAATCGGAGCGGAGATTGAAAAAAGTCCCAAGATCGCAGCAAAGTTGAGGGTGATCTTCCTGGAAAATTACAATGTTTCCATGGCTGAAGCGATGATGCCGGCAACAGAGGTCAGCCAGCAAATTTCTCTGGCAGGGAAGGAAGCCAGCGGTACGGGAAATATGAAGATGATGATCAACGGAGCGGTGACCATCGGTACCATGGACGGTGCCAACGTAGAAATCTTTGAATCGGTGGGAGAGGAGAACATCTTTATCTTCGGTCAGGATACCAAGACGGTCCAGACCACTTTGAGCCGGGGTTATGCTCCCGAAAGCCGATATGCAGAAGATCCGGTGCTCAGGAGAGTCGTGGATCGCCTGGAAAAGGGTTTTGACGGGCTATCCTTTGCCGAACTGAAAAAATATCTCTTGATAGGAACTTACGGGATCCCGGATCCGTACATGTGCTTGGAGGATTTTGCGGATTATTGCAGAGCCCATGACGAAATGAACCGAAGTTACGAAGATGTCCTATCCTGGAACCGCATGTCTCTTGTGAACATCGCAAAATCAGGCAGATTCTCTGCCGACAGGAGCATAAGGGATTATGCCAGAGATATCTGGTATACGGAGCCCATCTATTAAAAATACGATGCGAGAGTGTATTGTTTGTGGTGATCTTTATCTTTTTCAAGCCACAACGAAAGGAGTGACCCCCGCATGACAAACTTGTACGATGATTTATTGAAAAAGAGGAGTTGGGAGAGTATAGAACAAGAGGAAATACTTTCCCTGTATGAGATAACAGAAGAAGGCCTGCCTCCGGAGGAGGCAAGGGATAGACTACAATATTTTGGAGAAAACAAGCTGCCGGAGGCGAAGAAGAAAAGTCGACTCCTCATGTTTTTGGGGCATTTCAACAATGCCCTGATTTACGTCCTTATCGTGGCCGCCGTCATCACCGGCTTTATGCAACACTGGATAGATATGGGTGTGATCATCGGCGGTGTGATCATCAACGCAATCATCGGATTTATTCAGGAAGATAGAGCGGAAAAAGCACTGGACAGTATACGGGATATGATGTCGGTTACCGCAACGGTGATAAGAGGTGGACGGAAATCGCAGCTGGATACGGAGAAGTTGGTTCCGGGGGATGTGGTATTTGTGAAGGCCGGGGACAAGATCCCTGCCGACCTGCGTATTATAGAAGCCTCAAATCTTCGCGTGGAGGAGGCATCTCTCACCGGAGAGGCCGAGGAAGTCATAAAGACCCCCGAGGTTGTGGGGGAAGGTGCGGATCTTGGAGATCGAACTTCTATGACATATATGGGTACCAGCGTACGCAATGGGTCCGGAACCGGCATAGTGGTGGCAACCGGAGAAAACACTGAGCTTGGGAATATCAATCGACTCATGTCCGAAGTGGAAGAAACCACTACCCCTCTTGTAAAAAAAAATCAACCAATTTGGCATCTACCTTTCTGTGTTCATCGTGGTGGTTTCTTTGCTTGCCTTCCTCTTTGGCTACTTCGTCAGAGGGATCCCGGTGGGCGAGATGATGCTTGCCATCATCGGCATTGCCGTTGCCTCTATACCGGAAGGATTACCTGCAGTGATGACCATCACCTTGGCCATCGGTGTACAGAAGATGGCAAAGAGAAATGCCATTATTAGAAAGCTTCCCTCAGTAGAAACACTGGGGTCGGTGTCCGTTATCTGTTCGGACAAGACAGGGACTTTGACAAAAAATGAGATGACTGTTGTTGCCCTTCACACGGCCAGCAGACCCTACAAGGTCCAGGGGAGCGGGTATCAGCCGGTACTTTGTAGCGCGTATTGGCTATGTCGTCTTGATCGTGACTTTTTTTACGGTCTTCGCCTTTCAGCATTTCTACCAGCAAGGATATGGGTTGGGCTACTCCAGAACCGTGGCGGTGAATACTTTAGTGGTCTGTGAACTGTTTTACTTGTTCAACTGTAAACGGATCATGGAACCGGCCTTGGGAAAAGGTTTTTTTAACAACAAATTTGCTTTTGCAGCAGTAGGATTATTGGTTTTTTTCCAATTGTTGTTTACTTATCTGCCCATAGCGAATATACTTTTCCAGACAGCTCCTCTCCCGCCGGAAGGGTGGCTGATCCCCTTAGCCGGAGGCTTACTGGTTTTCCTCATTGTTGAAGTTGAAAAGTGGACCACAGGAATGATAAAAAAGAAAAAGGAGATCGGAAATGAACATCGCAGTAGTTGACGGGCAAGGCGGTGGTGTAGGCAGAGCCATCGTGGAAAAAATAAGGAAGGCTCTTCCCGAGGTGAATATCATTGCCCTAGGGACCAATTCCATCGCTACCGGTCAGATGCTTCGAGCCGGTGCCGATGAGGGTGCCACAGGAGAAAATGCAATTATACACAACATGCAACATGTGGATATTGTGGTAGGGGTCATCGGGATCCTATCGGCAAACTCCATGATGGGAGAACTGAGCCCGGCCATGGCTACGGCCATCGGCGGAAGCCATACCTTCAAAGTTTTGCTTCCCTTTAATCGTTGCCGCATCCATGTGGTAGGCGTTCCTGAAAAACCCATCGGCCATCACATCGATGAGGCCATTCGGATCATCAGGGAATATATAGAAGGAGATCCGGGAAGAGAAGAGCGATAATCTGCTGTGCCATGTTTTTTCTCCATATTGCAAAAAAATGACATGGAGATGGAGACGAAATCTCCACCTCCATGTTTCATCTCTGTCATATGGAGACTTTTTTGTGGAAAAGAAGATGTGCCTTTTGATCAGCAAGGACAAGAACCCACAAAAATGCCCATTCCCAAAACTGACTAAAAAATCGTGAGGAAAAATTATCTCCTTTTTTGGGGGTGAAAAAGCGGAAATGGAGAAAATCCTCGGTACAGGATTTCCAGGATACCGAATTCCACTTCGAGGGCAGGATCCCTTAAGATCGATTCTCTCTGGTGCAGAGCCGCCGCATTATTTGTCCTTGTGGCAAAACTGTTTCTTCCCGGAGGCATAGTCGGCAACGATTTGCCCTTTCCCCCGAAGTTTGTACTTATAGGTGACCAGGCCTTCCAGACCTACCGGGCCTCTGGCATGAAGTTTCCCTGTGCTGATTCCCACTTCCGCGCCGAACCCGTAGCGGAAGCCGTCGGCAAATCGAGTAGAGCAGTTGCTGTAAACTCCTGCCGAATCCACATAGCTCATGAACTGATCGATGGCGTCCTCATCCCGGGCAAGGATGCAGTCTGTGTGGTGTGAACCGTAGCGATTGATGTGGGTGATGGCCTCATCCAGCCCCGAGACCTCCTTGGTGGTCAGGATATAGTCCGAGTACTCCCTGTAGTCCGATGGTCCCGTTGCCTTGCGCAACTCTATCGGGTAGGCGGAAAGAAGGTCCAGGACCTCTTGGGCGATGGCTTCATGGAGAAGAAGGGTTTCCACAGTATTGCAGGCAGCCACATACTGGGTCTTAGCATCCACAATAATGGGGATAGCCTTGTCCAGATCAGCGGACGCATCCACATAGATGTGGCAGATCCCGTCGGCATGGCCCATAACGGGGATCTTGGAATTAGCCATGATGTACTGGACGAACTGGTTGCTTCCCCTGGGAATAATCAGATCGATGGAATCATCGCAACCCAGAAGTTCATTGATGCCGCTTCGATCCTCCACCAGTGCGGCGAACCCTTCAGGCAGCCCGGCTTCTACGCCTGCCTTATGGATCAGGTCAAATAGGACCTTGTTGGTGTTCTTTGCTTCGCTTCCCCCTTTTAGGATGGCGCAGTTTCCACTTCGGATGCACAGAGCAGAGATTTGGACCAGGGCATCGGGCCGGGATTCAAAAATCACGCCAATGACACCGATGGGGCAAGTGACCTTTGTCAGGGTCAAATCCGTGTCCAATTCTCTCTCCAAAAGCACCTTGAACAGCGGATCGGGAAGATCTTGAAGATCCCGTATTCCCTGTATGCAGTCAGCCAGTTTATGTTCATCGAACTTTAAGCGGTCCAGGATGGGTTTGGGAAGATCTTTTCCTACAGAAAGATCCCTTTCATTGGCTGCAAAAATCTCATCTCTTCCCCCATCCAGGGCACTTTCGATCGCCTTGAGGGCAGCAATTCTCTTTTCGTTGGGAAGAGATCCCATGATCGCGCTATCGGCCTTAACCTTTCTTGCTATTTCTTTGTAATCCATTGTTTTATTATCCTTTCCAACAATAATCGCACCAACAAATTGATTTCGCTGTAATTTATCTCTTCTGATTTCTTGATGACGGAATAGCCTTCCATGGCATTAACTGTAGCGACCCCAAGCTGACGTCCATCCACCAAAACCAGGTTTTTATGGCTCAAGGTAGGGATGGTAAAGGAAAATCCATCTTCAGAAAACCGAAAGTAGGGAAGATCATCGCCGTAGTACACATACTTTACCGGAGCGGTGATCTGCATGCCTTGTATCTGTAGCCGGTCTTTTCCAAGTCCGATGCTCTGGATGATATACTTATGCTCATCCAATGTCAGCGGGAACCCGGAACGGTACATGGCTTTGTGGAGATCCACCCTGGAGAGTACCCTCATAAGTCGATATAATTGTAGCACATCATCACAGTTATGGAGCATGATCTTCTCTTTCAAGTCGGCAGCGCCGGTGATCAGGTAGTCCATATAGAGACTGGCGCTCTCTCCGCCGGAGATCTCATCCGTCCTGTTCTCCCAAAGACCCAGGAAACTTTCCAAGGTCTTCTGTTTCAGATTAGGCGTGAACCTACCGATATCGGAGAAATCCCGCACCAACTTATAAAGATCCAAATTGTACCGACGTGGAAGGGGCGAAAGACCGAGGCTTTCCCGCCTTCCCTCCAGAAAGGGTAGATCGAAGGAGCGCCCATTGTAGGTCACCACAAAATCCAAAGGGGAATAGTCTTCATAAAGTGCAGCAAGGAGAGTTTCCTCCTCCCTCGGGTCTTCAGCAAAATACTGTTTCATGATCCACCCATCCCCCGAAGGAGCGGGAAGCAGAAGGCCTGCCAGTATCACTTGTGAAGATGCGGGAGAAAGTCCTGTGGTCTCGATGTCCAGCACCCCCATGGAAAGATCCCCGAAATATGTTTCAAAGGGTGGATAGGGTTCATTTCGTTTTGTAAAAATGGTTTCTCTGATTTCCATGCTTCATTGTACCACAGATCATGAAAAACAAGAATCCCTGCATGACAGGGATTCTTGTTCAAAAGGGGGTTTTGGGATTAGAGATTTGCGAAACGTCTTTTCAGACTTTTCACGTTTTCAGTATAGTATAGGCTGAAGTAAAATGCAAGATTATTTTTTGAATAGTTCTCCAAACCATGTGTTTTTTTATTTCTGCCGGAAAGAAAATGTTTTTTCCTGTTGCACCTTCCCATTCTTCTCAAAGGTGATATAATTATCCAATAATGTGCATGCAGAAGGAGAGGGCAATGGAAGCAATCAGCGAAGTATTGAAGGACAGCAAAAAGATAGTGGTAAAGATCGGGAGCAACGTGCTCTCAAACGATGACGGGGCAGTGAACAAGGAGATCATGCACAACATCGTAGAACAGGTCAGTGAAATGATCGATCTGGGCAAGCAGGTCATCATCGTTTCCTCCGGCGCCGGGATCTGTGGCGTAGGTGCCATCAACAAATGGTCTCGCAGAGGGGACATGAACTACAAGCAGGCATTGTGCGCCATCGGTCAAGTAGAACTGATGATGGCATATAAGGAGTTTTTTTGGGACTACGGCTTGCATGTGGGGCAGATCCTTTTGACCAGGGACGACTTCTCTAATGATCAGAGAACTTTGCATATCCGCAATACCCTGTTTACTATGGTGGATGAAGGGGTGATCCCCATTATCAATGAAAACGACAGCGTCAGCGTCGAGGAGATAAAGATCGGCGACAATGATACACTCAGCGCATTGACAGCAAATCTTTGGAATGCCGATGTACTGGTGTGTCTCAGCGATATCGACGGAGTATTTGACCGGGATCCCAAAGGGAATCCGGGGGCGGAACTGATCGAAGAAGTGTATGATATCGATGGCCTCCTGGACGAGATAGATATGAGAGGGAAAAGTGCTTTCGGCGTGGGCGGCATCGCCACCAAGATCGAAGCCGCCAGAAAGGCCGGAGAGTACTATATCCCCACCATCCTGCTCAACGGCAAGAGGAAAGATGTTCTGCGCAATGCCTTGGATGGAGAAGAAAGAGGCACTGTGTTCTTTTGGAACGATATGAACAGATAAAGAGAGGAAAGAAGCAGTATGGATATCGGTTTTATCGGGATCGGCAATATGGGCGGTGGGATCGTGAAGGGTTATCTCGCTCATGATGAAGAGGCGAAAGACCGCCTCTTTGCGTTTTCTCGCACAAAGGACAGGTTGGAAGCATTTTGCCGGGAGAACAAGGTGACCCCCTGTGGATCCATAGAGGAATTGGTGAAAAAGTGCCGGATCATTGTGCTGGCGGTCAAGCCTAAGGACTTCCCCCGGGTGCTTGCCCGCGTAGCACCGGAGTTCTCCCCGGAGAAGGCAATCGTGTCCATCGCGGCTGGGATCACCATGGAAAAGATGGAAGAAGTCCTGGGAAAGGATGCCATGATCATTCGCACCATGCCCAACACCCCCGTTCTAGTGGGAGAAGGGATGACTTCCCTCAGTCGCAATACCAATGTAACAGATCAGCTGTTTGACAAGGTTCTGGGCATCTTTCGCTCTCTGGGAAGAGCAG
This sequence comes from Anaerovoracaceae bacterium, assembly GCA_050946655.1. Classification (GTDB taxonomy): domain Bacteria; phylum Bacillota; class Clostridia; order Peptostreptococcales; family Anaerovoracaceae; genus JAXGRD01. The sequence goes on from JBMNVE010000005.1 coordinate 26,490, forward strand.
AGGAAGTCCCGGAGGAAATGATCCACTGCGTAGTGGGCGTTTCCGGCAGCAGTCCCGCCTACACCTATATGTACATCGATTCTCTAGCAAGGGCGGCAGAAAAAAACGGCATGGAATATGAGACTGCCATTGAGTTTGCAGCCCAAGCAGTTTTGGGAGCGGCCAAGATGGTATTGGAAACGGGAGAAAGTCCGGAGCGGCTTAGGATCAATGTGTGCTCCCCCGGAGGTACTACCATAGAAGCGGTCAATGCTCTCTATGATAACGGTTTTATGGATAATGTAGCGGAAGGATTCCAGGCAGCCCTGGAAAAATCTAAGGTGATGAGCAAATGATCGTGGAAGAAAAAACGCTGGATTCGCAGCGGATCTATGAAGGGAAAATTCTTAATTTAAGAAAAGACCGGGTGACCACAAGAGACGGAGAGTCTTATCGGGAAATCGTGGAGCATAACGGTGGCGCGGCGGTGGCGGCCATTACCGCTGAGGGAAAGATCGTCATGGTCAGGCAGTATCGGAAGGCTTTTGACGGCGCTATCCTGGAAGTGCCGGCGGGAAAGATCGAAAAGGGGGACGACCCCTTTGATACGGTCAAGCGGGAGCTGAGGGAGGAGACGGGATATCAGGCCGGGAAGGTTTCTCTTCTCACGGAAATGCTACCATCGGTGGGATATACCCAGGAAGTAGTCCACATTTATTTAGCTCAGGACTTAACGCCAGGGGACACAGACTTTGATGACAATGAGGCCATAGAAGTGATAGAAATGGACTTTGAACTGGCCTTGGATATGGTCATGAAGGGGGAGATCAAAGATGCAAAAACCATTATCGCCATCCTTATGACAAAAATGAGGGCTTTATTATTGTAAACCGGATGGAGGGGTAGTATACTAGTATAGACAAAGGGCAAAAGGGGACAACTATGTATTTGGAATCATTCATCGAGCATTTGAAGACAGGGAAAAAAATGTCATGGAATACCCAGGAAGCGTACAAGCGAGACATGCTGGGTTTTTTTGCTTTTCTCCGGGAAAAGGGGACGGATGATCCCAAGGAAGTGACCAACACAGAAGTGGTCTCCTACTTGTTCATGTTGAGAAAAAGCGGCAAGTCCGCATCTACCATAAACAGAAAGCTGGCCTCTATTAGAGGGTTCTACCGATTCCTCATTGAAGAAAAAGGTGAGATGACAGAAAATCCCACCCGCAACATCAAATCACCCAAGGTGGAAAGAAAAGAGATAGAGTACCTTACCATCGAAGAAGTGGATCATTTGCTTTCTCTTCCCGACAATAGTGTAAAGGGCAAGAGGGATCGCGCTATCTTGGAGCTGCTCTATGCCACGGGGATCCGAGTCAACGAACTGATCTACGCATCGCTGAACGATGTGAACCTTCGGATCGGCTTCTTTACCTGCCCGGGAGATTCAGGAAAGGCGAGGATCATTCCCATGGGCGGTCCCGCCAGGGCAGCCATGGAAGAATACATCTATCGGGGCAGGGACATGCTTGTCAAAGGCAACCGGGACGAGACCGCTCTTTTCGTGAATTTCTATGGAAAACAACTGACCCGGCAAGGACTGTGGAAGATACTGAAAGAATACGGGGTCCGTGCGGGGATGGAAAACAAAATCACCCCCCATATCCTGCGGAACTCCTTCGCCGTTCACATGATCCAAAACGGTGCCGATCTGAAATCCCTCCAGGAACTGTTGGGACACGAAGACCTTTCCGCTACACAGATCTATCTGTCCGTGACCAAAAACAGGATCAAGGACGTCTACGACAAGACTCACCCCAGGGCGTGAATACATCGCCCAGTGAATTCAGGCAAAAAAACACTTGCTTTGCCCAACTTCCCATGATACACTAGACGAGTTATTACGGGCGGTCCTCTGGGCGGGAGTATTAATGCGCGCCATGAACGTCTATGAGGGAAGGAGGAATACCAATGAATGTATTAGATCAAATCACAGCAGAATACAAGAAAAGTGATATCCCGGCATTTAACGTGGGTGATACGGTCAAGGTCCACATCAAGATCAAGGAAGGGACCAGAGAGAGAATCCAGATTTTCGAAGGATTTGTGCTCAAGAGACAGCACGGTGGCGTTAGAGAAACCTTTACCGTGAGAAGACTGGCATCCGGTGTAGGTGTGGAGAAGACTTTCCCGTTGCATTCACCCAAGATCGATAAGATCGAAGTGGTCAAGACCGGTAAAGTCAGAAGAGCAAAACTTCACTACATGCGTGAGAGAACCGGCAAGTCTGCCAAGATCAAGGCGAGAATCTTGACACAGGAGCAGATCGAAGCGGAAGCGGCAGCAATTGCTGCGGCAGAAGCGGAAGCCCAAGAGTCAGCAAGAGTGGCGGAAGAAGCGGAAGCGGCGGCCAAGGCCAAAGTCGAAGCAGAAAAAGCCGCAAAAGCGGCGGAGGAAGCAAAAGCCGAAGCAGATGCTGCGGAGGAAGTTGCTGAAGAGCCTGCAGAAGCAACAGAAGAAACTGTAGGGTCTGCCGAAGAAAAAACAGAAGAGTAAACAGAAGGGGATCCGCTACAGGGGTCCCTTTTGCTTTACCTAAAGAAAGGAACAGAGATGGCAACGGATCAAATCAACTGGTATCCCGGACATATGAAAAAGACCAGAGAGCTCATCACTGAAAACATCAAAGTGGTGGATCTTGTTGTGGAGATTTTGGATGCGCGAATTCCCAGGTCCAGCAGAAACCCTATCCTCCACGAGATCATGGGAGACAAGGAGAAATTGGTGCTCCTGAACAAAAGTGACCTGGCAGACGGCAAGGAAAACGATCGTTGGGTGGAGCATTTTCGCAGGGTGGAAGGAGATGCCTTGCTAGTCAATGCCAACAGAGGGGATGGGATCAAGGCGCTCCTGAAGGACTTGGAGGGAAGGAAGAAAAGAAGGAAGGGAAAGCGAACCAACCTACCGTACAGGCTTATGGTGGTGGGCGTTCCTAATGTTGGAAAATCTTCCTTTATCAATAGGATGACCGGCAAAAAGAGCACTCAGACGGGAGATAAACCAGGGGTCACTAAGGGAAAGCAGTGGCTGACCATTCCGGGGGAGATGCAGCTGCTGGATACACCGGGCATCCTTTGGCCTAAGTTTGAAGATCCTTTGGTGGGAAAGAATCTGGCTTTTTGCGGATCTATCCGGGATGAAATACTGGATCTGGAAACCTTGGCCCTGGACCTGGTCGCTTACCTGCAGGGGGATTACCCGGAACTTTTGAAAAAAAGATACAAGCTGGAGGCTCTGGAGGATGCTCCCCTTGGGACCATGGAGGCCATCGGGACAAAGAGAGGGTTCCTCAAGAGAGGCGGACTGGTGGATTATGAACGAACGGCAAGGACACTGCTGGACGAGTTTAGAGGGGGAAATATCGGAAGGATCACTTTGGAGAAGGTGGGAGGATGAAGAAGGCCGAGAGAGAGGAAATGCTCCGGGAGAAGCTAAAGAACATGAAGGCATTTGAGGCCCGCTTTTATGGGGAAGAGGCCGAGTTTTTAGGCGGAGTGGATGAAGTGGGCAGAGGGCCTTTGGCAGGGCCTGTGGTGGCTGCTTGTGTGGTTTTGCCCAGGGACTTTTCCGTCCCGGGGATAGATGACTCTAAAAAGCTGACGGAGAAGAAGCGAAATGAAATGGCTATCATCATCAAGGAAAGCGCCTTGGCATACGGACTGGCCATGGCTGATGAAAAGGTCATTGACCGGATCAATATATTGGAAGCCACCAAGGGAGCAATGAGGGTGGCCATCCATAAGGCCAACGAAATGCTCCTCAACACGATGGAGAAACCCATTTCCCACGTGCTCCTGGATGCGGTCACTTTGCAGGATTTGGATCTTCCCCAGACGGCCATCGTCGGTGGCGACAGCAAAAGTCTTTCTATCGCTGCCGCCTCTATCCTGGCCAAGGTGACCAGAGATGATCTCATGGTGAAGTACAGTGAGATCTTTCCCGGATATGCTTTTGAGCGAAACAAGGGGTATGGCACAAAAGCCCATTATGAGGGGATCGCAAGGCAGGGAATCTGCCCCATTCACCGTAGAAGTTTCTTGAAAAATAGTACAGAACATTTTGACAAGTAATGGGGATACGGGTAGAATGGACTTTAGTATGGATATTAAAAGTGAAAGTGTGAAATTATGAAAATCAGTGAAATATTGAAAAAGAAAATGAGTTTTTCCTTTGAAGTGTTCCCCCCAAAGACGGATCAGCCCATGGAGCCACTTCTGGAAACTCTGGACAAGTTGTACCAATTCCATCCCGATTACATCAGTTGCACCTATGGCGCCGGAGGCACCAACAAGGGCAGAAATGTTGAGATCTGCAAGGCGATCCACGATAGCGGCAACAATGCCATGAGCCACTATACCTGTATCGGCAACGATAGAGAGGACATTTTTGCGGCAATGAAAGAATACCGTGACATGGGGATCAAGAACATCCTGGCCCTGAGAGGAGATCTTCCCCAGGGGTGGGAGGACACCCGTGGCTACTTTTCTCATGGAGATAGGCTTATCCGATACATCAAAGAGGAGTTCCCTGATTTTTGTGTGGGAGGCGCTTGTTATCCGGAGAAACATTTGACGGCCAGGAGTCTGGATGCGGACATTGCTCACCTGCGCTCCAAGCAGGACAACGGTGCGGAGTTTCTCATGACCCAATTCTGCTACGATGTGGAGACATATGAAAGATACCTGGACAAGATTCGAAAGGCAGGGGTCCATATACCCATGATCGTTGGGGTGATGCCGGTTCTTTTCAAGGACGGTCTCATCAGAATGACCTTATCCAACGGCTGCTCCATTCCCGCGGAAGTGGCGGAAATCATCGGAAGATACGGAGATGACCCGGCGGAATTCAAAAAGGCCGGGAAGGAGTATACCATTAATCTCATTTACAAGTACATCAACTTGGGTATTGACGGTTTGCATATTTATTCCCTGAATAAGTACAAGGATCTTGCCGAAATCATCAATGATTCCGGCTTGCGAGGTACATTTTGAACATGTAGGAGGAGTAAGAATGAGCTTTAAATCGGACATACAAATCGCACAGGAAACAAGGATAGAAAACATATCGGACATTGCCCGGAAGGCGGGAATCGATGAAAAATACGTTGAACTGTACGGGAATTACAAGGCAAAGATCGATTACAAAATTTTAGAGGATCGCAAAGATGTACAGGACGGAAAACTGATCCTGGTCACCGCCATTACCCCCACTCCTGCGGGGGAAGGAAAGACTACCACTACTGTAGGCCTTGCCGATGGACTTCGCGTCATCGGAAAGAAATCCTTTGTGGCTCTTCGAGAGCCGTCCATGGGACCGGTGTTTGGCGTCAAGGGCGGGGCGGCCGGAGGCGGCTATGCTCAAGTGGTACCCATGGAAGATATCAACCTGCACTTTACCGGGGATATGCATGCCATCAGTGCGGCGAACAACTTGCTTGCCGCTATGGTGGACAATCACATCCAGCAGGGAAATGATCTGAATATAGATCCCAGAAAGATCACCTGGAGACGCTGCGTGGATATGAATGACCGACAGCTGAGAAACATAGTGGATGGACTGGGAGGGAAGCCTCACGGCATGCCCAGAGAGGACGGCTTCGATATTACTGTCGCCAGTGAGATCATGGCCATCCTTTGCCTTTCCGGAGATATTTTGGACTTGAAAGAAAGAGTCGGAAAGATCGTGGTGGGGTACACCTACCATGACGATCCGGTGACCGCAGGTGATCTGGGAGCAGCAGGAGCTATGGCAGCTCTTCTGAAAGATGCCCTTAAGCCCAATCTGGTCCAGACCTTGGAGCATACCCCTGCATTTATCCACGGCGGACCCTTTGCCAATATCGCTCACGGGTGCAATTCCATCATGGCTACCCGCATGGCATTGAAGATGGCCGACTATGTGGTGACGGAGGCCGGTTTCGGCGGTGATTTGGGAGCGGAAAAGTTCCTGGATATCAAGTGCCGGATGTCCGGATTGAAACCTTCGGCGGTAGTGATTGTTGCAACGGTTCGCGCTTTGAAGCACCATGGTGGCGTGGAAAAAGCCCGATTGAACCATGAGAACTTAGAGGCACTGGAAAAAGGTTTACCCAACCTTCTTCAACATGTGGAAAACATGACAAAGGTCTTTGGACTGCCGGCAGTGGTTGCCATCAACGCCTTCCCGACAGATACGGATGCCGAGCTTGCTCTGGTAGAGGAGAAGTGTAAAGCCCTGGACGTTCGTGTGGCTTTGTCCAAGGTATGGGAGAACGGCGGGAAAGGGGGAGCGGCTTTGGCAGAAGAAGTGGTTCGCCTCTGTGAAGAGCCCAACAACTTTGCGTTTACCTACGATGTGAAGGATACGATCGAAGAGAAGATAGAAGCCATTGCAAAAAAAGTCTATAGAGCAAAAGATATTTCCTTTGGACCCATTGCAAAGAAGCAGTTGGATCAGTTGACGAAGCTGGGATTTGGCGATCTTCCTGTCTGCATGGCAAAGACCCAATACAGCTTTTCCGATGATCCTTCCCTGCTGGGTGCTCCGGAGGGGTTTACCGTGACCATTCGAAATCTGAAGGTTTCTGCGGGGGCAGGATTCATCGTTGCATTGACGGGGGACATTATGACGATGCCGGGACTGCCTAAGGTGCCTGCTGCTGAGAAGATCGATGTGGACAGAAGCGGGAAGGTTTCCGGATTATTTTAGGAGAGAGAAATGGATAGAAGTTGTAGGGATTTTGTTGAAGTTTTAGGGGGAAAAGATCCCGTTCCGGGAGGCGGCGGAGCATCGGCTCTCGTGGGGGCTGTGGGAACAGCCTTGGGAAATATGGTGGGATCTCTTACCCTGGGAAAAAAGAAATATGCCCATGTACAGGCTGATATCGAAGCCCTTTGCCATAAGGCGGATAGACTGCAATTGGAACTTTTGACTCTGATCGAAAAGGATGCAGTTGCCTTTGCACCTTTGGCAGAAGCCTACGGGATGCCCAAAGAAACGGAAGAAGAAAGAGAAGAAAAGGCACGTGTCATGGAGATATGCCTTAACAACGCCGCCATGGTGCCGCTGGAAATCATGGAAAAATGCGGCCAAGCCATTGAGCTTCACCGGGAATTTGGGAAAAAGGGTACGAGGCTGGCCATTTCCGATGTGGGTACAGGTGTGATATTTTGCAAGGCAGCACTTCAAGGGGCTAGCCTGAACGTGTTTATCAACACCACCGGGATGGCGGACCGCCATCGGGCCGCTGCGCTGGAAGAAAAAGCCACCGAACTGCTGGATAAGTATATGAAACTTGCCGATGACATCTATCAAGAGGTGTCGGACACAATAAGGGGGTAGATCATGACAGAGATATGGAAGGGGAAGGAAGTGGTGGATGCACTGAATGAAAAGTTGCGCCTGTCCGTTTCCGACCTTGAGCAAAAGGGCATATGCCCGACGCTGGGAATTCTTCGGGTGGGAGACGATCCCGGTTCTGTAGCTTATGAAAAAGGCGCCATGAGGAGGGCCGAGTCCATTGGCGTTCAGGTGCGCAATTTCATACTGCCGGAAGAAACCGGAGAAAAAGAAGTTCTGACGCTCATAGAAGAAATCAACAAGGATGAAAAAATCCACGGACTTTTGATTTTCAGACCTCTCCCGGCGCATATCGACGATGGAAAGGTGCGGGAAACCCTCTCTCCGCGAAAGGATGTTGACGGCATAACGGCCGGATCCATGGCGGGAGTCTTCATGAATGATGAACTGGGTTATCCCCCCTGCACTGCCCGTGCATGCATGGAAACCCTGGAATATTATGGAGAAAGCCTTGAAGGGAAGCGGGCTGTGGTCATTGGACGTAGCCTGGTGGTAGGAAAGCCGGTAGCCATGATGCTTTTGGCTGCCAATGCCACGGTGACCATGTGTCATACACGGACGAGGGAAATGGACAAACTGGCAAGAGAGGCTGATATCCTCATCGTCGCAGCAGGTAAAGCAAAGGTGATCGGTGAGTCCTTCTTTAGAGAGGATCAGGTGATCATCGATGTGGGCATCAATATGGACGAAGAAGGAAAACTCCTGGGTGATGTTGACTTTGACCAAGCCATGGGCAAGGTGCGGGCGATCACACCGGTTCCGGGAGGTGTGGGTTCGGTGACTACCGGCATATTGTTGCAACATGTAGTAGATGCGGCGTGGCGGACAGAGAAAGAGGGATAAAGCGGATGGACAGGACAAAAGATTTGGGCTTTGCTAATTTGGACCTGATCAGAAAGCAGCGTACGGGAGCACCGGAAGCTGTTTTTTGTCAAGGAAAGAAAAGCACTCAGGTGGCGGAAATCATACAGACCTTAGCGGAGGGAGAAGAAAGCATCTTCGGCACTCGTGCTACCCCGGCGGATTATGAAGAGACGAAAAAGAGGGTGCCTGAAGCGAAGTATTACGAGGAAGCACGGATCATTGCCGTTGCGAAAGGAGATGTGCCGAAGAAGGAAGGCATAGTAGCTGTAGTGACGGCGGGAACGGCGGATATCCCCGTAGGAGAAGAGGCGGCGGTGACTGCTGAGCTGCTGGGCAACCCGGTGAGCCGCATATACGATGTGGGCGTTGCGGGGATCCATAGGCTCTTTGACCGGCTGGAGGAAATACGGGAGGCCAGGGTGGTCATTGTAGTAGCCGGAATGGAGGGGGCTCTTCCCAGCGTTCTGGGCGGCCTGGTGGAAAGCCCGGTGATTGCCGTTCCCACCAGCGTGGGATACGGGGCTCATTTTGGGGGACTGGCATCCCTCCTGGCCATGCTCAACAGCTGTGCCCCCGGTGTCGGCGTGGTAAACATCGATAACGGTTACGGAGCCGCCTGTCTGGCTTCAAAGATAAACAGGTGAGGAAGAAGAAATGAAACTATACATAGACTGTACCAACGGTATCAGTAGCGACATGGTCTTGTCGGCCCTGCTGGACTTAGGGGCCGATGAAGAAATTTGTGACAAGGGAGTCAAGAGTTTGGGTTTGCATCAGAGGCAAGATCACGGCCATCAGGGAGAAGGGACCCATCATCACAGTCGCAGCTATGAGGAAGTGAAGTCCATCATTGGTGCGGGGGAATTGTCGGACCGTGCCAAGGCCATAGCCCTTCGAACCTATCAGGTGATCGCGGCTGCAGAAGCAGAGGTCCACGGTGAAACTTTGGAAACGGTCCACTTCCATGAAGTGGGGAGGGACAGAGCCATTGAGAACATCGTCGGCGCTGCCATCGCAGTGGATCAGCTGGATCCACTGGAGATCTACTGCTCCCCCATACACGACGGGCATGGGACCATCCGGTGCAGCCACGGGGTGATCCCCGTACCGGTGCCGGCGGTGGCCGCCATGATGGAGGGGCGTGAATACGACTTTGTTACCGATGACGCAGAAACGGAAATGGTGACTCCTACGGGTCTTGGCCTCCTCATTGGCATGGGTGCCAAAAGAGGAGAAGTGTCCGTAATAAAGAAAACCGGAGTGGGTCTTGGGACCAGGGACATAGGAAGAGGGGGATTGAAAATCCATGCTATGGAATGACCGGTCAAAAAAACTGCAAAAAAATCAAAAGACTACCCGCCACGGGTAGGGTCAAGATGGTTTTTTTGTGTTAGTATGATAATGCTATATAGTACAACTGAGGTAGTATATAGCGTCCTCATCCATTCTCTATAGATCGGGGCCGTCCCAACAGTGGGGCGGTCTCGATTTTTTGTGACAAAAAAGACACATAACAAAACCGTAACACTTGTTGATAAATGGTTTCCCCGTACATATACTTTTGTTGGAATCGATGCAGGTATGGTGCTTTTCAGCACATACAAGAGAGGGAATGTGTATGATCAAACTAAACAGTGTCTCTAAATTTTACTACAGCAAGGGGATTATCGCCAGTGGGATCACTAAGGTGAACATGGATCTCCATGTTGGAGAATTTGTCGTCATCACCGGCGAATCGGGGAGCGGGAAATCTACATTGCTCAATGTGATCTCCGGGCTGGATACCTATGAAGAGGGGGAGATGTACATCAATGGCGAGGAGACCAGCCATTATACAACGAAGGATTTTGAGATCTATCGCAAAAAGTACATCGGAAATATTTTTCAGAACTTCAACTTGATCAATAGTTACACGGTCTACCAAAACGTGGAATTGATCATGCTCATCAACGGATGCTCCAAAGAGGAAACGAAAAAGAAAGTCCCGGAGATCATCCAAAAGGTGGGGCTGGAAGAGTACACCAATACAAAAGCATCCAAGCTGTCCGGTGGGCAGAAACAGAGGGTGTCCATCGCCCGTGCCTTGGCCAAGGAAACTTCAGTCATCGTTGCCGATGAGCCCACGGGGAACCTGGACAGTGCTTCTGCTCAGGGCATCATCCAGTTGCTCAAAGACTTGGCGGAAGATCGTCTGATCATTGTGGTGACCCACAACTTTGATCAATTTGCCGATCAGGCCACAAGGGTGATCAAGATGCACGACGGCCGGGTAGTGGAAGACAAAGTGGTTGGGAATCGAGAGACGTCCATGGAAATCACCGGAGAAGAAACTCCCGACAAAAATGGTTCTTCCCTGGAAATCAGAGGAGGAAGCATGGTGCGGCTGGGGGTGAGGAACACCTTTAACATCCTGACCAAGTTCTTCTTGCTTTTGATTGTCTTCCTATTTGTGACCCTAGCCATCAGCTCCCAGTACACGTCCTTTGCCAAGCAGAAGGACGAATTGGCCAAACTGGGAATAAACGAATATTTCCGCAACACGGATACATCGCGGATCGTTTTGAAAAAAGCCGATAACAGCGCCTTTACCGATGAAGATTATGCTCGTCTTTCTAAGGCGAAAAACATCAAAAGCGTAGTGAAGGACGATATTGTGCTGGATGCAGACATCTACCTGGAAAAGGATGCCTATACCTTCGCCGGATTCCCGGCAGACCTGCAGCAACTTTCCGGCAAGCCGGATTTGGGAAGGTTACCCAAAGCGGATGATGAGATCCTCCTTGAGGGATACGATGACGGTTATTCTTTGCCCGAAGATGTCTTGGGGAAGGAATACACGTTGAACTATCAGGATGCTTACTCCAAGAAAATGAAGGTGGTGGGCATCAAATATACAGAAACCATTCCTATGCAGAACAACGGAAAGATCTATTTGACCTCCGGGACAGAAGAAGAACTGAAGTTGGCGGTCTATCAGGGCCTCAGCGAAACCGAGGTGACCATCGATAACAAGATCCATAAAGTTCAGCCTGGCATATCGGAAAACAAGGTGGTTCCCAACGACCGCGTGCAGCCGGGTAAGGCTCTGGTCTCCGAAGAAATGCACTATCAGTTCACCAGCCAGTGGGCCATGGGGAAGAACATTACCATTGCCATCAAGGTCCCATATTTCAGTGACAGCATGACAGCACAGATATCGGACACCTACAACAAGAAGAGTTGGGAGAGCAAGACTGGCCTCAGCGACTTTGATATGCACAATGGGGAAATCTATGTAAACCCCGGGGACTATAAAGCCATGTTCGATAAAGGGAATTTTCAGAGCAGCGTCTTTGTCTCGGATATGAAGTTGATGGATGAGACCAAGGCGGAACTGAAGAAGATGGGATTTGAGCCCCTGGCCATCGCAGACACCCTGATCAACTTTGTCAATACGGCAATTACCGACATCATTCGGGTACCCCTAGTGGTGATACTGGTCTTGGCGCTCTTCTTTATCGCTTACTTCGTTATACGTCTGATCATGAAATCCAGAGGGATATACTTTTCTACGCTGAGGATTCTGGGAATGACCAGAAATAAAGCGAAGCGGATTTTGGATCTGGAATTCTTTTTGGTCATCAATATCGCCTATGGGATATTCCTGGCGGTGGTTCTTTTGACTGCCGGGGGCTTTATCGGCGTGTCCTTCATAAAGGACTTGGTCACCTACCTGAAAGTGAGGGACTATGTGATCCTTTACTTGGCATTGGTGCTCCTGGCTTACCTGATTTCATCCAAGTTTGCCCGATCCATTTTCAAAAAATCCGCCATGGAAACACATAGAGAGGAGGCGTAGATCATGGTCAGAATAGAGAATGTAAATAAATATTTCAATAGAAAAAAGAAAAACGAAATCCACGTGATCAACAACACCTCCCTGGAACTAGCCGAAAAAGGGATGATTGCCCTGCTGGGGCCGTCGGGCTGCGGCAAGACGACCCTCCTTAATGTCATCGGCGGCCTAGACAAGGTAAGGAAGGGCAGTATATATATCAATGGGCAGAAAATCACCGGGAGAAGGTCCGGGAAGATCGACGAGATCAGAAACCTGAACATCGGATATATCTTTCAGAACTACAACCTCATCGACCACATGACGGTCCATGAAAATGTGGCCATGGTCCTTCGAATGATCGGCATCAAGGATAAGGAAGAGATCCGGGAAAAAGTGGACTACGCCTTGAACTTGGTGGGAATGTACCGATACCGGAAGAGGTATGCCGATATGCTATCCGGCGGGGAGCGCCAACGGGTAGGCATTGCAAGAGCCATCGTCAAGAACCCTTCCATCATCATTGCCGATGAGCCGACGGGGAATTTGGACAGCGCCAATACCTTGGAAATCATGAACATCATCAAGACCATTTCCCGAAAAAAACTGGTGATCTTGGTGACCCACGAAGAAAAACTGGCACAGTTCTATGCCAGCAGGATCATTCGCCTTCAAGATGGAAAGGTGATTTCTGACGAAGAAAATCTTCACTCGGAGGATTTGGATTACCGGTTGGAAAATAAGATCTACCTGCGGGACATGGATAGTCATGAGACCCTTTCCAATGAAGGAAATCAAATCGATATATATAGAGATAAGGGAGAGGCGGCCAGCCTGGACATTGTGATCCGAGATGGCAATATCTATCTTCGTTCAAAGGATCCGGCTGCCAGGCTGGAAATCGTGGACGACCATTCCAGCATCCAGTTGGTGGACGATCATTATCGTGCCATGACCAAGGAGGAATATGAGCAGTATCAGCTCGATGAAGAAAAGTTGATGGCCAAGGGAAGGATTCGCCACTCTTCGATTTTCAATCCCATCAACTTGATCACCGGCGGCTTTCGCAAGGTGTTGGACTATCATATCCTGAAAAAGATTCTTCTAGTAGGCTTTTTCATCTCTGCCATGTTCATCATGTATGCTCTCAGTACCATTGCAGGAGCTTTGAACATGCCCGATTCCAAGTTCGTCAAGACCAACAAGGATTACCTGATGATCCAGGCAAATAAGATCAAGGTTGAAGACTACCTGGCCTATGAACAGGATCCCGGAGTGGATTATCTTCTTCCCGGAGATTCCAAGGTGAACTTCAATATGCGCTTCGATCGATACGCCCAAACTTTCACCATGCAGGCATCCTTGTCCGGCTCCCTCACGGCAGTGGATACCATTACAGAGAAGGATCTTTCCGCAGGAAAGATGCCGGCCGGAAGCAGTGAAATCGTCATCGATGAACTGACCCTGAAGGAACTGAAGGAGATGGGGATGATCAAGCAGGCGGGGATCCAGTCAGCCAAAGACTTGATCGGTTCTATAGTGACCATTCCCAACATGCCCCAATTCACCATTGTAGGGGTGACGGATAAGTCGGCCCCCAACATCTATGTGCAGCGGGATCAGATGATGAACATCATTGCAAACAGCGGTGCCCAAGGAGAAGGGGAGATGGGCGCATCCCAGGGAATGGCCGGGGGAGACAGCGCCGGTCAAGATCCTTCTATGGCCACGCCACCACAAGGAGACGGTCAGATCCTGGATGTGGCCTTGATGAAGGACAGTATAGAAATCAAGAAAGGAAGACTGCCGGAGAATGATTACGAGGTGATCCTCAATACTAAGCATCAGGAAACCACTTGGCTGGGGAAGGAGATGACTGAAAAGGTCAACGGACATAAACTGAAGGTGGTGGGATTCTATTCGGACAGCAAGAACTCGGATCTCAA